>WFMM01000070.1 GCA_015484595.1 Nitrospirota bacterium | reverse complement strand
CATAGCTCGTAAACTGTGCCATCTGTTTTAGCCCCAGCACCTTCGTTATCGCTGCCGTTAATGTGGTCTTACCATGGTCTACATGCCCGATGGTTCCCACATTTACATGGGGTTTCGTCCTTTCAAATTTCTCCTTTGCCATAACTCCTCCTCTTGTCTCTATAGAGCCTTAAATTTGTTTTACTTTCTATGCCTATCAAAAACGGATTAATAATATACCAAAAAGGGAACAAAAAAATCTCTACTTTTTTTCACTCTCCCTTAACTTTTGAGATTATTGTATCTGCAATGTTCTTTGGAACCTCCTCGTAATGGGAAAACTGCATGGTGTAAGTTGCTCTGCCCTGTGTCTTACTCCTGAGGTCTGTTGCATAACCAAACATCTCTGAAAGGGGGACCTCAGCACGGATAACCTGGGAATTACCCCTTTTCTCCATGCTCTGAACCTTGCCTCTTCTTGAGTTAAGGTCACCAATAACATCACCCATGTAATCCTCAGGTGTAACCACTTCAACAGCCATTATAGGTTCAAGAAGCACGGGGTTTGCCTTCTGACAGGCATCCTTAAATGCCATGGAGCCTGCAATCTTAAAGGCCATCTCCGAGGAGTCAACCTCGTGATAGGAACCATCATAAAGGGTGACCTTCACATCCACCACTGGATAACCTGCCAGTATCCCCGACTCCATGGCCTCCTTTATTCCCTTTTCAACAGCAGGTATGTACTCCTTTGGTATCACACCACCTACTATCTTGTTGACAAACTCAAAACCCTTACCTTTTTCAAGGGGCTCCACATCTATAAGAACATGACCGTACTGACCACGACCACCTGTCTGACGGATGAACTTACCCTCTGCCTTGGCTGGTTTCTTGATGGTCTCACGGTAGGCAACCTGTGGTTTACCCACATTTGCGCCAACCTTGAACTCCCTTATCAGCCTGTCAACTATTATCTCAAGATGAAGCTCACCCATACCAGAGATAAGGGTCTGTCCTGTCTCCTCATCAAAGGTTACCCTAAATGATGGGTCTTCCTGGGCAAGCTTTGCAAGTGCTGCTGAAAGCTTTTCCTGGTCAGCCTTGGTCTTTGGCTCAATGGCTATGGAGATAACGGGCTCGGGAAACTCCATTGCCTCAAGTATGATTGGATTGCTCTCGTCACAGAGGGTATCACCTGTAAGGGTGTATTTAAGACCCACTGCAGCGGCGATATCACCTGCCCTTATCTCCTTTATCTCCTCACGCTTATTGGCATGCATCTTAAGAAGTCTTCCTATGCGTTCCTTTTTGTCCTTTGTAATGTTGTAAACATAGGAGCCTGCAGTCATCACACCCGAGTAGACCCTTATGTATGTAAGCTGCCCAACATAAGGGTCTGTCATCACCTTAAAGGCCAGAGCTGCAAAGGGCTCATCATCGGATGCCTTCCTCTCGGCATCCTGTCCATCAGGGGTCTTACCTTTAACTGGTGGTATATCAATCGGTGATGGCAGATAATCAACTATTGCATCAAGTAAAAGCTGCACACCCTTGTTCTTGAAGGCAGAGCCACAAAGCACAGGGGTAATCTTCATCTCAAGCGTCCCCTGTCTGAGTGCCTTCTTTATCTCCTCTTCGGTGATGTCCTCACCGTTCAGATACTTCTCCATTATATTTTCATCCACATCAGCAAGGGCCTCAAGCATCTTCTCCCTGTACTCCTCAGCCTGAGCCCTGTACTCATCGGGTATCTCATCCTCCACAAACTTGGCCCCCAGTGTTTCGTCATCAAAATAAAAGGCCCTCATCTTCACAAGGTCTATGGGGCCCCTGAAGGTCTCTTCAGCACCGATTGGAATCTGCACAGGCACGGGATTAGCACCAAGACGCTCAACCATGGAGTTTACGGACATAAAGAAGTCAGCACCCATCTTGTCCATCTTGTTCATGAAGGCTATCCTTGGCACCCTGTACTTGTTGGCCTGCCTCCAGACGGTCTCTGACTGGGGCTCCACGCCTGCTGCTGCATCAAACACAGCCACTGCACCGTCAAGCACCCTCAATGCCCTTTCCACTTCAATCGTGAAGTCCACATGGCCTGGTGTGTCAATTATATTTATCCTGTGCTCCCGCCAAAAACAGGTGGTTGCAGCAGAGGTAATGGTGATTCCCCTTTCCTGTTCCTGAACCATCCAGTCCATCACAGCAGTGCCTTCATGAACCTCACCTATCTTGTATGTCACACCTGTATAGTAAAGGATTCTTTCCGTGGTAGTGGTTTTGCCCGCATCAATGTGGGCCATGATACCGATATTTCTGACTTTTTCTAATGGAAACCTCACCGCTTACTCCTTCTCCTTTAAAAGACAATAGTTATCACATCAAGCTATTAAGCAAATTAATTTCTTACTAATAGGGAATCCTAAGAGGTTAACCTACCACCTGTAGTGAGCAAAGGCCCTGTTAGCCTCTGCCATCTTGTGGGTATCCTCTTTCTTCTTAACAGAAGCACCCGTGCCGTTGTATGCATCAAGCAACTCAGCTGCAAGCCGCTGCATCATGGTTCGTTCACCCCTCTTTCTGGAGTTATCTCTTATCCACCTGAAGGCAAGTGCCAGGCTACGGTTTGGCCTGACCTCAACAGGAACCTGATAGGTTGCACCACCAACCCTGCGAGGCCTGACCTCTATAACGGGGCGAACATTATCTATAGCAGTCTTGAAGACCTTCAGTGGGTCCTCACCGGTCTTTTCCCGGATTATCTCAAAGGCCCCATAACAGATACGCTCTGCAAGGGACTTTTTACCGTCCTTCATGATTGCGTTTATAAACTTACTTACGAGCTTACTGTTGTATTTGGGATCTGGTAAAACCTCTCTTTTTTCTGCTACCCTTCTTCTTGGCATCTGCTACTCTCCTATTTTGGTCTCTTGGCACCGTATTTTGATCTTCCCTGACGCCTGTCAGCAACACCTTGCGTATCAAGCGCACCCCTTACGATGTGATACCTCACACCAGGGAGGTCCTTGACCCTTCCACCTCTTATGAGAACGATTGAGTGCTCCTGCAGATTGTGTCCGATACCAGGAATATATGCAATTACCTCATAACCATTTGTCAGCCTTACCTTGGCAACCTTTCTCAAAGCCGAGTTTGGTTTCTTGGGTGTAGTGGTGTACACCCTTGTGCACACTCCACGACGCTGTGGACAGCCCTGTAAAGCAGGACTCTTGGTCTTTTCCTTGATCCTCTTTCTGCCTTTTCTTATTAACTGTTGTATTGTTGGCACTTGAACCTCCCAAGTCTCTCTTAAAAAGACTTGATATATTACCAGAAAAGATCTGTTTTGTCAAGTGTGTATCTGAATTCCGTAGCTTTTGATTTTTCTGTATAGATTGCTTCGTTCTATGTTAAGTATCTCTGCAGTTCGGGATATATTCCAGTTATTCTCTTTAAGCTTTCTCAATATAAAGTCTCTCTCAAAGGCCTCTCTTGCCTCCTTCAGGGTTTTATAGGAAAAGTAATCCTCGGTTGAGTCTTTTTTAAAGGAGGCAATATCCCTGGCCGTTATCTCATCAGAGGGGCACATTATTACCAGCCTTTCAACTGCATTTTTAAGCTCCCTTACATTACCTGGCCAGTCATACTGCATCATTAACTGAAGGGCATCATCTTTTATGGTCTTTGGTGGACGGCCATATTCAGCAGAGATGGTCTTTAAGAAATAATCAACCAAAACAGGGATATCCTCCTTTCTCTCTCTCAGTGGTGGTATGTGGATGGGTATGACATTTAGTCTGTAAAAGAGGTCTTCCCGAAAGTTACCCTTTCTGACCTCCTCCTCCAGGTTTTTGTTTGTCGCAGCTATGATTCGGACATCGGTCTTTATGTTCTTGCTACCTCCTACCCTCTGAAACTCCTGTGTCTCTATTACCCTCAGGACCTTAGCCTGAGTAAGAAGTGACATGTCCCCGATCTCGTCAAGAAACAGGGTGCCTCTGTCGGCAAGCTCAAACTTGCCCTTCTTTCTCTCATGGGCCCCTGTAAAAGAGCCCTTTTCGTGCCCGAAAAGCTCACTTTCGATAAGTTCCTGTGGAATGGCTGCACAGTTTACCTCCACAAAGGGCTGATGACTCCTTGGGCTCGTTTCGTGAATGAGCCTTGCAATAAGCTCCTTTCCAGTGCCACTTTCTCCTGTAATTAAAACCCTGCTGCTGGTCTTTGCCACCCTTTCAACCTCTTCCCTGAGTTTTCTTACCGTATCTGAGCGTCCCACAAACTGGTATCTGTCTGAAAGCTTTGACTTTAACTGCCTGTACTCTAACTCTAACCTTCCCCTTTCGATGGCCCTTTGTGCTGTAAGTAGCACCCTTTCAAGGGAAAGGGGTTTTTCCAGGAAGTCGTAGGCACCAAGCTTTGTAGCCTTTACTGCGACCTCAATGGTTCCGTGTCCTGATATCATCACAACTGGAATGGAGCTGTCCTTTGCCTTTATCTCCTCAAGCACCTCAAGTCCGTCACGGTCTGGAAGCCATATATCAAGATAAACAAGGTCAGGTGAAGAATGGTTAAACAGGTCTACTGCCTCCTGGGCATTGGCAGCGGTTAAAACCTCGTAACCCTCGTCTTCCAGTATGTCCTTGAGGCTCTCCCTTATTCCTGCCTCGTCATCCACCACAAGCACTGTGTATTGCATACAAAAAACTCCTTAAACAAATCTCTTACCCTGCTCAGTCCACAGGTAATCCAATGTTAAAAACCGTCCCCCTTGGTTCATTGTCACTGACGCTTATCTTACCACCGTGGTCTGTTATAATCTTATGCACAATGGCAAGTCCAAGTCCAGTGCCACCCTTCTTTTTTGAAAAGTAGGGCAAAAACAGTTTATCCCTGTCCTCCTCTGAAACACCGACTCCAGTGTCCCGAACCTCAATGCCTATTTGCCCTGGACTTTCATGATACTTTACCAAAAGGGTGATGCTTCCTCCATCATCAGTAGCAGCTATTGCGTTGTCAATCAGGTTCATTAATGCCCTTTTTATCTGGTCACGGTCAATCTTGACCTTCGGCAGGTCACCCTCTGTGATGAATTTCAGCCTGTCATCAAAGTCACGATAAATCTGTTTTAGCTCATCCAGTAGCTCGTTGAAATCAGTCTCAGACCTTCTTATCTGGGGCATCCTGCCAAGCCTTGAAAACTCATTAACCATGCTCTGAAGCTGCTGAACCTCTTTTATTATAGTATTAGTTGCACTCTCAATAACACTTCCAAGGTTATCATCTCCCCTTTTCCACTTCTTCAGTATCCTCTCTGCAGAAAGCTTAATCGGCGTGAGGGGATTCTTAATCTCGTGAGCCATCCTCCTTGCCACCTCCTGCCATGCAAGGGCCTGCTGTGCCTTAAGTAACTCTGTTATGTCCTCAAAGACCACTAACAACCCAAGCGAATGGCCATAGCTGTCTCTAAGGTTGGAAACAAACACCTTCAACACCCTGGTATGCCCACCTATTTTCACCTCAAACTGCCTTGTTGAACTATTAAACTCCGCAAGTCTTATCCCTCTGAAGAACTCCACTATCTCCTTGGATTTTATATAATCAAAAATCCTTTCGTATCTCTTTCCCACCAACTCCTCTGTCTTAACGCCCAGTATCTCAGCGGCAGTGGAGTTTATGGTTATGACCTCTGCCTTTTCATTTACAGAGACCACCCCGGAGTCTATATTTTCGACGATATTTTCAAAACAGACCCTCCTTCGGTCAGACTCAAGATAGGCACTCTCAAGGGACTCCTTTATCTCCTTAAGCTCTTTGACCATTTTGTTAAAGGAGTCAACCAGCATGCCCATCTCGTCGTCTCTTTTGAGGTCAACCCTTACATCCAGGTCTCCCTTTGCAACCTGCTCAGTAGCATAGGCCAGCTTCTGGATTGGAACGCTTATCCAATTCGATATTTTGAGGGAAACCCATATGGCAGCAAAGACTATCAAAAGTGTAAGGAATCCCATAAGCAGGATGTAATTTGTCTTAAGGGGTATCTTCCACTGATAAAGGGTAAGAAAGTTTTCGTAGTCCTCCTTTATCTTTTCAGCGTGAAGCACGAACTGTTTTGGAAGGGTCTCCTCGATTAAAAGCACATTTCTTACCCTGCCCTGCCTGATTACAGGGATTGCCGCCCGTATGATGTCACCCTCTGGAGATGTAATAACCTCAACACCCTCAACTCCTTTAAAGGCTGCCCTGACGGTCTCGGTATCTTTTTCAGAGGCCTTCTTTAACCACCTTGTTCTGTATTCCTTTGAAATGGGAAGGCCCTTCAGGAAGCGTTTACCCTCTTCAAGAACCTTCTGTTTTTCCTTTTCATAAAAGGTCTGGGCAATAAACATGGCGTTTTCAATGGGTATCTTTATATTGGGGCTAAACCACCGGTCTATATAGGCAGACAGCACGCCTGTGGCAATCAAAAAAAGTAGCACCGATGGTATAAGGGTGATGGTCACAAAGAGGGCAACTATCTTTGTCCTGAACCGATACCCAATCACCCTGTTTCTCTTTGCAATATAGAGCTTAAAGAGGCTCTTGAATATAAAGAACCCAAGGGTAAGAATGGCTATTATGGAGAGATTAAAAAGCAGGATAAGAAATATCTTTGTAACAGCGTAACTGCTCATCTTTCAACCCTTAGGATCTTTCCATCCCAGAGCAAGTAGGGTGAGCTCTTTTCAATCTTTAAATCATGCACGGGAAGCAAAATCAGGATATTTGATATAAGCGATGAAAGTCCGCTCTTCTTTGACTCCACCGTAACCTTCACATAGTACCTTCCTGGCTCAAGCCCCACCATTGACTCCTCAAGGGCCTTGTCAAAAGTCAAAAACCACTTAAGAAGACTCTCAAAGCCCTTAAACCTCTTATAAAGATAGACCTCACCATCAAAGGAGCCACCGACGAACTCCTTTTTTATAGGATCTATACTGAGGGTTCTTACATACTTTTTTCCCTTTATAAACTCGTCAGGCCATATTCCCCAGTGTCTGAAGAGGTCAACATAGACATTGAACTCCTTTGTAAGGGACTGCCTTATTGACTGGCTGTACTGCTTTGTGGCCTTAAGCTCAAAACTTACGGTGAACCTTGCCCCTTCTGTCTTTATGAAGGGACCAGATATGGTAAGGCCCTTTTCCTCTGCACCGACTGAAGACACAAAGGGAAAAAGGATCAAAAGAATTATAACTACTGTCTTTTTTACCATGATTAAGGCACCTTTTTGAAAGGCTTTCCTTCAAAGCTCAGGGCACTGTGTGTACTGAACCAGCTCACAGGCTTTATGTACACTTGCAACTTAGGGCATTATCATTATATCATAACAGGTTGATACAAAAAGAAAAAGCTTTTAAAACAATCAATAAAGAATGGAGGAGACATGAAGGTTCTGGTAACAGGAGTTGCGGGTTTTATAGGAAGCAAGGTGGCAGAGGGGCTTCTTAAAAGAGGAGACTCTGTAGTGGGTATTGATGATTTGAACGACTACTACGACCCAAGGCTTAAAAGGTGGAGGCTTAAACAGCTTGAGGGGTTTCAGGGTTTTACATTTGTGGAAGGGGACATAGTGAATTACGATACAGTTAAGTCCCTTTTTGAAGCACACAACTTTGATGCCTGTATAAACCTTGCAGCAAGGGCAGGTGTCAGGTATTCGGTTAAAGACCCCTGGGTTTACCTTGACACCAATGTAAAGGGCACGATAAACCTGCTTGAGTGCTGTAAAGACAGGGGTGTAAACAGGTTTGTCCTTGCATCCACATCAAGCCTCTATGGTTTTAACGAAATGCCCTTTTCTGAAAGCCAGAGAACCGACACGCCCCTCGCCCCTTACGGAGCAACCAAAAAGGCAGCTGAAGCGGTCTGCTACAGTTACCACTACCTTTACGGACTGGACATCATCATACCCAGATACTTTACTGTTTATGGGCCTGCTGGCAGACCTGACATGAGCATTTTTAAGTTTATCAAAAATATCGATAGGGGAAAACCAATACCTGTCTTCGGTGATGGTAAACAGAAAAGGGACTTCACCTACATTGACGACATAGCTGATGGAACCATAAGGTGTCTTGACCAGAAGGGTTACGAGATTATTAACCTTGGAAACGACAACTCCGTGGTGCTCATGTATGTGATCAACCTTATAGAAGAGGCCCTTGGCAAGAAGGCACAGATAAACTGGCTTGAGCGACACCCTGCGGATGTTGAGGCCACCTGGGCTGACATCACAAAGGCCCGAACCCTGCTTGGCTGGGAGCCAAAAGTCAGGATAGAAGAGGGTATAAAAAGAACCGTTAACTGGTACAAGGAAAACAGAGACTTTCTCATATCCTTAAAGGAGGCCGAATGAAAAAGTCCTTTTCCATAGTGTTAATGATTCTGCTTGGACTGTCCCTAATAGGTGCCTGCTCTTCTAAGGAGAAAAAGCCCGTGCCTCAGGAGGCAATGCTTACAAAGGAGGCATTCAGGATTGCAGAAAAGCTGAAGGATGCCTATCTTCAGGGCGACCGCTCGGTATTTAAGACCTACTGCACCAGAAAGGGTTATCTGAAGATAATAAGCTCAATCAAGGAGTTCGACCACGCAACCCTGAGTTTCAAGCCCGAGTGGGTGGACATTGATAGGGAAAAGCTGATCCTTTACATAAGGTGGGAGGGCTCCTGGAAGGCAAACGGTAGATATTACAGCGAAAAGGGGCTTACTGCCTTTCAGTACAGGCTTTCGCCACTTAGACTGGATGATATCCTTAGGAACAACCCCTTTTCTTACCCAAGGTAAGGCTTACTTGCAGGAGCTACATTTACTGCTTCCGCTGCTTCCACAGCTTGAGCAACCTGATGAGCCTGCAAAGGGCTTTTCCACTCCGCTCATTCCAAACACGGAAAACTTCTTTGTCAGGTCGTCACTGCTACAGTCAGGGCATGTTACCTTCTGAGAGCCAAATACCAGTTTCTCAAACTCTGCCCCACAACTATTACATTTATACTCGTATATTGGCATCTCCGACCTCCTTTTAGAGCCTGTTCTACAGGCTCTAAGATATCGATTTATTTATAATTCACCTACTCCGAAAACCTCAACCAGAACTTTGAGGGGGCATAGCCCTCTCAAAGGGGCTACGCCCCTTTGAAACCCCAGTAAGGATTTAATAATTTAACCATATTGGGGAGTTTGAGGGGCAAAGCCCCTCAAAGTAAACACATTATTTTCTTGAATAACTATACTTTAACACAAACCTTAAGCTCCTTTCTAATCCGTTTCTTTTCCCTTTATCTCAAGCATCTCCTCAACTATTTCAACAGTATGTATGACTCGCGGGTGATCAATCATCTTTGAAAGCTGAAACATACAGCCAGGGCAGGAAGTCACCAGCACATCAGCCTCTGAGCTTTCAAACTCACTGACCCTTTTCTGAAGCATCTGCAAAGAGCGCTCTTTAAACCTCAACGAATATGTGCCTGCGTGACCACAACACCCCTCTGACTGCCCCCTCAACACCATCCCTGATAGCTCAATAAGACCTATGGCTGAATCACAACCACGGTAGTTCTTCATATGGCAGGGAGGATGATAAAAGACACTGCTGTCAAGCCCTGCCTTTTGTTTTTCACCGATAAGGTCTTTAATAAAGTCATCAAAGACCATCATTTCAAGGGCGTCACCAAAGAGCCTTCTGTAAATGCCCCCTGTCACGGTTACGCAGGTTGGACAGAGGGATACAATGGCATCTGCCTTTAGCCTTTCAAAGGACTCCAGATTTCTCTGAGCAAGTCTCTCGGTCTCCTTAATCATCCCAAGGCCAAGAAGCGGTGCACCACAGCAGTATTCCTTCCTCTGTAACACCACCTCAAAGCCAAGGCTGTTCATAACCGATATAAAGGACTGTCCGAGATAGGGATATAAAAACCTCACCGAGCAACCCGTAAAGAGCACCACCCTTCCCTTCCTGCGACCTTCTGGAGAAAACACGGTATCAACGGTCTGAAGAGGTGGCATGTCAAGCTCAAGTCCCCTGTGAATAAGGCCCTTTTTTACGAGCAGAGGATTAAGAAGGTCTTTAAAGACTGAAAGCAATCGGTAACTTAGTATGGGCCTTTTCGTGCCTGCTGCCATGAGTCTTCTTAAGAGCCTTCCCTTTCTGTCGTGCCCTTTAAGATAGGCTCGGCCAATAAGTATTGCCTTAAGCACATCCACCCCTGATGGACATATTCCCTCACAGGCCCCACAGACAAGGCAGCTATAGACCCTTTCTATCAGTGCCTGGTCAATGAGCTCTTCCTTTAGTGCTGCCTCATAAAGAAGCAGCATTCTTCCCCTTGGGCTACGGGATTCGTTATGCTCAGCAAGGTAGGTGGGACAGTCCTTTTTACACCTTCCACAGAGGGCACAGATGGCAAGGTTAGTTTTTAACCATTCTCTTTCGTTCATCCTATAAGCCTGTTCATCTTCCCACTTATCAGACCTTCAAGGTCAAGGGTAACGAATTTATAGCCAATCCTGAGTAGCTCCTCCACGACCCTCTGTCTTATTTGGTCTTTAAAAAAGAGTTCCATCTCATCTAAAGAGACCTCTATCCTTGCGATGTCACCGTGATGTCTGACCCTGAACTCCCTGAAACCAAGCTCTCTTAAAAGCTCCTCAGCAGCCTCAACCTGTCTTAACAGTTCTTCCTGAATGGCCACTCCATAGGCAATCCTTGAAGAAAGGCAAGGTGATGACGGCTTATTCCAGAGCCAGATACCAAAGCCCTTTAGTAGCTCCCTGACATCGGATTTGGTTATCCCTGCCTCTGCAAGTGGACTCAGCACCCCGTGGGACTTACAGGCCCTTATGCCTGGCCTGTAATCTTTAAGGTCATCAATATTCGTCCCCTCTAAAACGGTCTGATACCCCTCAGCTCTGGCTATTTCCAGGAGTTTTTTAAAGAGTGTATCCTTACAGAAATAGCACCTCATCGAGTCGTTTCTGATAAACTCTTTCCTTTTGTGCTCATCGGTCTTTACAAACCTGTGGTTAATGCCAAGGAGTGCCTTAAGCCTCTTTACATCCTCGATGTCTTTTTTTGGAAGGGTCGGAGAAAGACCTGTTACGGCAAGGTATCTGATACCGCTTTGAATTGAAGCCTTTACAAGGAGGGTGCTGTCCACACCTCCAGAGAAGGCAACCACTGCTGAACCAGCATCTTTAATTATCTGTATAAGCCTGCGATACTTATCCTTTATATCCTGCATACCTTAAAACATATACACCCTACTCCCTACACGCTACATCCTGCACCCTACAACACGGTTATACTGTAGTTTTCCTGATGGATGTTTTTGTTTTCCTTTATGATTATCTCTATTCCCTTGGTCCTCTCAAGGGTCTCAATGATGTAGCTTTTTTCGTCACTAAGCAATTCAGCCACCTCTGGATGGGCAGTAATGATTACCTTTGTCCCCTTTGGAGCAGTTATCTTCTGCAGCTTTCGGAATATCTCAAAGCAGATGGTTCTTGCAGAAAGCACAAATCCCTTACCATCGCAGTACGGGCAGACCTCGCAGAGCTTTCTTCCAAGGCTCTCCCGAACCCTCTTGCGGGTCATCTGTATAAGGCCAAGCTCTGAGATATTAAAGATGGTGTTTTTGGCCTTATCCCTTTTCATTGCCTCTTTAAAGGCATTGAACACCCTGTCTCTGTTTTCCTGAAGTTCCATGTCAATGAAATCCACGATTATTATTCCACCCAGGTTTCTCAGTCTTATCTGATAGGCAATCTCCTTTACTGCCTCAAGGTTGGTCTGAAGGATGGTGTTTTCAAGATTCTCCTTACCAACAAACTTTCCAGTGTTTACATCTATTACTGTCATGGCTTCGGTCTGGTCAATCACGATATATCCACCTGACTTAAGCCAGACCTTCCTGCCAAGGGCCCTTGCAATGTCAGGCTCAACACCATAGGCCTCAAAGAGTGGCTCGTTACTCTGGTAAAGCTCTATCTTGTCGCTTAACTTACTGAAGTAGGTGTTTACAAACTCCTTCAGCCTCTGAAACTCCTTCTGAGAGTCTATCACCACCCTTTCCACATCCTGACTCATCATATCCCTGACACTCCTTAAAACCAGGTCAAAATCACTGTAAAGCATCATCGGAGCTGAACACCGCTGGTTCTTCTCCTGAATGTCCTTCCACAAAAGAAGCAGAAACTCAAGGTCCTGTCGGAGCTCCTCTTCCTGTGCACCCTCAGCAGCAGTTCTCACTATCAGACCGTGCCCCTGCGGCCTAAAGCTGTCAACCAGCGCTTTCAGCCGGCTTCTTTCCTCATCATTGGTTATCCTGCGGGATATACCCACATGGTCAAGTCCTGGCATAAGCACCAGGTATCGTCCTGGAATGGTCACATAGGAGGTCACCCTTGCACCTTTTGTTCCCAGCGGGTCCTTGGAGACCTGAACCAGGAGCTCCTGTCCTTCCCTTATCAGGTCCTCAATGGGGATGTCATTGCGGGGTCTTATAGATGTGAGCTCCAGCTGTTCCTCTTCGTCAAGGAATGGAGCATAGGACTCAAGGTCAGCCTTTACATCAGCAACATAAAGAAAGGCGGCCTTTTCAAGCCCTATATCCACAAAGGCAGACTGCATCCCGGGTAGCACTTTCAGCACCTTTCCCTTGTAAATGTTTCCTACCAGGGATGCCTCTTTTTCCCTCTCAACATAAAGTTCTACAAGCTGACCACCCTCGACAAGACCTACTCTTACCTCTTCAAAGGTTACATTTATTAAAATCTCACTTTCCATCAAAGCCAAAGGAGGCCCTGTCAATCAGTTCCATCGGGTCAAGCCAGCCCTTCAGGTAACCATAAAGCCCGATTCTTTCGACCTCCAGATCTTCTATCCCCTTACCAAAAAGTCCCTTTAAGATATCAGAAAGCTTTACCTTTCGGTCTTTGCGATCTCTCAAAATCAGCAGGACCTCTTTCTCTCCAATTATATCAAATTTCTCCACCAAATCACTAAACTCACTGCCAAGCAGGCCAAGTCTCGTCTTTGACTCACTTCCAAGGCCTACCCTGTAGGAGTATCTTGAGATAAAGCTGCTTAAAGATGGGAGTTTTCTGTGGACAAATCGCATCTCTTTTACCTTTATGCCCTCTGGCAGGACAGCATTTATCCTGTCCTTCATTGCCTTTATGTCAAAGGGCGGATATACATGCATGTCAAAAAACTCCCTCCTTCCGGAAACTCCCACATTAAGTGGCGGGCCAAAGGATACCTTTGGAGCAGGGTGGAATCCCTGTGAGTAAACGAGACTTACCCCTGCCCTCCTCAGTCCTCTTAAAAGTGCCTGAACGAGCTCAAGATGTGAAAGGTATCTCAGAACTCCGCTTTTTTCAAAACAGACCCTCACCATAACAGGAGAAAACTGCCGCCTCTGTTCACCCCTGAGGTGGTCTACCCTCAAAGGGGACTCCTTTGTAAGGAACTCTCCACTCTTACAGCCAATCCCACAGGCAAGGCAGCTACTGAAGCTACAGTCACCAGACCAACTGGCCGAAACTGCCCTCTGATATTCCCTTTTTAGAAACTCCTTTTTTACACCCGTGTCTATCACATCCCACGGCAGGGGGGCATCCATGTTATAGGACCTAAGTGCCATCTCCTCAAGGTCAACAGATGCCCTGTCCATTGCCTTTTGCCATAGCTCATAATCAAACAGCTCAGACCAGCCATCAAGATAGGCACCCAGTGCAGTAGCCTCCTCCAGGACCTTACCTGCTGAGCGGTCACCCCTTGAAAGGGCTGCCTCAAGGAGGCTCATTTTTAGGTTATGGCTTTTAAAGGTTATTCCCCTGCCAAGGCTCTTTTTTATGTATTCAATCCTCTCCTTAATAACTCCTTCTCTGCACTGACCAAGCCATTGAAAGGGAGTGTGTGGTTTTGGCACAAAGGGCGAGAGACTGACCGTTATGTTTGCCTTCTTCTTGGCATATTTTCTTGCAATCTTTCTTGCAAGCAAAGCCATCTCGACAATCCCCTCAATGTCCTCATCTGTCTCGGTAGGAAGGCCAGCCATGAAGTAAAGCTTCAGGTTTAACCAGCCCTCAGAAAATAGAAGGTCCACAGCCCTTTGAAAATCCTCCATGCTGAAGTCCTTGTTTATCACTGCTCTGAGCCTGTCAGTGCCAGCCTCGGGAGCTATTGTAAAGCCACTTTTCTTTACACTTCTTATCTCTCTGAGGATTTCCCTTGTAACGGCACCAACTCTGAGAGAAGGTAGAGAAAGGGAGATCCTTTTTTCAGAAAACCTCTGATTAAAAGCCCGAAGGAGCTCGGGTAGCATGCTGTAGTCACCTGCACTCAGCGATGTAAAGGACACCTCATCGTAGCCCGTGTTTTTTATGGACTCCTCAACCAGGGCAAGCACCCTTCTTGGTGAACGCTCCCTCAGGGGTCTGTAGATAATCCCTGCCTGACAGAACCGACACCCCCTGGTGCATCCCCTTGATATCTCAATATTGACCCTGTCGTGCACTATCTGGGTATAGGGCACCACAGGCGATACCGGAAAGGGTGCACTGTCTAAGTCCCTGACGAAAACCCTTTTTACAGGTTTCTTTGAAAAAGAAGGCACATAAAAACCAGGAATTCCTGCGATCTCTTCAAGCAGGACATCCCTTTTTTCACCACTTAAAATAAGATCTCTTAGCCTAATAAGAAACCCGGGGAGCACCTCCTCTGCATCACCCACGAAAAAGGCATCAATAAAATCACTCATCGGCAATGGGTTAACCGTGCAGGGTCCACCGGCAATGACCAGAGGAGAGCTTTCGTCGCGGTCCTCACTTCTTAAAGGAATTCCACCTGTTTTCAACATGCCAAGCACGGTGGTGTAGGAAAGCTCGTATTGAAGAGAAAACCCCACAATGTGAAAGTCCTTAAGGGGTCTCTGGCTTTCAAGACTACAAAGTATCAGGCCCTCTTCATTCATGTATCTGTAGAGGTCATCCCAGGGGGCAAATACCCTCTCTGCGTGGGCAAAGCCTGTTGAGTTGATTATGTGATAGAGGATCTTCATACCAAGATGGGACATGCCCACCTCGTAGGTGTCAGGGAAGGCAAGAGCAACCCTGAGCCGGGAATCTGCGTGGAAGGAGTTTACCTCTCTGTTTATGTACCTGCTTGGTCTCTGAAAACGGAGAAGATTCATCTATAGCCTTGAGATAAGCTTTTTGTAAAGCCTGAGTGCCTCCTGCCCATCTGGCAAAAGCTCGTAACCCTTTCTTGCTCTTATCTTTATGTGAACCGCCCTTTCTGTTAACTTCTCAACGCTAAAATAAATGGCTCTGTTGTTGAGTTTTGCCTTAATAGTGCCGTCAGTGTAATTTGTACTTATTATCTTTGCGCCCTCTTCGGTTAAAATCTGTCTAAATGTATTATAGGTTTTGCTCTTTGAGGCATCGATGTTTCCTGATACGCTGTCAGCAGTAAGGCTGTAAGCTGCACCAGCACCCACTGCACCTGCTACAAGCACTGCACAACCATAGCTGCCAAGAAGCATAAGAATTATTAAAAGGCCTGTAAGGAATCTTAACAATCTCATCTAATGTTTCCTCCTTATTTTTAATAGCTATTCCCCTGTGCTTTTCTGTTTAGCTTATAATAATAACATAACCCTTTGTCTTTAATGGAATTTGATTTAAAAGCACAATGTTAGGTTAAAATCCTCTATGAACCTTAAAAAAGCTCTCATTATCCTTCTGATAGTCCTATCCGCTGCAGGTTGTGCAGTAAGGGAAGAAAGGCCACAGCCCTTCTTTACGCAAAGAGAACTCTTCGATAAACTTATCTCCACCTTAGACTTATCCCACATAAAAACCCTCACCGCCGATATAAGGGTTTCCCTGTTTTCAAAGAACAAACATAGGGGCACCTTCAGGGGGTATCTCCTTTATAAAAAGAACCATGGTCTTTTCTGCCCTGTTACAGGCCCCTTTGGCATGAGGGTGGCAGAGGTACTGATAAGGGACCAGCTCCTTGAGCTCTTTCTTCCCTCCCGTAACAGGGTCTACTATGCATACTGCCCTGTGGAAAGCATCCTTCCAGACAGGGAAAAAATCAAAGAAAGTCCCTATCGTATAAAGGAAACCCAAAAGGGCCTCGAGCTTTTGGTCATTAACAGGGATGTCAATTCTTCTGAACTCTCAAGGGTGTATCTGTTTAAAAGGGAACCCCTCTTTTGGAAAGCAGTCAGGGTATACACTAAAGGGGGAGGTATCTTTAACATAAAAATAAAAGACAGAGTCAATGGCGTTCCAGTTGATTTTTCAATAACCTGGGGGGATTACCTCGTTAAGGTGTCTTTAAGGAATGTTAAGACCAACTCTTCACTGAAAGACTCTGTATTTACCAGAGATTATCCCGTACAGAGACTGCCTCTTACAGAGCTACTCAGGGCATTATAGTATGTCCCTTTCCTTTTTTAAAGAGCTCAGATACTCCTGCCATTCAATGGGCAGCATGTGTTTCTTTTTGTTGTTACAGTCCTTGCAGCAGGGCACGAGGTTTGACTTCGTGCTCTTTCCGCCCCTAATCAATGGCACCAGATGGTCCATGGTAAGCTCAGAGGGGTTTACCCTTCTGCCACAGTAATAACACCTGCCTCTTTGCTTCTTCTGTCTCCACCACCTGGTTGCCCGCAACTGTCGAGCCCTGAGTTTTTCCCTCTTTATCTCCTCATCAGAGACCGTTGGAATGAAGTTATACATGAGTAAATTATACCAGAAGAAAGGCAGTAAGTTCAGGATGTTTAAGGTCATAGGGGCTTAAGTTTTTTTAAAAAGGAGTCGATAAGAATAAAGGAGTTAAACTCGGCCCTTGGTCGGGGAGCTTGTTACAGACAGCCTGAAAGGAGATGAGCAATGCCAGAGAAGGAGATAATACTTAAAAAATGTAAGCTCCCTGCGCTACCCCATGTGGCACTTAAGGTGCTACAGGTGGTAAACAACCCTAATACAAAGATCGCTGACCTTCACCGCCTTATAAGCCGGGACCAGTCAATGGCATCGAGGCTACTGATGATTGCCAATTCAGCCTACTACGGACTTCCGAGAAAGGTGGAAACCATCTCTGATGCCATACTGCTTCTTGGGTTTGACACAGTGAAAAACATTGCCGTTGCAGTTGCCACAAAGGACCTTTACAAGACAAAGAGCCTCATCGGTCAGAAGCTATGGGAGCATGCCCTTGGTGTTTCAGTAGCATCAGGCATTATCTGTAAGTACCAGAAGGTTAACACCGAAATCACACCTGAAGAGGCGCTGGTGGCAGGACTTTTGCATGACATTGGTAAGACTGTGATTAACAATAACTATCCTGAGATGTATGAGGCGGTCTTTGAGATGGTTTACAACGACAAAATTCCCTTTATTAAAGCGGAAGAAGAGGTGTTTGGCTACAATCATCAGCAGGTTGGAGAGCTCCTGTTTTCAGAATGGGGCTTCTCTGACGAGATGGTCGAGATAGTGGCAAAACATCACAGGCGTCACGATATTGACGATTTAAACCTGAAAACCCTCTGCACAATTGTTGCCTTTTCTGACTGTCTCAATGCCCGACTGGGGGTTGGTTATGCTGAGCCAATGATCACCCTCTGTGAAGACGAGGCAGAGTTTATGGACTACTTCAACTTTGACATCGAAGAGGTAGAGGGAATTATCGAGGAGTTTAAGGCACGGTTTGTGCTTGAAAAATTAGAGTTTCTGGGATGAAAAATGGCAGTAGAAGGACTGAAGAGGATCTACGAAACACCCTATATCAAGGGAAGGGTGGATGTGGTAAAAGAGCAGCCTAAGAATGGCGAAAAGAAAAAGGAAAAAAGGAAAAGGCACTCTCCCAGGAAGGAGGACAAAAGATACACCCCAAGGAGAAGGGGAATAATAGACATCAAGGCATAGGAGGTACAGGATGATCGGTTCACTGATAGGTAAAAACAAAAAGGTTAACTCCAGGAAAAGACAGGCTGCAGAGCTACTTCAGCTTGAGCTTTCAGAGATTGAGGAACTCTCTGCACTGCTAATGAGCCGCATTGACGAAAGAATCAAAAGACTAAAGGAGGTTGAAGAGAGGATTGACAAAAAGCTTTCTGCACTGGAGTCACTTATCTTAAGGGTAGAGGCACTCCAGAAGGAGATGCCCGAGCAGGCACAAAACCGTTACGCTGAGGTCCTAACCCTTGCAAGCAGGGGAGCGAAGGTAAAGGAGATTGCCCGGCTTCTTGACATACCAGAAGGTGAAGTGGAACTCATCCTTAACATGCAGCAATAGAGGGAACTTTTTGCCTTCCTCAGGAAAAAGTGTCATTTTAATGGCTTTTTACACCCCAACTCTATGGCCTCATTTCCATCCTGTCTTATAAGCAAAGGAGCTGTTTTTTAAGCATTTTACACTCAACACCTTTTTCAGAACCATCTCTGGCATAAACATTGCTTGTAAAACTGCGGAATGTACAGGGCAATATACATAGCAACCTCAGCAGCAGCGGTAAAGGACAGAGAGCTTGAGTTTATTAACCGCAACATTGCAAACCTAAACACCATTGCGTACAAAAAGGAACGCACGGCCTTTAGCTCCTTCCTCACCGCTCCTCAGGGTGTGTTTAACGCATCAACCAGGGTCTTTTTAAACCCTGACATCACCGTTACGACTGACTTTTCAGAGGGCAAGCTCATAAACACCTCAAATCCCCTTGACCTTGCCATAAAGGGCAGGGGGTTTTTCGTGCTTGAAGGCAACCGATACACAAGAAGGGGTGACTTTCAGCTTGACTCTGAGGGCTATCTGGTCAACTACAAGGGGCTTAAGGTGCTCGGGGCAAACTCCAAACCGATAAGGGTTCCTTCAGGAAAGATAATAATCTCCAGAGATGGTCAAATAACGGTTGATGGACGCACGGTTGGAAGGTTAAAGCTGGTTGAGTTTCCTGATGAAAACAAACTCATAAAGGTGGGTGACTCTTTATATGTTACCAGTCTTCAGCAGCAGCCTGTGGAGTCAGACTCTGAGGTCCTGCAGGGTGCACTTGAGGGCTCAAATATCAATGTTATAAAGGAGATGGTTCTGATGATAGACAGCATGAGAGAGTTTGAGACCTTTCAGAGAACCATAAGGGCAATTGACGACATCTCTTCAAAGGCAATAAACGAAATAGGGAGGATATAAGCCATGATAAGGTCACTTTTTATAGCAGCAACAGGCATGGAGGCCCAGACTATGAACATCGATGTTATTGCTAACAACCTTGCCAACGCAAACACAGCAGGTTTTAAACGAAGCAGGGCTGACTTTGAGGAGATCATGTATCAGGACATCATAACTCCCGGAGCAACTTCTGCAGAGGGGACCACCATGCCCTCAGGGCTTCAGGTGGGTCTTGGCGTAAAACCAGTTTCAGTCCACAAGGTCTTTGAAGAGGGTGAACTGGTCAACACAGGTAATCCCCTTGACCTTGCAATAGAGGGTGACGGGTTCTTTCAGATCACCCGTCCTAACGGTGAGATTGCCTATACCAGGGACGGGACATTCAAACTGGACAGCGAGGGCAGGATCGTAAACTCAGAGGGCTATGCCCTTGAGCCAGAGATTACCATACCCTCTGATGCAACGCAGATTACCGTAAGCGCCGATGGGAAGGTAACCGTGCTACAGGCAGGTAGCACTGAGCCTGTGGAGGTTGGACAGATAGAGATAGTGAAGTTTCCAAACCCTGGTGGATTAAAGGCAATCGGGAAAAACCTCTTCCTTGAGACACCTTCCTCCGGTGCACCTATCACGGGTAACCCTGGTCAGGATGGCCTTGGCAGCATTCAGCAGGGGTTCCTTGAGCTGAGCAATGTAAACATAGTGGAGGAGATGGTTCAGATGATCATCAGTCAGAGGGCCTATGAGATGAACTCAAAGGCAATACAGGCATCAGATGAGATGCTTCAGACTGCTAACAATCTGAGGAGATAACTCATGGCAGTCCTTTTGATGATGGCAATGCTTCTTAACTGGTCACCCTCTGAGGTGGTGAAAAACTACATCTCTGAGCATTATCCCTGGGACAATGTCACAGTTGAGCATGTCAGGTATCATGGCAAGATGCCTGCTGAAAGGCCGGTAAGCATCATTGTTCAGAGGGGGCCTGTGGGACAGGCTACATTCCTTTTTGAGTTTCCCGATGGCACCTACAAAAAGGTCTATGCCACTGTGCATGCCACACAAAGGGTGGTAAAAACGGTCTATCCCCTTAGAAGGGGGACTGTTCTTACAAAAAGGGATGTTTACCTTGCTGATGCTGATGTCAGGAGGCTGCCCAAAAACGCAATCATAAACCTTGATGAAGCAGTTGGTAAGGTTCTGAAAAGGTCAGTAATGGCAGACATGGTGCTTACCGAGTCAGTGCTAACCGAAAGACCCATTATAAAAAAGGGACAGAGGGTTACCATTATCTACGAAAAACCAGGCTTAAGGGTTACAGCACCAGGTGTGGCAAGAGAAGATGGTGCCAGGGGCAATCTTGTCCATGTGCTTAACCTCTGGTCTAAAAAGGTTCTGATGGGCTATGTTCGGGATAGTTCAACCGTCAACATAACACCCTGAAGGAGAAAACCATGTGGAAGGCATTGTCAATAATATCGATGATTCTGCTTTTGGCATCAATCAATGCCTGTGCACCATCTACCAGTACACTGCCACCGCCTTCGCCTTCGTACATAAAGAGCTCAACAGTTGATACCTACAAACAGGAGCCTCAGTCACCTGGCTCCATTTATCAGGACAGGGCAAGCCTCTTTGAAGACCGAAGGGCAAGAAGGCTAAACGACCTCGTGACAGTGCTCATTGTGGAGAGGGTCTCTGGTAACAAAAAGGCTGAGACCAAGACAGGCAGGGACTCATCTATTGATGCTGGCATTACCAGTTTCTTTGGTGCACCCCTTGACTTTAACCAGACAAACCTCTACGGAAAGGGACATAAGTTCTCACCAGAGGTAAAGAGCTCTATCAAAAACGACTTTTCTGGCTCTGGGGAGACCTCCCGTGAAGGCTCCTTAAGAGGCACCATAACCGCACGGGTAGTGGATGTGCTTCCAAATGGCAATCTCGTAATAGAGTCAAGAAAGGAGATCACCCTTAACTTTGAAAAACAGGTGCTCGTTCTAAGGGGAATCATAAGGCCAGAAGACATCTCAAACGAAAACACCATAGAGAGTACCCGAATAGCCGATGCACAGATATACCTGGTAGGTGAGGGCATAATAGACGAAAAGCAGTCACCCGGCCCTCTGGGAAGAATACTTGATAAGATTTGGCCCTTTTAATGGAGGTGGATACGGTGAAAAAGGCCATTGCCATTGTTTTGTCAGCTTTCATCCTGATGGTGACTCCGATTTTAGCAGGAGCTGAAAGACTAAAGGACATCGCCTTTGTGGAAGGGGTAAGAGAAAACCAGCTCGTTGGTTTTGGACTAGTCGTGGGGCTTAACGGCACAGGTGACAAGGGAAAGGCCACACTACAGGGGATTGCGAATATGCTTTCAAGGATGGGACTGAGGGTAAACCCAAAGGACATCAAGGCAAAGAATGTAGCAGCAGTAATGGTCACCGCCACGCTGCCACCCTTTCCAAGGCCAGGGTTGAAGCTTGATGCCACTGTATCAGCCATTGGTGATGCAAAGAACCTGCAGGGAGGAACCCTTCTTATGACCCCCCTGAAAGGGCCTGATGGTAGGGTATATGCCGTGGCTCAGGGGCCTGTATCAATTGGTGGATTTCAGGCAGGTGGTGGGGGCACGGGAGTGCAAAAAAACCACCCCACTGTAGGGAGGGTGCCCGAAGGTGCAATCGTTGAACGGGACATCTACTTTGATATTGAGCATAAAAAAAAGTTAAAACTGATCCTCAAAGAGCCTGACTTCACGGTTGCCACAAACACCATGAGGGCAATAAACAGCGTGCTAAAAGGCAGCTATGCAGAAGCCACTGACCCTTCAACGGTGGTCCTCAGGGTACCAGAGGATTACAACGGAAGGGTGGTTGAGCTTATGAGACTTATAGAAAACATAAATGTCTCTACCGACACCCCTGCAAGGGTCGTAATAAACGAAAAGACAGGCACAGTAGTGATTGGAAGCAATGTGAGGATATCACCAGTTGCCATTGCTCATGGTGGGTTGACCATAGAGATAAGCACCACATACGGGGTGTCCCAGCCCGAGCCTTTTTCTCAGGGAAGGACCACCGTGGTTCCACAAACAGAGGTAACCGCCAAAGAGAAGGAGGCACACCTTATACAGGTCTCAGGAACCACCCTTGGAGAGGTTGTGCGGGCACTTAACTCAATGGGGGTTACCCCAAGAGACCTGATAGCAATACTTCAAGCCCTTAAGGCATCAGGAGCACTGAAGGCAGAACTGGAGATACTATGATTTACGATACCCTTTTTACATCAGCACTTGGTGGATTAACCCTCAGGGGGCAGAACTCCTCAAAGCCAACCGAGGAGGAGATAAAAAAGGCTGCCACCGAGTTTGAGGCACTCTTTATTAACGAGCTACTGAAACACCTACCCCTTAGCAAGGGGCTTGGTGGAAAGGGACTGGGAGAAGATGTTTACGAGACCATCTTTAAGCTTGAGCTTTCAAGAGAGCTTGCACAAAGAGGCACGGGAATAAAAGAGATGATTATCAAGGCAATAACCGAGAAGTACAACAGCCCCTCAGGAGAGTTATAATGTTAAAGAATTCTCAATTCTGGCCGATAATAGCAGTACAGGAAAGAGCATCTTTACAAAAAGGAGGTTTAAGATGAAGGTACACGGCAACAGACCTCCTGAGGGACAGGATGTTTATCTCAGGACAGAAAAAACCCAGGGCAAGGAAGCCATAGATAAGGTTCAGAGGGCAGACAGTGTAAAAAGGGGTGTCAAAAAAGACAATGTCATGCTCTCTGGCAAGGCAAAGGAGGTAGAGCAGCTTAAAAAGGCAGTGGAGGCACTTCCTGAGGTCAGAACAGACAGGGTAGAGGCGATTAAGAAGGCCATAGAAGCTGGCACTTACAGGGTGGAGCCTGAAAAGATCGTAAACAAACTCTTTGAGGAGCTATGAAGCCAAAGGACGAATTAATCCGAATCCTTAACGAGGAACTCAGGTGTTATCGCAGGCTTTTAGAGATACTTGGCAGGGAAAAGGATGCCATTGTCTCTTTCAAACCTGCTTTGCTTGAGGAGATAGCAAAAAACAAAGACACCCTTACCCTTCAATTAAGGCTCCTTGAAGACGAAAGAAGAAGGCTCGTTAAGGAGCTATCCCGTCAGTACTCAACAGGCACAAGCCTCTCTGAACTCTATGATGCCACAGGGGATAGAGAGTTTTTGAGGATACGCTCCGAGCTGGTAAGCCTGCTTCAGTCCATTGAGGAGTTAAACGAGATAAACAGGATATTTATTGACAGGGCAACGCTTCACTTAAAGACATCAACCGCCTTTTTACAGTCAGTCTCGAGTTTCTCAGGTGTAAAAAGCACGGTTTCCCGAGAGGTCTGAAGTGTCACTTTTTTCTATCTTTGACATCGGAAAAACTGCCCTCCTGACATCCCAGGCAGCCCTGGATGTCATCTCCCACAATATTGCCAATGTAAACACACCAGGGTACAGCCGTCAGGAAATAGTTCTTGAAAGCCAGCCTCCTGTAAAAACGAGCATAGGTTACATAGGCCGTGGTGTGATGGCAAGGCAGGTTAAACGCTACTACGATGGATTCCTCCAGCGACAGATACTTAATCAGCAACAGCTCATTGGAAGGTCATCGGTTTTGTCCAGCATATACAAGCAGCTTGAAAGCATCTTTAATGAACAGACAGGCTCTGGCTTTACGACAGCCTATTCTGAATATCTCAATGCCTGGCAGGAGGTTGCAGACAATCCTGACTCAAAACCCCAGCGAACGGTCCTTCTTTCAAAGGCACAGACCCTGGTAAGCAGGGCAAAGTCAATGGAAAGGGCAATGACCCAGTTGGTTTCTGATATCCACACAGATGTCTCAAACACAGTTAAAAAGATAAATCAGATTGCAAAGGAGATCGCTAACTTAAACGACAAGATTGCACAGGTTGAGGCAGGGAGTTATCTGAAGGCCAACGATCTCAGAGACAAAAGAGACAACCTCATGAAGGAGCTGGCTGGTCTGGTTGGATACACCTACTTTGAAGACAGCTCGGGTAAGGTAACTATAATCGTTGGAAGAAAAAACCTGGTAGAGGGTGTTGACTACAACGAACTGTCCATAAGCAGGAATCAGGACGGTTCAATAAACATACTCTTTGGTTCTGAAAAGATAAACGACTTTCTCCAGAAAGGAAAACTTGAGGCACTCCTTAATGCCTCGGAACAGATAACACAGGGGCCCTTAAAGGACTTTCGCAGGCTGATTGCAACCATCGTTCGGGACACCAATGCCCAGCACGAGCTTGGTTACGGACTTGACGGTGGAACAGGCAGGGACTTCTTTGGAAAGCTCTCTGTTAAAAGCTACGACTACTCCGAGGGTGCCAAAATCACCTCTTCATATATCACGAGCTTTCAGTCCCTTACCCTTCACGAATACCAGATAAACTTCACATCTCCAACTACTTATGAAGTAAAAGACCTTGATACCAACACGGTTGTCACCTCAGGCACATACACAAGTGGTTCTGCTATATGGTTTAACGGAATCAGTGTGGTGATTGAAAACGACGGTGCCGGCCCGCAAACAGGTGATTACTTCGTGGTAAGCCCCTTTGAGAATGCCATTGAGGACTTCTCTGTTGACATTACCGATACAGATCAGATCGCCGCAGCATCAGATAAAAGCATGTTACCCGGTGACAACACCAATGCACTTCAGATAATAGAGACCTATGAGCAGGAGGTTTCAGAACTAAGCGGAACTAAGTCAGACTTTTACAGCTCCATCGTTTCTGATGTGGGTGTTTTAAGCTCTGCATCTCAGGACAGTCTTAAATTCGAACAGAACCTGATGAACGAATTAAACAGCCGGAGAGAGGCACTTTCCGGGGTCAATCTGGATGAGGAGGCAGCTAACCTGATCAGGTTTCAGAAGTCCTTTGAGGCTGCCTCAAAGCTGATACAGCTTACAGACCAGCTTACAGAGGAGGTTCTTAAGTTAGTATGAGGGTTTCAAGCTTTCAACTTTACAACAACATAATCAGGAGCATACAGGACAACATGGAAAAGTTGAGCCTTGAAGGACAGAGGCTATCTTCGGGCAAAAAGATAAACAGACCCTCCGATGACCCCATAGGCTATGGAAAGGCCCTCTCATACAGGTTAGACATAGGGGATTTTGAACAATACAAGAAAAATCAGCAGGATGCAAGTTCCTATCTTGAGGCAACAGATACAGCCCTTGAGGGGCTAACAAATGCCCTGACCCGTGCAAGGGAACTCTCTGTATCTGCTGCTAACGACACCCTTAGCGCTGATGACCGCCTGTCCATCTCAAAGGAGGTCGAGCAGCTTCGCTCTCATATACTGGGGCTTGCAAACACCAAATACCGCGACAGATACATATTCAGTGGTCTCCTCTACAACAAGCCTGCCTTTGACAGCTCGGGCAACTATCAGGGTGACACAAACTACATCGAGGTAAATGTCAACCCAGACCTCAGGGTTAAGGAAAACATTACCGGTCTTGAGGGCTTTGCCTTCACGCTGGATGAGCACGAAGTAGTTGAGATGGCTGACGGACGGTATGTGCACTATGTCCCAGCAAAACTGATAGACCCTTCCTTGCCTGAAACAAGGGTATACATAGCCATAGCAGACACTGACGACAAGGCTTACATAGAGTCAGAGTTAAAGAACTGGCCTGTGTCTTCAGCAGTGGATGATGCCTTTTACTTTGACAACACCATTGAGATGATGGACAAACTAAAGGATGCACTTACGAATAACAACACCGACCGCGTCAGCGCTCTTATACATACGATTGATTACGCAATAGATCAGGTCTCTGAAAGCCGTGCAGAGGTTGGAGCAAGGATGAACCTGATTGAAAAGGAACAGGATGCGGTCTCTGAGCAGGTGCTCTCTCTGCAAAAGACCCTTTCAGAGATTGAGGATGCTGACATAACAGAGGTTGTATCAAATATGGCGAAATATCAGACCGCCCTTGAGGCACTGAGAAACTCTGGGGCAAGGTTTATGACTCAGTCATTGCTTGACTTTTTACGATAAGCTGAAAGACAGGAGGCAGGATGCTGGTATTGACAAGGAGGTCAGAGGAAGCAATCAGGATTGGAGATGACATCCTTATAAGGATAGTGGAGATTAAGGGGGGACAGGTGAGGGTAGGGATTGAGGCTCCAAAGGGTGTAAGGATTTATAGAGAGGAGCTTTACCAGAAGATAAAGAATGAAAACCTGCAGTCTATCTGCTCTGATGATGTGGTCTTTGGAAGGCTAAAGGAGGTATTCAAAAAGATATGATAGAGTTTGACACATCAAGGTTTGGAAGACTAAGGGTTGAGGAAAACCGCATAATCCACTTCCCTGATGGTCTCGTGGGGCTTTCTCACCTGAAAAGGTATGTGCTTTTAGATTACAAAGACACTGAGATTAAGTGGTTACAATCCGTTGATGACCCATCGGTAGCATTCATTGTAGTTGCACCCTTTGTGCTTGACAGAAACTATGAGATAACCCTTCCTGCCCAGGTAACAGAGGCCCTTGAGATAAAAGACGAGGGAGAGGTTGCCATCCTTGTCATCCTGAGAGTGGATGGTGAAAGGTTACTTGCCAATTTTCAGGGCCCCCTTGTTATAAACACCTCAAAGATGAAGGGCTATCAATTAATAGTTGAATCTGCAAGTGTTGTTGCTTATAATAACTTAAACGAGTCTTTGGTAGAAAAATGATAGGGAGGAATAAAGCAGGACAGAATGGCTGACATCCTTGGTATAATAGTTGGTGGAGGTCCCGCACCTGGTATCAATGGCGTTATAAGCTCTGCAGCCATTGAGGCGATTAACTCAGGTCTTAAGGTAGTGGGCATAAAGGATGGCTTTAAGAGACTGTTTCTTGGTGATAAAAATGCAGCCATTCCTCTTAACATCGATGATGTATCACGGATACACATTGAAGGGGGCTCTATTCTTCGGACATCGAGGGATTATCCTGCAAGGCTCAGGACAGGCCTTAAGAAGATGATGGCCACCCTTTACGACCTAAACATCCGTTATCTCATCACAATCGGTGGTGATGGCACATCCTTTATGGCAAGACTGATAGAGCGTGAGTCCATGGGCAGGATATCCATTGTCCATGTCCCTAAGACCATAGACAACGACCTTCCAATCCCTGGTGGTATGCCTACCTTTGGATACGAGACAGCCCGTCACATCGGTGTGGAGCTTGTAAAAAACCTCATGGAAGATGCAAGAACCATGGGAAGATGGTACTTCGTAACAACCATGGGCAGGTACACTGGTCACCTTGCCCTTGGCATTGGAAAGGCAGCAGGGGCAACGGTAACCCTGATCCCGGAGGAGTTTACTGAAAAGAAACTCTCCTTTAAGAAGGTGGCTGATATACTGGAGGGCTCTATTATAAAAAGGCTCTTTTTTGGAAAAGACCACGGAGTGGCAATACTTGCTGAAGGGATTGCCTATAAATTCAATCTCAAAGAACTTAGCAAATACGAAGAGGTAACAAAGGACGAGGCAGGAAGGGTACGGCTATCGGAGATTCAGCTTGGCAGGGTGATGAAACACTTTGTAAAGGAGAGCCTTGAAAAGAGGGGGCTGAAGCTCACGATAGTTGACAAAAACATCGGTTATGAATTAAGAGCCGCTGACCCAATACCCTTTGATATCGATTACACCAGAAACCTTGGCTACGGTGCTGTTAGATACCTCTTAAGTGGTGGCTCAGGGGCGATGATAGTGCTTTATGATGGTCACCTAAGACCTATTCCACTTAAAGACCTGGTTGACCCACAGACAGACAAGACCCGTTTAAGGGCAGTAAGCATCAACTCCGAAGGCTATGAGGTTGCCCGTAAGTATATGATCAGACTGGAAAAACCTGACTTTTTTGGCGAGAGGTTAAAACAGCTTTCTGCGGTTGCACACATGAGCCCCCAGGAGTTTAAAAAGAGGTTTTACTACACTGTCAGGTAATCAAAGGGCAATCTCTCGCAGGTACTCCTCATTTTCAGCAAACCTTAGTGCCTGCTCCATGTCTATAAGACCCTGCCTGTATAGCTCGGCCAGACAGAGGTCAAAGGAGTAAAAGTCCTCGGTTCCACTCTGCATCTGGGTTCTTATCTGGTGGGTCTTGGCCTCACGGATAAAGCTCTTAATCCTGTAGGTATTTACCAGCTTTTCATAGGCAGGTATCCTTCCCTTTCCATCCTTTCTTGGCACAAGCTTTTGAGCAAAGATAAGTAAAAGTGAGTCAGCCATCTTTGACCGTATCAGGGCCTCCTTTTTTGATGGAAACATATCGATAATCCTCTCAACCGTGGATGTCGTGTTAGAGGCATGAACTGTGGAAAGCACGAGGTGTCCTGTGTCAGCTGCATGAAGGGCTATCTCAAAGCTTTCAGGGTCTCTTAACTCTCCAATAACTATCACATCAGGGTCCTGTCTGAAGACATGCTTAAGCCCTGAGGCAAAGCTTTCACAATCAATACCGATCTCTCGCTGGTTAACATTTGAGTTTTTGTGCTTGTGCAGGTATTCAATCGGATCCTCAAGGGTCACAATGTTACACCTTCTCTTAGTGTTAATTATGTCTATCAGTGCGGACAGTGTGGTGGTCTTACCGTGTCCTGCAGGTCCTGAAATGATGATTAATCCCTGGTGCCTGAGTGCAAATTCTTCAAGCCATTGGGGTATGTTAAGCTCTGAAAGGGTGGGCAATATCTCACTTACATGCCTGATAGTTATCGATACCGAATGACGCTGTCTGTAAACATTAACCCTGAACCTTCCTATGTCTGGATAGGTTACGGCAAAGTCGTAATCACCTTTTCTCTGAAAGATCTGCCATCCCCGTTCGGTCATCATATCCCTTGCATAGCGTTCACAGTCTGCAGGAGTGAGATTCTCCATTGGAACTCTCTTTACCTCGTTGTGAAGTTTAATTGACGGTGGCACCCCTGCTGTCAAAAGCATATCCGTTGCCTCTGACTTAACCAGGTATCTCAAGAGACTTATTATACCAAGGGGTTTTTCCTTTTTCTCTCTCCTTATCTGCTTTTCGATTTCTTCAGCAAGTGAAGTGCATTCCTTTCCCGAACAAAGGCTCTTAATTGCAGCCTCCATCTGTGCTGCTGGCACTACCACAGGCTGAACCTTTCTTCCAAGGGTGAACTCCACCTCGTTTAGTGCCATAAGGTCGTTTGGGTTGACCATTGCAAGGGTTACGCCTGCCTCGTCAATGCCAATGGGAAGCACTTTCATTGTCTTTATCTTGTCAAGGGGCAGGAGCTTTAAAAGTTCAGGGTCTATCTCAAGCTTAAGGAGGTTTGCAGAGGGAACACCCAGTTGTTTGCTGAGAAAATTCAACAGGTCATCGGTGGTGATGTAGCCCATCTCTATAAGGATAGAGCCGATCTGCCCTCCAACCTGTGCCTGACGCCTCAGAGCCTCCTTGAGCTGGTTTGTGTTGATAAGCCCATACTCTACCAGAAGCTCTCCAAGACGCTGTCTCTTTTCATCCATCTTCACACCCCTTAAAAAATTTATTTAAGTTTAGGCTTCCATATTTCTCTTTTCTATTCACTACCCCCAACACCCTGTTCACATCTCCCTGTATCTCTTCCTGACCTCTTTAATCTTACCACAGGTGTATTCACCCTCAGGGCAGGGGCCAGATATACACCCAGGGCCTGCCTTTTCAAATATCACTGGTGCGACCTTTTTTACGAGCTTTAACATCTCCTCAGCCATTGCCCTTATCTCCCACTGTGCCCTGAGACAGCATCTTTGACGAAAGAAATGCAGAAGCTCTCGTGCATTCATGGTAACTATTATCTTTGTCTCGCAGGCATTTGGTAAAACGAAACGGGCATCCTGATTTGCAGCCTCACCCTTAAGCCCCTTTTCGTTTAGTCTTTTCACAATGAAGTTGTAAGCCTCCTGTGCCTTATCCATAAAACCCTCAAAGTATTCCCTTAGCTCAGGGTCATCCTTAATAGAGGGAGGAATCACATAATCAAAACCAGCCTCCTCACTTACATACCTCTGTGACTGCTGGCTGTATGATGCAAGACGATGTCTTACAAGCTGATGCGAGCATGCCCTTGAGATACCTTCAATTGCAAAGGTAAAAGATGCATGCTCTACAGGGCTCATGTGTCCCATGCTTATGAGTTTTTTTACAAACTTCCTCTGGTCTTTCTTGCTTATCCTTTCTTTCAAAGACTCAATATCAGAAGGACTGTAACAGAGCTTTGCAGCCATGGCCACCGTTGCCTCAGGTTCAGGGCTGTGGCGTAAAAGGAGCACCTTTAGTTTTGCCTCTTTCATAGACCCTCCTGCCGCTTAAAACAATAAAAAACTGACTAAACTAATTTAGCATATTCAAAAAAATTTTTCCTCTTAAAAAATCACATTTATTAAAACATCTTTTCTTTTGTATAATAGTTTCCTATTCATTAAGTCATCTTACCCAAAAGGGAGGCTATGTGAGCAAGGTAGTAATAATTATGGGTTCAAAAAGTGATGTTGACTGGGCAAAAAAGATAAGCAGTCTGCTTGAGGAATTTGGTATAGAGGTGGTTATGAGGGTTTCCTCTGCTCATAAAACCCCTCTCAGATGCCATGAGATAATAAAGGAGTACGAGGGAGAAAAGGTGGTGTTTATAACAGTTGCAGGAAGAAGCAATGCCCTCGGGGGTTTCACAGATGCCCAGACCCACTGCCCTGTGATATCCTGTCCACCAAGAAGCGACCGTTTATGGGAGGTGGACATCTACTCCAGTTTAAGGATGCCCTCTGGGGTTGCACCACTGGTAATCACCGAGGCTGAGGGTGCTGCTCTGGCAGCTGCAAAGATCCTTGCACTTTCAGACGACAGGGTAAGGGAGAGAGTAAAGGAATATCAGGCAAAGATGCGTCAGAAGATATTTCAGGCAGATGAGGAGCTTGGAAGTGGGTAGTGTTAAAGACCTTGAGATAATAAAACAACCTACCGATGATGAATCTGGCATTGGGAGGTTTCACTTCTCAGACCGTTACTCTGTCTTTGACTGGGGAGAGATGCCTGACCACATCCCTCACAAAGGGGCATCCATTGCCCTTTTAAGTGCCTACTTCTTTGAAAGGCTATCAAAGGAAGGCATAAAAACCCACTACAGAGGACTGGTTGAGCAAGGCAGGGTAAAACCCCTACAGGAACTAAGCAAACCTTCGGATGTAATGGAGATAAGTCTCGTAAGGGTCATAAAACCTGCACTTAAAGGTGCAAGCTACGACTATTCAGGATATAAAAACCTCAGGGGAAACTTCTTAATCCCCCTTGAGATAATCTACAGAAACTCCCTTCCTGAAGGAAGCAGTGTTTTCAAACGGCTAAAAAGCGGACAGATAACCCTGAAGGACCTGGGTCTTGAGGAGATGCCCCGTCCTGGGCAGAGGCTTCCAAAGCCCATATACGATGTCTCCACAAAGTTAGAGATAACCGACCGTTACATCACATGGCAGGAGGCCAGGGAGATTTCTTCCCTGAGTGATAAAGAACTAAGGCAGATACAGGAACTTACAGACTTCATAAACAGGCTTATCACTGATGAGTTCAAAAAGATCGGCCTCAGCAACGAAGACGGAAAGATAGAGCTTGCCTTCTCTCCTGAAAGAAGGCTCATGGTGGTGGATGTGCTTGGCACCCTTGACGAGTGCCGATTCACCTATCAGGGGGTACAGGTAAGCAAGGAGATAGCACGCATCTACTACCGTAAAACCAGCTGGTACAGAGAGGTTGAAGAGGCAAAGAAAAAGGACCGCCTGAACTGGAAAAAGCTGGTTAAAAACCCTCCCGAGCCTCTTCCCGGGAGGCTAAAGGAGCTTATCTCCCTTGCCTATCAGTGCTGCACAAATGAAATCACAGGCAGAAAGTGGTTTGAAAATGTGCCAGCCCTTGATGAGATTATGAAAGAGATAGTTGAATATTTAACCACAAATTAAAAAAGTCAGCAGGTTGAGCTTTGGGGCTTCGCCCAAACCCAAGAGGATACCTCACCCACGGGGATGAAGGCAAGAATAATAATAAAAATTTTCCTTGCATTGGAAGCCCCGACCTTTGGTCGGGAAGCTTCACTTATGTAATTCAGTTTAAAACGGTGATGCAAAGCCATTGGTCTAACTCTTTAACAGTGTAATCAGAAAGGCCTGCCCTTTGAAGCATTAACTCAGCGTCATCCCTTTGCTCAGAAAGCACACCTGAAAGTATAACAGTCCCACCCCTTTTACACCTATTCAGTATCGTCTTAAAGAGTCCCTTTATGCTCTCAAGGGTAAGATTGGCAACAATGGCATCAAACTCTCTGCTGATACTGTCAAGCGGGTCTGAACTGAACTTGATGTCTTCAGTGGCATTTATCAGGGCATTTCTTCGGGCTATCTCAAGGGCCTCCTGGTCTATGTCAATGGCAAACACCTCGGGAATGCCAAGCTTTCTTGCAGCAATGGCCAGGATACCCGTGCCTGTGCCAAGGTCAAGGAGACTCCTGCAGCCTGCTTCTGAGACCCTTTCTACCTCCTCAAGGCAAAGTG
>WFMM01000069.1 GCA_015484595.1 Nitrospirota bacterium | reverse complement strand
GGTTAAATTTAATTCCTTAATTATGGGGGTTGCAAAGGGGGTGTAACCCCCTTTGAGGCACCTTGCCCCTTTGAGGCACCCAGTGTAACCCATAACTTTCCTAAACAACCTCTAAAATATACTGAATTTAAAATACTTCTTTGGATGTTCCTTTATGTCCTTTATAAGAAGATTAAGCTCCTTTAATGTGGTTTTTAGCTCCTCCACAAGCTCCTTATCCTTTGTCATGGCATGCCAGAGCCCCTGACTTTTCTGTAGCTCCCCGGTAAGGCTGTTTAACCTTCTGGATAGCTCTTTTAAGTTTTCGTAAAGTTCAGGGTCTTCCATTAACATTTTCAGGGTGCCCTTTGATTTGTTGAGCCTTTCTGAAAACTCCTCGATGTTTTCTGTGGCCTTCATAAAACGGTCGTAAAGTTTTCGGTCAACCATGAGTTTTTTCAGGGTTCCCTCAGAGTTTTTTAAGCTAAGGGCAAACTCCTTTATGTCCCTTGCCGATGTCTGAAGGTCTTTAAAAATCTCCTCATCCCTGAGAAGTCTACCAACGGTTCCCCTGCCGGTTTTTAGCCTTTTGGTGATTTCAGTGATGTTTCTGGTTGCCCTGCTTAGATTGTCGTATACTGTGGGGTCATTTATAAACTTTGATACCGTTCCCTCACCCCTTTGAAGTCTGTCAACTATACTTTCGAGTTTGCCAATAAACTCTGTCAGTTTTGCGAGAGACTGCTCAGAGGTGCCCACTATCTCCTGAAATCCCGACTGTGTAACACCGTCTATTACATCTGTCTCTTTCAAAGGCTCTGCTGCCTTTGAGCCAGGGCTTATCTCAATGTACTTGTCACCAAGGAGACCAAGGGTAAGTATGGTGGCTCGTGAGTCCCTCTTCAGGTACTTCAGGGAATCCTTCGAAATACTCATCTGAACCCTTATACGGTTTTCCGGAAGAAACTCCATTGCCTTTACGGAACCTATCTCTATACCTGAAAACCACACAGGTGCCCCTTCTCTCAGGCCCTTAACATCGGAAAACATGGCAAATATGGTTGCCTTTGGCTTAAGGATGTCCCCTATCGTTCCAGCAAAGATAATAGTAAGAAACAGTATGGCAAAGGCTGTGGTAAAAACAATGCCAACCTTGAGCTGGGATATCCTTATCTGTTTTTTGTAATTTGTCATCACTAATAATTATAACCCAAGTTGCTTAAATACAAAAAATCTAAAGGTATTACAATGACCCTTGCCGAAAGTCCCGACACCGCCACCCCAAATAGTCTATGACTTTTTGGGGACCCCGAAAGTCGGGGATGAGGGCAAGAATAATAATAAAAAATAATAATAAAATTTTTCATTTTCCTTGCATTGGAAGCCCCGACCTTTGGTCGGGGAGCTTCACAATATCTCGTTGATAAACCTTCTCAGTTCCTCATCCTCTGTGCTTACGAGACCTTCCAGGTCTCCATCAAAGGCAATGGTTCCGTTTCTTAAGTACATAAACCTCTCAGCCACCTTCACTGCATCGGTAACCTTATGGGTTACCACTATAAGCCCCCGTCTTTCTGGTGGCTCTCCCTGGGAAAGCTCCTTCATCAGATTACAGATGGTATCTGCTGTGAGGGGGTCGAGTCCAGTGGTGGGTTCATCGTAGAGGATCATCTTTGGTTCGCAGGCTGCAAGTGACCTTGCAATGGCTACCCTGCGTTGCATGCCTCCGCTTAACTCTTCGGGCATCAGGTGCATGGCTCCCTCGATACCAACCTTTCTGAGCAATTCCCTTACCCTTTCTTCAATCTCCTCTTCGCTAAGATTATAAAACTCCCTTAAGCAAAAAGCCACATTTTCCTTCACACTTAAAGAGTCAAAAAGGGCTCCTTCCTGAAAGACAATGCTGAAGTTTTTCCTTACCTCTCTTAGCTCTTTTTCGGTCATCCCTGTGATGTCACGGCCATTAATCAGTATCCTTCCTTCGTCAGGCCGTATAAGGCCAAGTAGCAGTTTTAACAGGGTGGTCTTTCCAACACCAGAGCCGCCAAGGATGGCAATCCTTTCATAGAACTCAGCCCTGAAACTTACCGAGTTTAAAATCACATTTTTACCATAAACAAGACTTACGCCCTGAAACTCTATCATACACTCATCCCGAGCACTATAAGTAATAACCTGGTGAGTACGAAATCAGAGACGATTATGAATATGGTTGAAAGAACCACAGCCATTGTGGTGCTTCTTCTAAGCCCCCTTGCCCCGCCAGTTGTGGAAAGCCCCATGTAACAGCTTATGGTTGATATCAGATAGCCAAAAATAAAGGGCTTTGCCAGACCTGAAAATACATTTTCAAAGTTCAATATCTCCCGCACCTGTGACCAGTAAAAGGGGCTGCTTTGATGGCTGAAAAACACCGCAATAAAGTATCCGCCTATCAGTGAAACTGCGTCACCCACCACGGTCAGGGCTGGTAGCATGATAACCGAGCCAATCACGCGGGGTGTTACGAGCTTCTTCACGGGGTCAACACCAAAGACCTTCAGTATATCCACCTGATGACCAAGCACCATGGAGCCAAGCTCAGAGGCCATTCCAGAGCCAACTCTGCCTGCAAAGCTAAGTGCAATTGCCACGGGCCCTATCTCTCTCACTATGGAGACACCCACAATCTTCCCTGTATACATCTTAAGCCCGAGGGATGAAAGCTCTGCTGATATCTGAAGCGAAAGGGCCATGCCTATAAAAAGCGACACCAGTACGATTATGAATAAAGAGCCTGCCCCGGCATAATCCATCTGCTCAATGGTTTCTGTTATGTAGTAGGGTCTTTTAAAGATGCCAAAGGGGGCCTTGATGGAGAGGATGTAGTACTCCTGGAGTGAAAGAATAATCCTTTTTAGTCTTTCGGTCATTAAATAAGATTATATCATCTGAGACTCAGGAAGGCAAAAATTCTTAAAAATTAAGGCTGGCTTTTTTACGACAGATAAGACTTTCGGTATAATAGATATCATGTTTGAGGATGAATTGAAGGAGATAGAAAGGGCTGGGCTCCTGAGGAAAATCAAAGACAGACAATCCATGGCCGGTCCTGAG
>WFMM01000068.1 GCA_015484595.1 Nitrospirota bacterium | reverse complement strand
GCTCAGGCGGGTAACAATCCATAAGAAAAACCACCACAATGTATGTCTTTTTTAATAACAATATTATAACAGTATGGTTGTGAAGAAAGTTTGAATTAATGTTGGTGATGCTGTTTCTCTGTTATAATTATTTTCATGCTGATTGCAAATGCCTATCTGGTGTTTCTTGTAAACCTTCTTGCAGGTGTGGTATTCGGGGTGGTGCTCTACAGGGGGGATTACTGTATGGCAGGGATGTTCAGGGATGCCTTCTTGCTTGGAGACTTTACCCTTCTAAGGTCACTCTATCTTCTGGTTACGATATCAATGGTGCTTTTCTTTACAGCCCATCTTGCAGGGCTTCTGCCTTTTTACCCTCCACCCACCTATTCTAGTCCCTCATTCATGAGCCTTGCAGGAGGATTCGTCTTTGGTGTGGGGATGGTGCTTGCCGGTGGATGCGTTGTTGGCACGCTTTATAAGATGGCCTCTGGAAACCTTACAAACCTGATAGGCTTTTTCGGGATAATCACAGGAAGCCTCCTTTATGCAGAAGTGCACCCCTTTTTCAGCCATCTATACAAAACCTATCAGATTGGCAGATACATAACACTCTATGGCCTCTCCCCCCTAGCAGCGGCAGCCTTTGTGGGGCTCTTTGTTCTGCTTTCAACAGTGGTCTTTTTAAGATGGAAAAAAAGAGGGCACTGGGATGTAAGAGCCCATGCAGTGGGTTATCTGAAGCCCTGGAAGGCAGCCCTGATTATTGCCATCCTGAACCTTCTGGTCTATCTTCTTTCAGGCTGGCCCATGGGCATCACCACAGGTTATGCAAAATTGGGGGCCTATCTTGAAAGATACCTTGCCCCTGGACACTACAGCCATGTCCTGTTCTTTCACTCTCCCTCGGTAGGTATTCACAGTGGAGACAGGCTCATCACAGGCGGAGCAGGCGCGGCCTTTGATATCATCACCGCAGAGGAGGTATCCCTTATTATAGGTGTATTGCTGGGGGCATTTTTTACATCCCTTTATTACAGGGAGTTCAGGGTATATGGGCTTCCGCCTCTGAGGCAGACCATTTCCGCCTTTACAGGTGGCATGATGATTGCACTTGGTGCAAGGGTGGCATCGGGCTGTAATGTCAAGTTTGTCCTTGGCGGGCTTGGCCTGATCTCATTTCAGGCCCTTCTGTTTGTTTCTGCCATGACAGTGGGTGCCTATGCAGGTGCTATAATACTTAAAAAGGTGGTGCTAAGGCTATGAAGGGCAAAGAGAAGGTGGAAATCAATATACTCGGGCAGGTCTGCCCTGCCTGTCTTCTGGTAGCCCTTAAAGAGATAAACAACCAGCGAAAGAAACTTAAAAAGGGTGAGGTGGAGGTGGTGGTTCGGACAGACCACCGTGATGCCACACGCACAATCCCTCAGTCTGCAGAGGCAATGGGCTACAGGGTAGTGGTTGAAAAGGTAAAGACCTACTATGAGATAAGGATATCATAGTGAAGAGCAGACCGCCGAAAGAGAGTGATCTCAGAGGGCAGATAGAGCAACTTACTGAGTTAAACCGGCGATACATTCAGTACATCCGTCAGAAGGTAAACCAGTTACTTGAGGTGATGGGAACACAGCCTCTAAGACCTGAAGAACTGGACGATGAGACACTGCTTGAGTTTGACCCCATTGGCATCGTGGCAGGTGCCTTCCAGCAGATACTGGAACATCTAAGGGAGACGGTGCAGGAACTTGAGATGGCAAGGGACGAACTTCAGGCTATCTTTAATGCCACAGGGGTGGGTATTTCCATAATTGATACCAACTTCAGGATAATCCGCTGTAATGAAAAGCAGCGTCAGATGCTTGTGTCTGAGCCTTCAGAGGACATAAGGGGGAGGTTCTGTTATGAGGTTTACTGCTACAAGGACTCCCCCGGGCTTGACTGCCCTGCCGTGGAGACCATGGCAACAGGAAAAGCGGTAACTCTGAGAGAGGTAAAGAAAAAGGGCAGGTTCTTTCAGGTGGTCACCACCCCACTTCGGGACAGCGAGGGCGGCATAAAAGGAGTGATAGAGGTTTTGATAGATGTCACCGAGAAAAAGAAGGCAGAGGAACTGATGTTAAGAACCGAAAAACTGGTCTCCCTTGGGCAGATGGCAGCAGGCATTGCCCATGAACTAAACACCCCACTTGGCAATATCCTTGGCTATGCAAGACTGCTTGAAAAAGACCCTTCACTGTCAGAGAAACAGGCAGAAAGGGTCAGGATTATAGCAGAGCAGGCAAACCGGTGTAGCCGCATAATAAAGGGGCTTCTTGACTTTGCACGAAAGCCTGATGACGAAAGGCTCAACGCAGAATGCAACCTGACAGAGGCCATTAACTCTGCCCTGTCGCTTCTTAAAAAGGAGGCAGACAAAAGACAGATAGAGATCATCCTTGAGGATGGGACATTTCCCTCTGTCAGGGGCCACGCAAGAGAGATAGAGCAGGTCTTTGTAAACATCATTCTGAATGCCCTACAGGCCATAGGCAGAAAGGGAAGGGTTACCATAAAAGGTTCTGTCAGAGAAAACTCCGTGGTGGTGGAGATAAGCGACACAGGCCCTGGCATACCGGAGGAGATAAAAGACAGGGTCTTTGACCCCTTCTTTACCACCAAGCTACCGGGGGAGGGCACAGGACTTGGTCTTTCCATAAGTGCTGGAACCATGAGCCGGCTGGGCGGAGGCATTGAGGTGGAAAACCTTAAAGCAGGCGGAACAGTATTCAGGCTCTTTTTCCCACTTACAGGAGGCAGTGAGAGATGAGTTCTCAGAGCCTTAATGTAATGGTGGTTGATGATGACCACAGGATGTGTCAGTTGATAGAGGAACTCATAAAACAAAAGGGGATAAACCTTTCAACCCATACCCGTCCTGAAGATGCCCTCAAAGCACTGAGTGAGAAGGAGATGGACATCATAATAACAGACCTGATGATGCCAGGGGTTGATGGAATGGATATCCTCAGGCAGGCAAAGAAGAACAACCCGGATTCCACCGTGATAGTTATTACAGGATACGGAACCGTGGGCTCTGCCGTGGAGGCGATGAAGGCAGGAGCGTATGATTATATAGAAAAGCCCTTTGAGCCAGATGAGTTTGTTATCCTGTTCAATCGTGCCGCAGAGCATGTCCGTCTTCTGAAAGAGGTAAAGGCCCTAAGACAGCGTCAACTTGAATGTGAGGGACAGGAGATAATCGGTGTCTCATCAGCAATAGGGAAACTCAAGGACACTATAGCAAAGGTTTCCGGGTTTGACACCACCGTTCTTATCACAGGCGAGACAGGCACGGGAAAGGAACTTGTGGCAAGGGCGATTCACAGGATGAGCCAGAGAAAAGACAGGGGCTTTCTTGCATTAAATTGCGCCTCCCTTCCTGAGAGCATCCTTGAATCAGAACTCTTTGGGCATGAAAAGGGCGCCTTCACAGGTGCGGTAAACCAGAAAAAGGGCATCCTTGAGACTGCCTCGGGTGGCACTCTGTTTCTTGATGAAATCAACTCAACCAGTTCAAACTTTCAGGTAAAACTCCTCAGGGTCCTTGAGGAGGGGACGATAGTGAGGGTGGGTGGCACCAGACCCATTAAGATAGACATCAGAGTGATTGCTGCTTCAAATGTAAATCTCCGTGTGGAGGTAAGGGCAGGCAGGTTCAGGGCAGACCTTTACTACAGACTTAATGTGGTAAACATAGAGATACCGCCACTTAGAAAACGGAAAGAGGACATCCCCCTTCTTGCACACTACTTCCTTAACAGATTTTCAAAAAAATACCAAAAAGATATAAGGTCTATCTCACCACAGGTGATGGAGAGATTACTTCAGTATAACTGGCCCGGCAATGTAAGGGAACTTGAAAACACCATTGAACGCGCGGTGCTAATGGAAAACTCTGATACCCTCAGTTCAGTTGACCTGCCCGAGGAACTCTCCAGCCAGCATCTGGGCACAGAGCCTGATATTATGAGTATTGCCGAGATGGAGGAGATGCTCATAAGGAGGGCGATGCAGAGATTCAATGGTCGCAGAGACCTCGTTGCCTCTGCCCTTGGTATCAGCACAGCCACCCTCTGGCGTAAGATGAAACTCTACGGTATCAGGTAAAACATTTCATTTTGAAATATTCCTTTCATTTTGAAATATTATCTTTGTAATAAGTCCTCTCTGATTGGCAGGTTTTCTTTGAAAAGAGGAGGTGCATGGGTATTGAGTTTGAACGGATTCAGCACACGCCCGAAGCAGCCGTGATGGCTGCTTCAGTGTGGTTCCTCGGAGCCGCACATGGATGTGCGGTGAGAATGATGTGAAAACTCAATACCCATGTACTTTTGTTCTTTAAGCAACCCCTCCAAACTGGCATGACAATTGCCATACCCTGATACAGACAGACCGCCCTGGGCGGAGAAATGATGATTTAGAGGAGGTAAGTATGAGAGGCAAAAGATCATTGATTGTCAGTCTGCTATTTGTGTTTGTCTTTTCTGCCACCACCGCAATGGCAGCAGGGATACTCGTTAGCGCAGACTGGCTTAAGTCACACCTGAACGACCCGAACATAAGAATAGTTGATGTCCAGAACAAACCCGACTCTTACGCAAAGGGGCATATCCCAAATGCCGTAAAGGTAACCCGCCATGTTGACCTTGAGGGTTACACAGAGTATCCACCCAACAAATACCCAAGGCTTCAGCAGTTCCTTGACCTGATGAAACGCCTCGGCATTGACAACAACACCACCGTTGTTGCCTATGATGACCATCACAGCATCTTTGCAAGCAGGATGTTTTTTGTAATGGAACTTTACGGCCACGATGTAAGTAAACTGAAGATACTTGATGGTGGAATAAAGCAGTGGAAGAAGAAGGGTTATCCTGTGACAACAAAGCCCTTTCATTTTAAACAGAAGAAACCCTATATGACAAAAGGGCCAGATCTCAATCTCATTGTCTCATGGCAGGATGTATTCAGGGATGTGGTTCAGAAGCAGAGACCTGATGTGGTCTTACTTGATGCACGACCTGCGGCTGAATACACAGGAAAAAACATAAGGGCAATCCGTGGCGGTCATATCCCGGGTGCAATAAATGTAACAGGTGTTGATGCTGCTAATTACAAGGATTCTCAGTTATTCAAACCAGCAGATGAGATAAGAAAGGCATTTACCAGTGCAGGCATCACGCCTGATAAAACAGTATATACTTATTGCCACTCATCAGACCGTGCAGCCCATGCCTATGTGGTCTTAAAACACATCCTTGGTTATCCTGATGTTAAGATATACGAGGGTGCCTGGAAGGAATGGGCTGCTCTTACCGCACTTCCAGCAGAAGATGAGGTCTGGGTAAAGTAGGTTTTCTCTCACAGGGCGGGCAATACTGATTGCCCGCCTTTCCTTTCAATGAGCCTCCTTGCGGAGTTGCCTTTCTCTGAGGTCATCCTTTGACCACTTATAGGGTGTGTCGATGATTATGCCGTCTTCAAGGTCCATTTGTGCATACCTCAGACAATCCATGAGTATGGCTCTGTGCGTCTCGGTATCTCCTACATCACCCATTGTAAGGCCGAAGGGATGCTCTACAAATAATGCCCTGGAGGGCTTTACCATCTCTGTGAGCTCTCTTACAAGGGAGATGGATATAGTTGTAAGTCCCTGGATGTCAAATACCCTTTGTATCAGTCCCACGGACTGAGAGCAGACCGGTCATGCCGGAACCAGTATAACCAGGTCCACTGAATCTTCAATCAAGAGCATTCCAGCCTCTGGTGCTCTCTGCCATATCAGCCGTTCTGGCTTTGGGACATATCCCATAAATGAGATATGCCTTGGCGCAATATGTCCTATTATGCCTTCTTGATGAAGCGATTTAAGTGTTCTGATAGGCAAAACTGTGTCTATGTCTTTTAATGACCTGCGGGTATCATAACCGGGATGTGAAAGACCAATTTTATCCACTTCAATATCTGAAGGGATTATCCTGAAACTGTCGTCGCCGTATTTATTTCTGCTGTCAAAGGGTCTGTCTTTTCCTTTAACATAGGCTCCCGATGTGCTAACTATTGCGACCCTGCACTGAGAAAGCGGTTTTTTGAGAGGTATATGCCTGGTGGCAATATTGAATCTGGTCCATTCAAAATCCGCAATCAGATTTTTTCTGATATAATCCCTTTCAATCTCAGCAAAGTTCATTCGTCCACTCCATCCAACATCTCGGGTGTAATGTCAGTGGGTATTCTAAGGGAATCGGCTATGGAGTTAAAACTCTCAAATAGTTCAACAACCTCTTTGAGTTCGGTGATTTCTTCCCTGCTGGCTCCGTTCATCAGGGCTGCTGCTTCATGTGCAAGGCTGCAGTACTCACAACGGTTTACCAGTGAGACTGTAAGTGCTATCATCTCCTTTGTCTTCCTGTCAAGCGCCCTGTGTCTTCCCATTATTGCCTTCCATCGCCGCCAGTTAAGCTCAAGCCATTCAGGGTCTTCCGCTGCCTGTGCTTTGAAAAAATTTGGTACCATACCAAAGTATTTCCTGATTTCATCGTAAATCTCTTTAGTCCTTCCCTCTGCATCTTTTTCCTCAAGAAGTTTACTCATGATTACCTCCTGTATTACAGATTAAATACTATCAAATGCAGTATTAGAATACTAACCGTTCGGTTTATAAATATTAAAAAAATTATATCTTTAAGTTAAGTAAATTCCTGATTGCCTTAATTGACAGTGAAAGCGGTCTTGAGGATTTCTCAAGCCTCGATAGCATTATACCGCCTTCTATCATCTCAATTACCATAACTGCCAACTCTGATGGAGAGAGATCAGTTCTGATTTCGGTGAACCTCTGTGCCTCTGATAAAACCTTAGTAAGGATGTTTTTCCATCTATTAAATACATCTTTTAAAACACTGACCACTTCAGGATGTTTGTCACTCATCTCAAGGGCAGTGTTTCCAAATATACAGCCTCCTACAAAATCAGTTTCTTTGTGCTTCTTTAATACACTCTTAAGAAAATTTTCGATTGCTCTACCTGGTGTCCTGCCATTTAGTGAAGAGTTAAGAAACTCTATAAAATCCCTGCCTGCTTTTTTTAATGCCTTCACAGTCAGTTCATCCTTTGATTGAAAATAGAAATAAAGGCTTCCCTTTGTAAGTCCAGTGGCGTTCTGTATGTCAGATATGCTGGTATCAGTAATGCCATTTACATTAAAAAGTGATAGGGTCTTATCTATTATCATCTCTTTTGTTATATGTCCCCTATTTCTCATGATACACTCCTTATAAACCGACCGATTGGTATATTATAGGCAACTCAATATAAACTTGTCAAAAAAGAGAACCTCGCGCTTTTACCGATAGGTCTTCATTAATGCAGCAAACAATTGTATAATTTAAATATGGATATCTGCATAAAGAGAATATATGAACCACCGTCAGAGGTTGATGGCAAAAGGATACTCGTTGACAGATTATGGCCAAGAGGGGTAAGCAAAAGCAGTGCAAAGGTAGATTTATGGCTCAGGGATATTGCACCGAGTTCAGAATTGAGAAAGTGGTTCGGCCATGAGGTTTCAAAATGGAATGAATTTAGAAAGAGATACAGAAATGAACTGGCAGAAAAGAAAGACATAATAGAGAAGATGCTTGCAGAAATCGGTGACAGAAAAATTACATTGCTTTATGCTGCAAAGGACGAAAAACACAACAATGCTCAGGTGCTTAGAGAGTTTATTATAGATCTTTTAAAGGACAGATGAAATCAGCCCATATGATAGGGAAGGCCTTGATAACGGCCTTTATATTTCTTCTACCCTTTATATCAACTTCCTATGCTACGGTTGATTATGCCCGTCAGACAGGGAATGCCTGCAGTGTCTGTCATGTTGACCCTGCTGGTGGTGGTCCTCTTACAAGAACAGGGATCAATTTTAGGGAGACCCTGAAACAGAAAGGGCTTTACAGACCACTTACTCCAGTTCAGAGGTTTGTCAGGTTTATTATAGGATTTTTGCATCTTTTTACTGCGATTGTCTGGTTTGGTGCAATCCTTTATGTCCACATCCTGTTAAAGCCAGCCTATGCAGCACGAGGACTGCCAAGGGGTGAACTCATGGTCGGATGGATATCCATAATCATAATGGGTGTTACTGGCACGCTTCTTACAATATCAAAGGTTCCCACCTTTCATGCATTGTTTCACACAAGGTTTGGGATACTGCTGAGCATTAAGATCGGGCTTTATCTCATAATGGTAATCACTGCCGCTGTGGTAACATTTATCATAGGACCTAAACTAAAAAGACGAGTGCCTGGCAAAGTGTCTGAAGGCACACAGAGGCTCACTCCTGATGAGCTCCAGCACTTTGACGGTAAGGAGGGAAGACCTGCATATGTGGCAGCCCAGGGAAAGATATACGACCTCAGTGATAGCAGGCTATGGAGAGGAGGCGCCCATGTCAGAAAACACCTTGCAGGTGCTGACCTTACAGATGCCATAAAAAAGGCACCTCATGGCATAGAGAAACTTGAGGGTTTTCCAGTGGTAGGAGAACTGGTTTTAACGAAAGACAGAAAAAGGCCCGCACATCAGAGGGTCTTTTACTTTATGGCTTATATGAATCTGGTGTTGGTGTTTCTCATTGTTTTAATTGTTGCCCTGTGGAGATGGTGGTAAGTGAGTGGGTGTATTTATGTTATACCCTCAAACTACCCGATGCTCATCCTCAATGTATTTAACCGCAAACTCAAGCATCTTCATTCCTCTTATCTCATCCTCCATCAATGGAAACTCAAGCACTGGAAGACCAAATCTCTTTTTTATCTCCTCAAGGTATTTTAACTGCATTGCCCTCTATATCCGATAGATTAGAGGCAGGATCGGTTGAGACAATAAGTGTCCTTTTGCCCTGAATGCCGTGGTAGATGGCTGGGGCACAGGCCATAGTGGTCTTTCCAACCCCGCCCTTTCCTGAAAAAAAGATATATTTCATTGTCTTTTCCCTATTGCTTTCATAAATTCCTTTGGTGTTATGATCTTTACTTTCCTGTATTTGCCTATCTCAAGGAGTTTTCTGTCACCTGTAACTATATAATCAGCCCTGGCAGAAAGGGCAAGCGAAACAAACTTGTCATCATCTTTGTCAGCACATAGTCCCCTGACAGATTCCTTTGCCTCAACCACCTCAAAATATGGAAGCACCTCCTGATAAATCAAATACTCTATTTCCTCTTTATCAAGGGAAAACTTGGGATAAGAAAGAACCTTCAGAAGTTCGCCAAAGGTCTCTCTTGAAAGACAGGGTATGAACCTTCTTGTCTTCCAGCTCTTGTAAATTCTTGATAAATCACCTGAAAACAGCAGGCAAGAGACCACCACATTTGTGTCAAGGACAACCCTCAGGACCTTTTTCTTGCCCATTTAATTGCCTTTGAGACATCCTCTTCCGTTATACCCAGTTTTTTCACCTTCTCCCTTATTTCTTTCAGTCTGTCCTTTGCAGGTACTATCTTTACTGGGGTAAGCACAATTCTTTCATCCTCAGCAACCACATCAAAATACTCTATCCCCTTAAACTTCTCCACAATCTCCTTTGGTAGTGTCAATTGATTCTTTGATGTCTTCTTACATAACATGCAATCACCTCCTTACAGTAAGGATATCTTACTGTAAGGTATTTTGTAAAGTCATATTTTTGTCATTATAACGGTTCGGTGGCCTCAATTCTACAGTACTCCTCTGGATAGTATTTCCTCTGAAAATAAAGTGCCACATTGACAAGCCCTATCAGAACAGGCACCTCAACCAGTGGGCCTATAACAGTTGCAAAGGCAGCACCTGAGTTTATCCCAAACACCGCTACAGCCACGGCAATGGCAAGTTCAAAGTCGTTTGATGCTGCCGTGAAACTCAGCGTTGCTGAAATGGGGTAGTTTGCCCCTGCCTTCTTTGCGATAAAAAATGTAATGAGAAACATAAAGACAAAATAACAAAGAAGCGGAATGGCAACCCTCAAAACATCAAGGGGAAGTTTAACAATGTATTCCCCTTTCAGGGAAAACATCACCACAATAGTAAAAAGAAGTGCAATCAATGTTATAGGGCTTATCCGTGGTATAAACCTTTCGTGATACCACTTTTTGTCTTTAAGTTTGATAAGGCTGAATCTGGTAATCACACCTGCAATAAAGGGTATACCAAGATATATAAAGACGCTCTTTGCAATCTCTGCCATCTTTACATCAACCACAGCACCCTTAAGGCCAAACAGTGGAGGAAGCAGGGTAATAAATATGTAGGCATATATGGAGTAAGTAAAGACCTGAAACAGGGCGTTAAAGGCGACAAGGCCCGCCACATAATCAGGGTCGCCGCAGGCAAGGTCGTTCCAGACAAGCACCATGGCGATGCATCGGGCAAGCCCAACCAGTATTATTCCAACCATGTAATCAGGCATGTCCCTGAGAAGGACAGTGGCAAGGACGAACATCACCACAGGCCCCACAATCCAGTTCTGTATCAGGCTGATAGCAAGGATTCGTTTGTTGCTGAAGACCTTGGGCAGTTCCTCATACCTGACCTTTGCAAGGGGTGGATACATCATCAGTATCAGTCCGATTGCGATGGGTATGTTTGTGGTTCCCACACTGAATTTATTAAGAAACCCCTCCACACCCGGGACAAAATAGCCAAGCCCCACACCAAAGGCCATTGCAAGGAAGATCCAGAGCGTTAAAAACCTCTCAACAAAAGATAGCCCCTTAACTCGTGCCATTAACCATTTCCTCCTTTAACTTCTTTTATAAATTCAAGTATCCGCTCCCTTATCTCATCCCTCGCCCTGCGGAAGGCATTAAGAACTTCTTCCTCTGTGCCTATAGTGCCAACTGGGTCGTCAATAGGCCAGTGAAGGCGTTTAATCTCAGGTGGAGTCATGGGGCAGGATGCCTCGGCATTGCCACAGAGGGTTACAATCACATCCATCTGCCTGAGCAGGTCTTCATCAATAGGGTCAGAGGTCTGCCCTGAGATGTCAATGCCTATTTCCTTCATAACCTTTATTGCATTGGGGTTTACCCCTACGGGCATAAGCCCTGCACTGTAGGGTTCAATTAAACCCTTACCGTAATGCCTTGCCAGACCCTCTGCCATCTGGCTACGGCAGGAGTTACCTGTGCAGAGAAACATCACCTTAAGCATAAAGCCTCCTTTAAATGGTCTTAACAACAGAGTTCACAGAGAAGACACAGAGATTATTGAAAGATTACCTGCCACAGGCTGATAATTTTCTTTTAAGCTTATTCAGTCTCCTTGCATCTTCCTTTATAAGTTTTTCATCGTTAAGCACCTGTTTTGTTATTTCAAGAAAAAGGAGATTGTATTTGTTCACAGCCTCCCCGGCAAGTCTATAATAAGACCATGTGCCCACCTTCCTTCGCTCAAGGAGCCCGGCATTGTGAAGTATCCCCAGGTGCTTTGAGACTGTGGACTGTCCCATTTGAAGGACCTCCATAAGTTCACAGACACAGAGTTCCCCCTGTTCAAGGAGTTTCAGTATCCTCACCCTTGTCTCATCAGAGAGTGCCTTCGTCAGTAAAAGAAAGTCTCTCACAGTTAATTATAATATCACGATATAGTGATTAATAACAACCTTCAGAAAAGCCTCTTATAGCCAAAATAAAGCCCAGCCACAAAAAGCAGAAGCCCGCTTATTTTTTTTATGGTAAGTGGCAGACTGCTAAGGCTATTTGAATATGCACAGCGAGGGCATAGATATGCCTTTTTGGCATTTCAATATAAGGAAATAAGAAGAATTAAATACAGACCTGCCTACAGGTGCTTGGCACCTAACGGCAAGTGTCATTGTCCTATGGTCTTGCCAAGGGGTTAGCGAGCGAAGATAATAAAACAAAATTTCCTTACATATCGAAGATACCCTGCGTTCTTGTTGCAAGATTCTTCATTTATACATAGTGAGAACTTAGCAATGCCTTTATGTACTCGCTGTGTATATTAAATTCTTAAGAGCTAAGGCCGCTCCTTTATAGAAATCTTCTCGGGAATGTTCTAAAACCTTATCTGCAAATGCTGGAATCCAGAGGACCATGTGATCATTTAAAAAACTGTTTCTCATCTCAAAGAACCTTGATGCATCAATGCGTTCTCCAATCTCATAAAGCTCTATAACTCTCTCTGTAAGGTGGGATATAAACTCCAATTCAATCCCTACATGATCATCAGGAATGCTATAAAGTTGCTTCACTGCCATACCGGCTTTTAGATATCTCTTTCTCACCTCAATTGTAACATTTGTCATGACAGTTTTTGACTCGGAGAGATAAAAAGATGAATATGGGATAGCAGGCGGAAATTTTGGTCCAATAAATAACCTTGCAAACTCTATGGCAAGGTCTTCTGCATACTCATCAAGCCGATCTGTATTGCTTTTAACCGCCTTTATCATCTGATTAAGGCCACTGTCTATCTGCCCTCCCTCGGGGATCTCTTTTACATTTAAGAGGGACTCCAAAAAACCAAGGGAAGGTTCTGTCCAGAAAACATACTTTAAAAGATAAAGGAGATGTCTCTCCTCCATAAGATCCTCTATTAACGGTGATTCCAGTATTTTCTTCATAAGAACTCCTTCAATCTGGTTTTGGGGGGCATATTTTGCCCCCCAGTTCTGCTAAGACTTTAAAGCTTTTTGACCCTTACGATCATATCCGCATAGCCAGGAAAGCCCATTATAGGAGTAATGTTTTCAGGGTCAACAAGAATGTTGTGGTTAGGTGTCTTTTTTCTCATTCCATAAGTGGGACCTGCTCCAGGTGTGAATCGTCCTCCAGTGCCATAACCTATTTTTATTACACCAGGTCTAATACCCTCTGAAACAACTGCTTTTCCCCTTACAGAATTTCCAAGAGGATTCTCCAGTTCAATCATATCACCTGTCCTTATACCTAAAGTTGATGCATCATCGGTATTAATCCATATTGTTCCAATACACCATTGACCTTTCTCGAACTTTTTCTCAATTGTCTTCATTGGCAGTTTACCACCTGGGTTTACATCGACTATCTTGTAGGTAAAAGGATCATTCATCTTACGCCATGTGCCCTCAGTCTGGACTTCACCAAGCCATGGAACCATATGTGTTGCAGTCATTGAATGATGCACCCTTCCACTTATTACCTGGAATGGATATTTTCTGGCGTACTTTCGGTAGTTAGGATTTGTATAGGGGTTCCATTTTGTTTCGAACCAATAGAAGGTCCTTGGGAACTTCTTGAAACCAATCTCTCTGAGTCCTTCAGGCACATAACCGCTTTCTTCTATCTTTTTGTTATGCTTAGAGTATCGTCCCATACGCTTTCCGCCCATTTCGTAATCCCATACAAACTCTATCATCTTTGAGTCTGTCTTTGGAAACGCCCTGTTAGGCTCTTCTCTGTCGTGTTTCTTGTACCTATACCAGCTCATCGGCCAGTTAGCAACACCGTGGTTCTTTCTTAGCCACTCAACAGTAACAGGTTTACCAATAATCAGCTTCTTCTTGTGGTCTATCTTGACATCACCTTTTTCCAGAGATTCTGGATTTCCTATTATCTTATAGCCTTCGGGATACTGTGGATAGGGAAGTGGCCTACCTACATTCGGCCTTCCAGGGGAACCAGCCAACATCTCATTTACAAAATCATCATCATTTTTGTAGTGTTCCCAGAAATCCTGAGGCCTTATGTCGCGATCACCAAGCTCATACAGTTTCTTTGCGAGCATTATCATAATATCAAATGGTGTCTTGCTCTCATAGAGTGGTTTTATTACCTGGTCTCTATTATAAAGCACAGGTCTTGATGGATATATATCTGATAGCGCCTTTCTCTCGAAGGGGCCAGCCTCTGGAAGCAGAACATCTGCATAAACACCGGTTTCAAGAAAGAGGGTATCAATGTAAACCAAAAGCTCCAGCTTGTATTCGCCATTTGCATCCTTTGCAGTAACAGCGTCGATCCAATGTTTTGGGTTTCCTGCAGTGTAAAGAGCATTGCCTGCCCTTGCAATGTAGCACTTGATAGGATATCTATGTCCACGGAACGGTCCGTACTTGAGTTCCACACCATTTAGAAATGCGTCAGGATAACTTGCAATGGAATCATCCCAGGCAGCAGGATGCTTGCCACCATAATGGTCCATGTGTAGATGCTCAACCTCACCTTCTACTTCCCTACCATTTACTATCCTTTTTACCTTTCTTTTCAGAAACTGTTTTCCCTTTGCCTTACCGCCTTTGCTTGCTTTAACAAGCTCAGTATCAATAGCTCCACCAGGTGCATCGAAATTACCAGTAATTACATTAAGGACTGTCCCAATAATTGAACAGCAATAACCATTATAGTGATGACCAGGTGATTGCATCCCCCATACAAGAGCAGCAGGCTTTGTTATCCCGAATTCATGGGCAAGCTCTTCTATATCCTCTTTCTTAAGACCTGTCCTGTCCGCAGCCCAGTCAAGGCTGAAATAACTGAGTCCATTTATAGGATCCTTCTTCTGCCACCATGATTTGAACTCGTTCATGAAGTCATCCCAGCCTATAACATACTTCTTCATACCCCAATCTATGTATCTACGGTTAGGGTCACTGGGATTGTCGTTTTCAAGTATATACCTCAGCATAGCAGCAAAGAGGTCACCATCTGTTCCAGCCCTGGTGGCAAGCCATTTGTCAGCCTGGGATGCAGTATTGCTCAAGCAAGGGTCAATTACTACAATCTTGCAGTCATTCTCTATCTTGGCTCCCACGGTGCCTCTGTTCTCATACACAATCCTTGTTGCAACAAAGGGGTTCCATCCATTGTAGATTATCAGCTTTGTCTTGTAACCATATTCCTTTTTCAAGGACCCATCAGGCTGTCTTACAAGCTGTGGTGTCATCAGATCTGGTTCCACTCTTTTACCACCAAAGATTAGTTTGGGGCCATGTCTTCTTGGTGTATCACAGATTGCTCCATGCTCTGTACAATGTGGTGTACCAAATGCAAAGAAAAGCCTCCAATATGGATTTCTGTCTGTAACATCACCTGCGTCCATAATTATGGATTCAGCACCGTATTTTTTCTTAATCTGGATTAATTTTCTGGCAAGAAAATCAATTGCCTCTGACCAGGTAACACGCTTGAACTTATTCTCACCTCTTGCACCGACCCTTATCATGGGATATTTAAGTCTATAGGGATTGTAAACAAGTTGCTGTGCTGCTGCCTCCTTTGCACAAATTGCACCATCGTTCATGGGAACCTCTGTATTTCCGTATATCTTTCTGAGCACGCCGTCCTTTATCCAGACCTCAAGCCCACACTCTGAAGCACAAGTAGAAGATGCAGTATACTTTATCTCATATTTTCCCATTGCCTTTTGCATCGCCTCTGCCTCAGATGCTGTCAGATGTCTTAGGGAAAGGAGTCCTGTACCCTGCACTGCTGTTACCCCTGCAAGGGCTCCAGCATACTTTAGAAAAACTCGTCTTGAGACCTCCATATAATCACCTCCTTAAATTATTCCTTTTTTTTCAGCCATATGAAATGCCTTTTCATCTTTGGGGATCCAAATAAGAAGCAACTCTGGCCCAGTACCATACTCTGGATGCCTTACAACGGTTGTGTTTGTCTTTACGAGATTTGATACCTCACTTTCAGGATCATTTAGATCACCGAAGTAACGGGCCTTGCCAAAACAGTTTCGCACACAGGCAGGCTCAAGCCCCATCTCTATTCTGTGTAAGCAAAAATCGCACTTGTCAACTATACGAAGATCCGATGCACTTTTCCCTTTTACTTCAGGAACATCCTTTGCATATTTACTGGGATCATTCTTCACTGCTATATAAGGATGAATATACCTCGCTCCATATGGACAGGCACTAACGCACCTTCCACAACCGATACATAGATCCCTATCAACCACTACAATTCCATCCTTCCTTTTGTAGGTAGCTCCTTTTACAGGACATGGTAATATACAGGGTGGATTCTCACAATGATTACAGGCAGCTTGAAAAAAATATCTCTTTGTATCCGGATATCTTCCAACCTCCATGTCCTCCCAGCGATTCCTAAAGTAACCGAAAGGAACCTCATTTTCCATCTTGCAGCTGACCTGGCAGGAGTTACATCCAACACATTTTCTTAGATCAACCACAAGGGCATACTTTTTTCTTTTCATATGATTACCCCCTTTCTTAATTTGTCTGAAAGGTTAACAGCAATTAATATGCCAGCGTTAACATGTTGATTTGATTAGAAAAAAATCATTAAAGATTGTTCAATATATGTGCAGCTGTTCAAAAGGTGAGCAGGGTTATTGTAATTTATTTCTGATGGTATTTCTTGATATTCCAAGAAGCTTTGAAGCTTTAACCTGATTATTACCGGTAATTTCAAGTGCTCGTTTAATTATTCTGACTTCAATAGTTTCTATAAGTTCTTGAAATTTTCCTTCTATACCTTCTTTTATTGCTAATTCTGCCAGCATATTAATGACATCGTTGAGATTATCACATCTTGCTTTATTATCAAAGAAACCTAAATCCTCACAACATTCTAAAGACAGAAAATCATTTTTACATAAAACCATAGCCTTTTGTATTGTATTTTCGAGCTCTCTTACATTTCCAGGCCATGAATATTCTTTAAACTTTATTAGTGCTTCTTTCGTAATACCTTTAACCTCTTTTCCAAGCAGTCTGTTATATTTTTTTATAAAGTATTCTATAAGATCATCGATATCTTCTTTTCGCTGTCGAAGTGGAGGAACTTTTATACATAACACATTTATCCTGTAATAAAGGTCTTTTCTAAACAATCCTTGTTTAACCATTTGCTCTAAATTTTTATTGGTAGCAGCAATGATTCTCACATCTGTTTTTATTGTTTCTTCGCCACCTACCCGCTGAAAATAGCCATCCTGTAAAACCCTTAAAATTTTTGCCTGTAAAGAAAGAGGCATATCACCTATCTCATCAAGAAAAATAGTTCCTCCATCACACTGTTCAAATTTGCCTATACGTTTGAAATCTGCTCCTGTAAAAGCACCTTTTTCATAACCAAAAAGTTCACTTTCAAGTAAGTTCTCTGGAATAGCTGCACAGTTGACAGCTAAAAATGTCTTTTTTGCTCTTTTGCTATGATGATAGATAGCACGTGCAATAAGCTCTTTGCCTGTACCGCTTTCACCAAGGATTAAAACGGGTGCATCAGTAGGAGCAATCTTGCCTATCTGTTTATATATTTCCATCATTTCAGGACTTTTACCTATAATTTGGTAATTTGTTGTTTTTTCCATAACTTCATCGGTTTTTTCATCAAAAGTTACCACATCTTCTAATAGAATTTTAGTTTTTATAGCACTGTCTATCAATTCGAGTAGTTTGTCATTATCAAAAGGTTTAACAAGATAATCAAAAGCTCCTAACTTCATTGCCTCAATGGCTTTTTCAGTTGTACTATATGCTGTCATTATTATTACCTGTACTTTAGTGTATATTTTTTTTATTTTTTTAAGTGCTTCAAGCCCATCTATCTCAGGCATTCTTATATCCAATAGGACTATATCAGGATTGTATTCTTTGATCAATTTAATAGCTTCATATCCATTGGTGGTGGTTTTAACATTATAGCCATTATTTTCTAACACCCTTTTTAATGAATAACATACAGAACTCTGATCATCTACTATAAGTATCTTATTTAAGATCATTTCCAATTAAATACCTCAATATTTTTGTATCTTTTAAAATCCTGATATTCAATAGGTAATTGAATTATAAAATTAGTCCCTTTACTGTTACTTTGAAAGTCAATCTTACCGTGATGTATTTTTATTATATTATAAACTATAGAAAGTCCTAACCCTGTCCCATCAGGCTTAGTTGTAAAGAAGGGATCAAAGATTCTCTCTCTTATCCCTTCAGGAATTCCTGGTCCTGTATCTTTTACAATAACGTTTACAAATCTATCCTCATACATACTTTTAATTATTAACTTGCCACCCTCTGGCATAGCCTCTATGGAGTTCATCACAAGATTTAGTAAGGCTTGCTCAATCATACCCTTGTCTCCCCTAATGGTAGGTAAATCATTCAAAGAGAGGATAGGCTTTATTTTGTAGTTCTTAAGATGATATCTTGTAAGATAAACGACCTGCTTTATTACATTATTTATATCAAGCTCACTAAGGTTGAATGAATCATACCTTGCAAATTTTAAGAATCTGGAGAGTATCTCTTCCATCTGATTAACCTCGGAAAGAATAACCTTTATATCCTCATAAGACAGTTCTGAGGGATTGCTGCTGAATCCCTGAAGAAGGACCTTCATAGATGTTAGAGGATTTCTTAACTCATGAGCAAGGCCAGCCGAAAGTCTGCCCAGTGCTGTGAGCTTCTCTGTTCTTAACATATTCTTGAAAGACTCTGCCATCCTCTCTTTATATGTCTTAAGTTCCATAGATAGTTGATTAAAAGTAACGGCAAGTGCACCTACCTCATCTTTAGAATTAACTGTTGTTCTTAACCCGAACTTTCCTTTTGAAAGACTATGGGCAAAGTTGACAAGCTCAAGTAAAGGTTTGGTTATTCTCCGGCTTAAAAAACAAGAGACACTGCAACCTAAAATGGTCATTATAATTGTTAAAATCCCTATTACTCTATTTAAGATTCTGACAGTTTTAGTGATTCTCGTCTCCTTTAGTCCAACATGAACCTCAGGCAGCATCCTCTCAAATATCTTTAGCCCAATGTCTCTAATAAAACCCTTTTCTGTATCAAGGAGCTGGATACTTATTAGTTTATTAATAACCGGATTCCAGCTAAGGATATCTGTTGGAGGCCCATCTTTAAAGGTATGAACAAATAGACGACCTGTCTGTCCTGTAACGAACACATATTCAATATCTTCTTCTGTTCTTAGAAAATCGTTAATTGCCTCTTGTGTACGATAGTAATCTTCGAGGAGAACAGGGTCAGCTATCCTATCTGCAAGATGCTTCGCTAAAGATATACCTTGACGGTTTAGCTCCTCTCTCAATGATGTAATAACAAGTCCTTTTACAGTAAAGCCAATAATCGTTCCCAGGCTTATAATAAGAAACATATTGAGTGCCACTATTTTCTGCCAGAGTTTCATCTAAGCAAACCATATCTTGTAGTAAGATCCATTATCTCTTGGAGCCTATCTTCGTGAACCACAGTAAAACCATTTGGCATCTCTGTTCTGTCCCAATCAATTAGTATACTTGCGTCTTTTCCCTTTGGATCAAAGTCAAGCAGTGCCTCTTTTACGGATTTAACAGTAGCTGGAGCTACATTCCTGTTATAACAGATGAGACTACTTGGGTAGGGCTTAGATATAGCTATTATCCTTATTTTGCCTTCTGAGGCAAGTCTTTTTGCAAGCGTATCCTGCATACCACCAGCATCATATTCACCGCTTAATACAGCTCTTACAGTTTCCACATGAGAACCTGTAAATACATATCCAGCAAGATCTTCAAGTTTAATACCTTCATCTTCAAGCATCTTTCTTGGAATAATATGCCCCTGAGTAGAGTATTTACTTCCAAAAGCGAAACGCCTTCCTTTAAGGTCAGAAATAGAGTTAATAGGACTATCCAATCGAGTGAATATTACCGCCTTGTATTCGGCCTTACCTTCTTCATTAAGTCCCATTACAAGACAACCAGCTCCATATTTTTTCTTTGCTATTATGCAGCTTACCGTACCAAGAGCTGCAAATTGCGTAATACCTTTACCAAGATTTTCTATGGTGTCTCTATAGGTTTTAGAAAATACAATAGAGAATTTCTTACCTGTTCTTTTTTCAAGATAACTTAGGAAGGAATTGTATATCCTGACATCTTCTTTTGGGGTAAGCCTTAAATCAAAACCGAATTTTAATGAATTAATTTCACCATGACTTATATAATTTTTTGAAACAGAAGACCTCTTATAAAGACTAACTTTTTTAGGAACTTCCTTATCTCCGCAAGCTATTGTAGAGAAAAAAACAAATAATATAAAAAGAATCTTAAATATTTTTATATAAAAAGAGGAAAAAATTTTTGAAAGATGTAAGTTCTTTACAATGTACATTTTTTGTAACCATTATATTTTTTAACAGGATAATATCGGTTAAGACTTTTATTATCAAAAGTCATCATTTTCTCCTAATAAGTATTATCTTTTATTGCAATTATAATACAAAACGATATTTAATGAAGATACACTGATGCAAGAGCGCGGTGTATCTTCGATTAGTAAAGAATTTTATTTTATTATATTCGCTCGCTATAGCAATGGCAAGACTAAAATAGATTCGCTATGCTAACCCAAAATTTAGCTTGTAAGTAACTTCTGTAATAACTAAATAAGTAGGTGATTAAAAATCGCAAGATTTATAATACGGATCGTTAATAGCTTCTAAAATAAATCTTAAATTTTTGTTTATCAATTTAAAAAAATCAATCTGCCATCTGCATTTATATAGATTTGCTATTGTCAAAAGTGATAATGCCTTATTATTGGTTAAGGAAGACTAATCTTTGAAACCAACCTCTTATGTCCATAGATAGAGTTTGCTTTGCTGTGCCGATAAACATGTCTCGAGATCTTTAAGGCTTGCTTTGTATGTCAGTTCTACAATGGTCATACAAAGATATTGCCAAGACAGGTAGATCTTTTTGCATTTCAATTAGCATAAAGATATAAGGGTTGTAAAAAACTTGTACAAGATTTAGACTTATCGAGATTTTTTAACCCCCCTTCTCTGGCAGAACTCATATATCATGCACTTTGAGCAGAAGGGGCTCTGGGGTCTGCAAATGCCCTGTCCAAAGGCAACCAGGAGACCATTTATCTCTTTCCAGTATTTAATGGGGAGCTTTTCTCTCAGGGCAAACTCGGTCTGCTCAGGTGTGCGGGTATTCACATAACCCCATCGGTTTGTTATGCGATGCACATGGGTATCAACGCAGATGGCTGGTTTGTTGTAACCCCGTGCAATTACGAGGTTTGCCGTCTTTCTACCCACACCTTTTAACTTTAGGAGCTCCTCTATGGTGTCAGGCACCCTGCCATGGTAGAGATTTTTTATCGTGCAGGAGATATCCTTGATACGCTTTGCCTTTATACGGTAAAAGCCCACGGGATAGATGGCCTGCTCAATGGTTTTAACTGACAGATTGCAGAGCTCCTCAGGCGTCCGGGCAGTTTTAAAGAGCCTCTCAGAGGCCTTAGCTGTGGTGCTATCCTGGGTTCTCAGGCTCAGTATGCAGCTTATAAGCACCTGAAAGGGGTCTTTTTTTAAGGTCGCCACATAATCAACATAGGGCACCTTCAGTGTTTTAACCTGCCTTTTAAGAAGCCCTATTACCCTGTGTATATCTCTGTCCTTTATCTTTACCTCCTGTTAATCCATAGAGCCTGTTCAACAGGCTCTAACTTGCTGATTTTTATTAAATTTTCCTTATTCCAAAAATCTACTATTTTCGGGGGGCTGGGGGCGAAGCCCCCAGTGTATATCCTTAATTTTCTTGAACAGCCTCATCCATAATAATCACAGACTTTTTCAGAGTATGGAGGGCTTCAAGACGAAAACCACCATTAGCACAGAAAGCACTATAACCGTTATCACCGTAAGCCAGGCAATGATGTTAAAGGCACGGGAGTTGGTGTACCTGCCCATCAGGGACCTGTCGTTTGAAAGCCTGAGTGCATAGACAAGGACAAAGGGCAGAATCAGTCCATTTAAGACCGAGGAAAGAACCATCAATGTCACAAGGGGAGCCCCTGGAATCATTACAAGCAGTGCTGCAATTACGATCATGGATGTATAGATCCACATAAACTGCGGGGCCTCTTTGAAGGTCTTGTTCACTCCTGCCTCCCATCCCATTGCCTCACAGGTGTAGTACGAAGTGGCAAGGGGCACTATGATGGCACCCAGGATGGAGGCATTTGCCAGACTTACAGCAAAAATCACTGAAGAGAGCTCACCTGCAAAGGGTCTCAGGGCAAGGGCTGCCTCAGAGGCTTCGTTAATCCTTATTCCCTTTGGGAAAAGCAGGGTTGCGCAGGTCACTATGATAAAAAAGGAAACGATATCGGTAATGCTGCAGCCAATCACCACATCAAGCCTTGAGGCTCCGTAGTCTTCCTTCTTTATCCCCTTTTCAGCAATTGATGACTGCAGATAAAACTGCATCCAGGGTGTAATGGTGGTACCGATTATGGCGATGGTAAGCATGATGTACTGTGGGTCAGCCTTAATATCAGGGATAAAAAGGCTTTTTGTAACTTCTTTCCAGTCAGGATGAGCCATAATACCTGCCACCACATAACCAAAATACAGCACACAGGCAACAAGCAGAATCCTTTCCACAAACCGGTAAGTTCCCTTGGTAACCAGAAGCCAGATTGCCAGTGCACCAGCAGGTATCATTATGTACTTACTGAGCCCCAGTATCTGCATGCTTGCAGCCCATCCCGAGAGGTTTGCCACAGTGGTTCCAAGGTTTGCAATGAAAAGTCCAAGCATCATGTAAAAGGTGACCTTCACACCGTATCGCTCCCTGATGAGGTCTGAAAGACCCTTTCCGGTGACCACACCCATACGGGCTACCATCTCCTGAATCACTATTAAAGAGATGGTCGTGGGTATAAGGGTCCACAGCAAGGACAGTCCAAACCTTGCCCCTGCCACAGAGTAGGTGGTGATACCGCTTGCATCGTTGTCGATGTTGGCGGTAATTATTCCAGGGCCTAACACAGAAAAAAATATGGCTATCTTTTTGAAAAACCTTTTCATGAAGGAAGGATGTCCTTTCTATTTTATTTTTTATAAGCGGCCTTCAGACCTTTTTTCGTTTTCGTTTTGCCTTTGGCGGAAGTATCCTGTCAATAATATCATCCACGGTTACGATGCCAAGGAGGTATCCCTCGCTGTCCACCACAGGAATTGCCACAAGGTTGTACTTTGATATGGCAGCAGCCACCACATTTTCATCAGCATCAGGCTGGACGGTCTTAAGGCTTGTAATCATGATGTCCTGAAGCGTCCTGTCAGGTTCAGCAAGTAAGAGCTCCCTGAGTGATAGAACGCCAAGCAGCCTTTCTTCCTCATCAACCACATAGATGTAGTATATGGTCTCTATCTCCTCGGCATCCTGCTTGAACCGTTCAATCGCCTTTGAAACCGGCATGGTGGGTGGATAGGCAATAAAGTCGTTAGTCATGAGTCCACCTGCGGTGTCCTCTTCGTGCTCGAGGAGTTCCTGTATGTCTTCGGCATCCTCGATGTCAAGCCTCTCCAGGATGGCCTTCATCTTTTCAGCCGAAATATCACCCAGTATGTCTGCTGCCTCGTCAGGTGGCATCTCCTCTATGATGTTTGATGCCTTCTCGGTGTCCATCTCCTCTATAATGCTTGCCTGCACCTCGGGCTCAAGCTCTGAGAGGGTCTCGGCAGCGGTCTTTATGTCAAGGTCACGAAACAGGTTTGTTCCCTCTTCACGGGATACAGAGCTTATGATCTCGGCAAGGTCTGCAGGGTGGAGTTTTGAGACCATCTGCCTGGGCACCGTAAGGGCTATGGTCTTTAATTTTGGCTCAAGGGGCTGGATGTAGTTCCAGCTTATCAGATTAAGGGGAAGCTCGACCTTGAAAAGCCTCAGTAGCTCACTACCCCTTTTTTCAAATCCAAGCCTGCGAAGAATTCCCCTCATACCAGCATCAATGGCAACGAGCATCGCCTTTCCCTCATAACCCTCAAGCTTGATGTCGTTTACCCTAACTACCTTTGCACCTGTGGCATCCACTATCTGTTTGTCCATTATGTCCTTTACTGCGTGGAGGTTCTCTTCAGGGAAATCGTACTCTCTGAGGTCATCCCGGGTTAGCCTCGTTGCGATTATCCGTTTGTTAAAGATGTTTACCGTATCCCAGGGAATAAGGAAGTGTTTTTTTCTTCTGCTTACAATAAGAGACTGAACCTCTGGAAGGGGAGAACCCTTGACGATGACAAGGTCTTTAAGCAGTCCAAGCTCATCCCCCTTGAGGTCAAGCACGGGTCTTTTGAGTATCTCGCTGACAAAGAGTTCTCCAAAAATGGGCATTTGCGGGCTCCTTAGTGTATGTTAGTATAGCCCAAGCAGGAAAGTTAGTCAATCAAGGAAAGCTCTTTTACGAAGTCTCTGACCAGCGGAAAGAGGTATTCCATGTCTCTGTCTTCAGGCTCTCTTCTGTTCAGGCAATCACATTCGTGAGTAAGGTTGTAAGCAAGCCTTAATGCCTGAAGGTGCTCCTTTTTAAACCTGCCCTTTGCCACACAGTCACGCTCAAATCTCTCTATCAGGTCTGCATGGGTTAAACTGCCTATGTCCTCAAGCCCAAAAAGCCCAAGAAGTCCGTATATCATTGCGTGGTAAAGCTTTGCAAGCACCACAGTGTTTCCAAGCCCTTCAGAGTTTAACATCTCGGCATCGCTTAGACTTTCCTTTGCCTGTTTAAGCCGTTCCTTTAAAACTCCTTTTTCCATGGCCTTATTCCTCCTGATGGGTTTATTCCTCAACAGAGGCAGAGCTTGTCTGCGCTGGACTTTATTGCACGGGCTACCCTTGAGGGTATGTTAAGGAGTCGCTCTATCTCCTCTTCCTTCATCTCAGAGAGGTCTTTAAGTAGTATAATTCCCCTTTCTATTAGCAGTCTTGATAGATTAGCCTTGATACCGCTCAGTATGGTAACCGGATAGAGCCTTTTGTCTTCGATTATCCTTTCAAGCCCCTGTCCTTCTGGATACTTCCAGCTTGTAAGCCTGTACCCTGCACAGTTTGCAAACTCTATGGCATCGGTGCTGAATCGGGTATTCGTTACGAGCCATCCCGAGTACTTTCTGTCTGGATATTTCCTTTGAAAAAGGGGCTTCAGGTCATCGAATCTTGACTTTACATAAAGGGCATCCTTTGAGTTGGTTACCCTTCCGGGGCTGTGGTGGTATTTACACTCCACGACAAAGATACTATCTTCACTCTTTGCCACCACATCCACCTCGTGCTGTATGCACCGGCCATTAAGTATCATATTTGTTTCTGTCTGGTAGCCAAGCTCACGAAGGATCTCTGAAAAATACTGCTCAAAGGGGTAACCTGTTGGGCCAAGCCTGAATATGGCCTTTTTTAAAGAGTACCTAAGACCTGATGCATGGTTAAGTTTTCTGAGTTTCTTGTATGCCAGGTGATAGAGCTTTTTAGTGCTCATCCGTGGCTTTATGTGGGGCATTATCTGGCTTATGACCTCCTGTGCCACCTCCTCTGAGGCACCGGAGTGTATGAGGGAAGAAAGGAGCTTTTCCCTGTTAAAGGGCTCCTCTTTGCCAGATGCCTTGAGAACGCTTAAAACCTCAGCTCCCATCTCAACTCACCTCAATTAAAGGGGGTAGGGTGTAGTTTTTAGTTTTGAGTTTTTAGTGTTGAGTGTTTAATGAAAAAACTTAACTCAACACTAACTATCCCACAGCCATTGTCAATGCTACCAACTTTATTAACACGATAACCACTAACCAAATCCTAATCTCTAAATCCTAAATACTAAACAAAATCCAAAATCCAAATTCCAAATTACAAACTCGCTAACGCAACTAACGCGATAAACGCAATCAACGCAACGAACACGATTAACGCAACCAACGCGATTAACGCACCTTGTCTTCTTACCAAACCTCAGGTTATTATTAGCATAACATAAAAACACAGATTGGTCATAAAGATGAAGGAATACTTTGGTAAAGAGGGCAGACTGAAAGAGGTACTCACTGAATACGAGCCAAGACAGCAGCAGCTCCAGATGGCAGAGCATGTCTACGGGGCACTGAAAAACAGCCATCACCTTATAGTTG
>WFMM01000067.1 GCA_015484595.1 Nitrospirota bacterium | reverse complement strand
TCAAAGACCTGTGGTATGTCGTGGCTTATAACCACCCCTGTAAAATTATACTTTCTGTGAGTCCTTACGATAAGCCTGTGTATGGCATTAAGGCTTATAGGGTCAAGCCCTGTGGTGGGCTCATCAAAAAGCACTATCTCAGGCTCTGTAATAAGTGCCCTTGCAAGGGCAACCCTCTTTCTCATCCCACCACTTAGCTCAGCAGGGTACTTGTCTTCAATACCGCTTAGGCCCACATCCTCAAGTGCCTCCTGAACCTTTTTTGCTATCACCCTTTTTGAAAGTTTTGTCTTTTCCTGAAGCGGGAATGCCACATTTTCAAAAACCGTCATGGAGTCAAAAAGGGCGCCGCCCTGAAAGAGCACCCCGAATCGTTCCCTCAACCTGCATACCTCCCGTTTACCGCAGGTCTTTATTATGTCTTCACCATCTATCAGTATCTTGCCGCTGTCAGGTCTGTGTATGCCAATCAGGTGTTTAAGGAGCACACTCTTACCTGCACCGCTTTTCCCGATAATGACCATAAGCTCCCTGTCCTTTATGGTAAGATTAACACCCTTTAGCACCTGAAGGCCATCAAAGCTCTTTTTAAGGTCAATAATCTCTATCATAATCTATACCCACACCGAGCCGATAAAGTAATCCCATATGAGAATCAGCACAGAGGAAAGCACCACTGCCTCGGTGGTTGCCCTGCTTACACCCTTTGCACCGTATCCTGTGTAGTAGCCTTTATAGCAGGAAACCCAGGCAACTATAAGACCAAAACAGAGTGACTTTACAAGCCCGATAGATATATCCTCAAGGTCAATAAACTCATCCATCTTTGAAAAGTAGGTGCCAGAGCTAAGCCCCAGGAGTTTTACACCCACCACATAGCCACCATAGATACCTATCAGGTCAAAGATTGCACCAAGCAGGGGAAATACCAAAAGGGCTGCAACGATATTTGGCACCACCAGATACCTGAGGGGGCTCAGGGCCATGGATATCAGTGCGTCAATCTGCTCGGAGATTCTCATGATACCTATCTCTGCCGTAAGTGCAGAGCCTGCCCTGCCTGTTACCATCAGGGCAGAAAGCACGGGCCCGAGCTCCCTTATAAGGCTTAGCGCCACCGCTGGTCCAAGCAGTGCCTCTGAGCCAAACTTGCTAAGGGTGTAAAAAATCTGAAGCGCAAGCACCATGCCTGTAAAGGCTCCGGTAAGGAGTATTACAAGGAGGGACTTATTACCAAAAAACCAGACCTGCCTTAGAAAGAGCCTGAACTTAAAGGGAGGCATAAATATGTGGGCAATAGCGTTTAGCAGGAAAAGAAACATCCTGCCAAGCCCCCTTGTCTTCTGGATACATACCCTTCCAATCAGCCTGAATAATTCAATTAACACCATCAATTGATTATAGTTTTTATGCTGATTCTTTTTCAAATAAAATCAGGCATAGTTTTTGCTTTAATTTTTTTGTTTACACATGGGCAGGGTATTTATTAGTATAGAGTAAATGTCGTTAATAAGACTTGATACTTAATTAAACACAGGGAGGTTGCCGGGCCGAAGAGCCTTATAAATCAATAGGTTCTTATGAGAAAGAAGATACTTTTTATTACGCCACCCTTTCATGTTGGTGTTGTAGAGGTTGCGGGAAGCTGGGTTCCTCTGTACCTCGTTTATCTTGCTGGTGCCGCAGAAGCTGCGGGATTTCACGCAGAAATCTACGATGCCATGACGAAAAAGGTTGGTCACGAAGAGGTTGCAAAGCGTATTGAAGAGTTCAGACCCGACTTTGTGGCCACCACTGCCATAACCTGCACATCCTATGATGCCCTTAAAGTGCTTGAGACAGCAAAGACCATCAATCCCGACATAGTGACCATTATCGGAGGGGTTCATGCAAGTTTTATGTATGAGGAGATGCTTGAGAATGCAGCGGTGGATTTTGTTGTCAGAGGAGAGGGTGAGGTGACGCTTGTTGAGCTCCTGCAGGCAATAACTGCTGGAGACAGTCCATCAAAGGTAAGAGGGATTGCTTACTATGAAAACGGAGGTGTGGTAGCCACCGAGCCAAGGGGGTTCCTTGATAGCTTTGACAATCTTCCCATGGGCTGGCACCTGCTTGACTGGGAGGACTACACCTACTACATCTTACCAAAAAGCCGTCTCGGTGCAATCTGCACATCAAGGGGTTGCTCGCAGGAGTGCACCTTTTGCTCTCAGCAGAAGTTCTGGCACAAGACCTGGCGTGCCCGCTCACCTGAAGACATTGTAAGGGAGATGGAGCACCTCAGAAAGACCTACGATGTGGATGTGGTGCTTTTTACCGACGATTATCCCTCACCAGACAGGGACAGGTGGGAGCGACTACTTGACCTTTTAATAAAGGCTGACCTTGATATGAAGATACTAATGGAGACGAGGGCTGAAGACATAGTTCGGGACAGAGACATACTTGATAAGTATAAAGAGGCAGGTATAATACACATCTACGTTGGCACAGAGGCGACCAATCAGGAAAGCCTTGACTACATAAAGAAGGCAATCAGTGTGGAGCAGTCCCGTGAGGCACTTAAGCTACTGAGGGATGTGGGAATCATTACAGAGACCTCCATGATACTTGGCTTTCCTGACGAGACCTGGGACTCCATAGAGCAGACCCTTCGTCTGGTATTTGACTACAACCCCGACTTTGCCCACTTCCTTGCCATTGCACCCTGGCCCTATTCAGACATCTACGAAGACCTTAAACCCTACATAGTGGTGGAGGACTACAGAAAGTACAATCTCATAGACCCTGTCATTAAGCCTAAAGAGATGAGCCTTGAGGACATTGACAGGGCAATCGTGGATTGTTATCGTGCCTTTTACATGAATAAATACGCCCAGATGCTTGAAGAGACCGATGAGTTCAAGAAGAATTACATGATTACGGCAATGAAACTGATGATGGCAAACTCCTTCATAAAGAAAAAGCTCGGTAACATGGGCGGAGAAATGCCTGAAGAGGTAAAAAGGATTTTAAACACAACAGGTTAACCCGCTTCTTTCTTGCTTTCCCTGAGTTGAAGTATGTACTGAAAAAAGGACCTGCACTTTTTCAGTCTGAAGATGTAAACCTTTTTAACGGGCTGGTCAATTTCCTGAAGCCTTTTTATAAGCTCCTCTGATTCTCTTATGAGTTTCTGTAGCTCTTCGGTGCTAAGGCTTTCGGCTATCTGCACCTTTCCGCATATCTCGTCAAACCGGTCCTTCCAGCTTTTCACCTTCTCGGAAGAAAACGCCACAGCCGTGAAGGCAAACAAAACAAGGACTAAAGCAGCAAATATCCTTTTCATCAATTCAGATACCCTCCTTTTCAGGTTTAGAGCCTGTTAAACTGGCTCTATGTTATTGTTCATAAATTTCACTAATTTGGGGTTTCAAAGGGGCGTAGCCCCTTTGAGATTCAACCACTAAATTTCTTAAACAGCCTTAAGGTTTATTATTTAAATAATACCAGAAAATTTAAATAATACCAGAAAAGCCCCTGAAGGTAAACCTGCTTATTCCTCTGTTACATCCCTGATAGAGTCTCTTATTATCTCAAGCATCCTCTGGAGGTTTTCCTCACTTATACTTAAAGGCGGCATGATGACTATCACATCACCAAGGGGCCTTATGATAAGGCCCCTTTCCCGTGCACGGTAGCAGACCCTGTAACCAATCTGTTCATGAAATGGATAGGGCTCCTTTTTGTCTTTTTCCTTAACCAGCTCAACTCCGGCGATAAGCCCTATCCCCCTTGCATCACCCACATGGGAAAGCCCTGAAACCTCTTTTAGCCAGCTCTGTAGGATCCCTGCCTTTTTTCTTACCCCTTCAAGGGTGTTTTCCTTTTTGAAGAGCTCCAGAGATGCCACTGCTGCTGCACAGGCAAGTGGGTTTCCTGTGTAGGAGTGTCCGTGAAAGAAGGTCTTTAGCTCCCTGTATTCAGCCAGAAAGGCACTGTACACCTCGTCAGTGGTAATCGTCACTGCAAGGGGCAGATAGCCCCCTGTGATTCCCTTTGAAAGGCAGAGAAAATCCGGCACCACCTCCTCGTGCTCACAGGCAAACATCCTTCCAGTTCTCCCAAACCCAACTGCCACCTCATCAGCAATCATGAGCACATCGTACTTTCTGGTAAGCTCCCTGACCGCCCTAAGATAACCCTCAGGATGAACGATCATCCCGCCAGCACCCTGAACGAGGGGCTCTATTATCAGGGCTGCTATCTCTTCGTGATGCTCCTTCAGTATTTCCTCAAGCCTTTCGAGGCAGGCCATGGAGCAGCTCTGCCTGTCAAGACCCAGTTCACAGCGGTAGCAATAGGGTGAAGGGGCACGGAATGTCCTGAAAAGCAGGGGCCTGTAGACCTCGTGAAAGAGCTCTATTCCACCCACACTTACTGCTCCAAGGGTGTCTCCGTGGTAGGCGTGATTAAGACAGACAAAGGCCTCTCTTCCCTCAATGCCACGGTTTTTCCAGTACTGAAAGGCCATCTTAAGGGCAATCTCCACTGAGGTGGAGCCATTGTCAGAGTAAAAGACCTTCGTAAGCCCTTCAGGCACAATGCTTAAAAGCCTCTCTGCAAGCTCAATGGAAGGGACATTGCCAAGCCCCAGAAGTGTTGAATGAGAAAGCCTGTCAATCTGCTCCTTCAGGGCCTGGTCAATCTCCTTTTTTCTGTGTCCGTGGATGTTTACCCAGAGAGAGGACACGCCGTCAAGGTACCACCTGCCGTAGATGTCCTTTAAAAACTCGCCCCTTCCCTCTTCGATTATAAGAGGTGTGGTGGCCTCCCACTGCTTCATCTGTGTGAAAGGATGCCATATTAAACGCCGGTCAGCCTGTTCAAGGTGTCTGTTTCTTTCTTCGATAGCCATAGTAGTCTTTTGGTCCATCAATGCAGGGTGTCTGAATGTAGAACTAACCCTTTAACTCCTTATATACCTCTTTAAAGGGTCTTAGCTCTGAAAACTCATAGAGGGTGCTCATTGCCTTGCTTTCAGTATGAATTCCCCTTTCCTCAACTGCTGCAAGGGGATTAAGCCCGCCAACAATAACCATGCCTGCCCTGTCTATTCCAACCCCCATCTCATAAAGAGGAGTGTTAGGCTCACCAATGCTCAATATGCCACCTATACCTTTTCTTCTTAGCCTTTCGGCAATCTCAAGGGTTCTTTTATAGCAGACCACAGGTATCTCTCTGAAGCTTGCAAGCACCCTGCCCTTTGAGTTCCTGATTGACCCTCTGACATCGGTCATCTTTCCACGGATGAATATCTCAAGTGGGTCAAGAGAGGTGCCTTCATAGCTTATAAGTGCAACAAACCTCTTTGGTCCCTTTTCGTCTATCTCAAGAACCCCACCAAACCGTGATGTAACAGGAATGCCTTCCTTCAGTAGCACGCCGTTTATGGTCACGCTGCAGACCGTGCCGATTGCCACCATGCCATCTGGTACCACCACATCTCCAAGGGTTTGTCCTTCGTGGGCAATGGCCACTCTGTCACTCATTACATAGGGTGATGAAAAGACAGGCTTCATTATCCGTAAAGCTTCATTCAGGTCCTTTTTCTGGATGTATGAGATGTTGAGGATTATGCGTCCCTTCATGGTGTTCAGGTCTAACTCGGTCAGATAGGACAGGGTATCAATCTTGCTTATAATAAAGCCAACCCTGTCTGAAACCATTGAAAGGGAAAGCTCCTCTATGCCCTTTTCAGTAATCCTGCGGCCTTCCTTGCCAAAGGACTCTGTCAGACCACGCTCGTCAAGTATCCTGAGATGGTATCGGACCGTCCTTTCAGATAGGTTGACTCCGTAGAGCTTTAACTCCCGTGCAATCTCCCTTGAGCCTATTATCTCCTGTTCGTGGTTCTTTAATACCTTCAGTATGGCAAGCAGTGTCCTGTTTTCCATATAAGCCCCTTTCAAAAAGGCAAAAATGATAAACTTTCCAATTTTAACATTTCATAAACATTTATTTCACAGGAAATGTTCTTTATAATCGGGCAGTTAATCGATTGTGATTTTTTTCTTGACAAATACAATATATTGTGGTTTAATGTATAGCCAAGCACAATCTGTTGGGGAGGAAGATGAACTTCTGTAAAGGAGTGGAAAACTGGTTTTACTGCCTTAGGTGCCCCTATCTTTGTAGTAGCCAGTGTCCGATTGAGAGTGATGACCCATTGCGTCTTCTTTCCCGGTTCATAAAAAAAGATGAGGCAACTGTGGAGGAGGAGAAGGGGAAGGTATTGCGTTGATAGCGTTGATTGCGTTTATCGCGTTAGTTGCGTTAGAGAGTTTGTAATTTGAAATTTAGAGTTTGGAATTTGTTTAGAATTTAGGATTTAGAAATTAGAAATTGGTATATTGGTGTATTAGTTACTGCTTATTGCGTTGATAGCGTTGGTTGGGGGGTGGGTGTGTAGTTAGTGTTGAGTTTTGAATTTTGAGTGTTGAGTTAGTCTTTTTATTAAACACTAAAAACTATGCATTCAACACTAAAAACTACTCCCTACACCCTACAGCCTAATAATACATTATTGGAGGTTTTTACATGGGTAGTTTAAAAGAAAAGGCAGCAAGGGGAGAGGTGGCGTTAACAGAAAACGCATTAAAGGTGCTCCAGAAGCGGTATCTTAAGAAGAACGAAGAGGGGGTTGTTATAGAGACACCCGAGGAGCTTTTCAGGCGTGTGGCAAGGGCAATTGCCTCGGCTGACCTCAACTATGGTGCAAGTCCACAGGAGGTGGGACTGCTTGAGGATGAGTTTTACAGGATGATGACCTCTCTTGAGTTTCTGCCAAACAGCCCAACGCTTATGAATGCAGGAAGAAGGCTTGGACAGTTAAGTGCCTGTTTTGTGCTTCCTGTGGACGACTCAATGGAGAGCATCTTCGAGGCAGTAAAGAATGCTGCCATCATACACAAGTCAGGTGGTGGTACGGGCTTTAGCTTTTCCCGTCTTCGCCCAAAGGGTGATGTGGTTGGCTCCACAAAGGGTATCTCTTCAGGACCCATCTCGTTTATGACCGTCTTTGATACAGCCACCGAGGCAGTAAAACAGGGTGGAACCCGAAGAGGGGCAAACATGGGTATCCTGAGGGTTGACCACCCCGACATTATAGAGTTCATCACCTGTAAGGATGAAAACGACAGACTCAACAACTTCAACATCTCCGTTGCCCTTACAGAGGAGTTCATGAAGAAGGTTGAGGAGGACGGAGAATACGACCTGATAAACCCGAGAACCAAAAAGGTGGTTAAGAGGCTTAAGGCAAGGGAGGTCTTTGACCTGATTGTAAGGCATGCCTGGGGAAACGGTGAGCCTGGAATCGTGTTTCTCGACAGGATAAACCGCACCAACCCAACCCCTGAGCTTGGAGAGATAGAAAGCACCAACCCCTGCGGAGAGCAGCCGCTTCTGCCCTATGAGTCCTGTAACCTTGGCTCCATTAACCTTGCAAAGATGGTAAGGGCTGGCTCTGTTGACTGGGACCGCCTAAAAAGGGTTACCCGTAAGGCAGTGCACTTTCTTGACAATGTGATAGATGTAAACAAGTATCCCCTTGAGCAGATAGCCCAAATGACCAGGGCAAACCGCAAGATCGGCCTTGGCGTGATGGGCTGGGCAGATATGCTGGTACAGCTTGGCATCCCTTATAACTCAGAGGAGGCACTTAAGCTGGCTGACCAGGTGATGGGCTTTATAAGTAACGAGGCAAGGCAGGCATCCCATGAGCTTGCCAAAAAGCGTGGTGTGTTTCCAAACTGGTCTCGAAGCATCTACAAAGACAGATTAGAGGTTCGTAATGCCACGGTAACCACCATTGCTCCCACAGGCACACTGAGTATAATTGCAGGCTGTTCCTCTGGCATTGAACCCATATTTGCTATCTGTTTTGTGAGAAATGTGCTTGAAGGCACAAAGCTCCTTGAGGTAAATCCCTATTTTGAAAGGATTGCCAGAGAAAGGGGCTTTTACAGCCGTGAGCTGATGGAGCGTATATCAGAGACAGGCTCTATCCACGACATCCCCGAGATACCTGATGACCTGAAAAGGGTCTTCGTTACAGCACACGACATCACCCCCGAGGACCACATAAGGATGCAGGCAGCCTTTCAGCGCCATGTGGATAACGCCGTGTCCAAGACCGTAAACTTCCCCAATCATGCAACCCCTGAGGATGTAAAGAATGTCTATCTCCTTGCCTACAGACTTGGCTGTAAGGGTGTTACGGTGTATCGTGACGGCTCAAGGGATGTCCAGGTGCTTAACAAGGGCGCAAAGACTGAAAAGCAAGACAGGACCGAGCAGGAGCTTCCCTCTGGCAAGATTGTTCCTCGCAAGAGACCTGATGTGATAAAGGGCACAACCCGTGCAATGAAGACAGGCTGTGGCAATCTCTATGTTACAGTGAATGAGGATGAAAGCGGTCATCCCTTTGAGGTATTTAATCACATCGGAAAGGCAGGTGGCTGTGCAGCAAGCCAGTCTGAGGCCATAGGAAGGCTCGTAAGCCTTGCCCTGAGGTCAAACATTGCACCTGAGGAGATAATAAAACAGCTTAAGGGTATATCTTGTCATCAGCAGGCATGGGCAAAGGGTGGAAAGATCTCCTCCTGTGCCGATGCCATTGCAAAGGCACTTGAGCTCTACATGACCCGTGGAAACGGAAACGGTAAAAGCGGCACAGTGGATGTGGTGATGCAGATAGGGGCCTGCCCTGAGTGCGGCGGCCCTGTGGAGCACGAGGGAGGCTGCGCAGTCTGCCGTAACTGCGGGCACACAAAGTGTGGATAAATCCTAAGCACTAATATCTAAATTCTAAACAACGACAAAGCCCTGAAAAGTGGAAGATCGGGAATTTGAAAACTTAGAATTTGTTTTAGGATTTAGAAGGCACATGGGTATTGAGTTTTCACATCATTCTCGATGGACATCCCTGTCCATCTCCGAGGACGCACACTGAAGCTGCCATCACGGCACCTTCGGGCGTGTGCTGAAACCGTTCAAACTCAATACCCATACACCTTTTGTTCCGTTGCTTTGATGATTGTTTAATTGAAAGCTTGGGAGTTTAGAATTTGTTTAGAATTTAGGATTTAGAATTTAGAATTTTAATTCTGTTGGAGGTAATAAAGGGAAAAAATGGGTAACAACGGTAAAGGGCTAGCACACAAAAGACCGCCCTGGGATGAGTACTTCCTTGAGATTGCAAAGGTGGTCTCCACGAGGTCAACCTGTCTCAGGCGTCGCTACGGGGCTGTTATAGTCAAGGACAATGTAATAGTAAGCACAGGATACAATGGCTCACCAAGAGGTGCAGTAAACTGCATAGACTCAGGTGTGTGTAAAAGAAAGGAGCTTAATGTGCCACCTGGAGAGCGTTATGAGCTATGTGTTGCGGTTCACGCTGAGCAGAACGCCATAGTAAACGGCCCACCAGAAAGGATGAAGGGTGCAACCATCTACATAGCTGGCTTTGAGGCAGACGGCTCCCTTGCAGAGGGTAAGCCCTGTTTGCTATGTAGACGCATGATCCAGAATGCCCAGATTCAGAAGGTGGTCTATCTTAAAAAGGACGGGCTGATTGAGGTGGTGGAGGATGTCAGAGAGCTTGACACAGGGATAAACGCAACTTGAGTAACAGAGCTTGACAGCCTTTAGGCAAATGTTTTATTAATATTAGGTTTAATTTAATAAGAAGGACTAAAATATCAAAGACACTTTAAAGGAATGCCATGAAAAAAAGAGGAATAGTTATCGAAGATGAAGACGGTGTAAGGGAGTTCCTCGAATACCTTTTAAAAGAATCGGGTTATGAGGTGAATGCCTACAGAACTGCCACAGAGTTTCTGTCTGAACAGGAGACATTATCAACTGATGCAGATTTTATCATTACCGACAACTACATGCCCCAGATGAAGGGGCTTGACCTTATAGAAAGCCTTAAAAACAGAAGGCCCTCTCTGGTAAGAAATGTGGCCGTAATATCTGGCTCTTGGACAGAGGATGACTTAAAAAGGGCAAACAGACTTGGTTGCAAGACCATCTCAAAACCCTTCGGCATGGCAGAGATTCTGAACTGGTTAGAATCCTTCAACAAGGATAATATTTCCCCATTTTTTGACACTCCTGGATACATTGCCTGAGCCTGTGTCAGAGGGGGCTATCCTTATTCTTTTAAAACTCCTCTATATAATGTCTACTGCTGCATTAACGCAGAATAACCTATCTTTTTAAGAGAATACTTGTCATAGTTATCAATTCCTGCCATTTACTTCAATCCCGCAATATACTTGTTTTTGGTATAAAAATTGCTTATTAATTTATTAGAGGAGATGATTATGGCAGGTTACAGAGAAAAAAACTATGGTGAGCCCTGGTGGGTGGAGCTTGAAGAGGTTGAGCAGAGTGCTGTGAGGCTCAACTGGTGCTGCCGTCTGATACTGGAAGGTGGTTTTGAGCAGTTTATTCAGGAAGAAATTGGCATCTATGTCTCTCTGAGGTTCAGTGTGAACTACTGCCCCCACTGTGGAAGACCGCTGAAGGCTGATATCAGAGAAGATGCATCAGGTGCATGTTGCAGGCTGTTTTCAGGTCTTGGTCTGGAGGGCATTGTGTTTGAGGAGCCCTCGGTGGATGAGTACGGCAGGGTTGAGTACTCGGTTCACAGGCTATTTGCCAACTACTGTTTTAACTGTGGCAAAAGGCTCAGAAAGCAAAATCCACCAGTGAGACCTCACAGATGTATAGGCCATTAGAGGCTGGCTCAGTAGTGAATCCTGTAAAGGTAAAGCCCCTCAGGTGGGGCCGTTGGTCCTGCCTGTGTGCGGTCACGGCTTTCTAAGAGCTCATGAATCCAGGAGGCTTTATATCGCTCAAGCCCAACATCAATCAGGGTGCCAACCATGTTTCTTACCATGTATCTTAAAAATGCATCAGCCTCAACATGAAACAGAATAAACCTTCCCTTAAGCGGAATCGACAGAAAACCTATCTCATCGCACACTCTGATCTCAAACCGCTTAACATCTCTTATTGTGGTCTTTGCCGAACAGCCTGCTGCCTGAAAGGCCCTGAAGTCCTTTTTACCCACAAGGAATGAAGAAGCCTCTTTCATAGCCTCCACATCGAGCTCCCGGCCAGTGTAGCATGCATACTTAAGTAAAAAGGGGGTCCTGACAGGTGAGTTTTCAAGCACATAGATGTACTCCTTTGACCTTGCGCTGAATCGTGGGTGGAAGTCATCAGTGGTATACTCAGCCTCTTTGACCCTGATGTAAGGTGGAAGGATACCGTTTAAGGCACGCCTGAATACCTCTGGTGGATGCTCTGAGCTTGTTCTGAAAGCCACCACCTGCTCTATGGCGTGAACTCCCCTGTCTGTTCTGCTTGCACCCACGACCCGTGTGTTTTCGCCAGTAATCCTCTTGATGGCCTCTTCGAGAAGCCCCTGGTAGGTGAGTCTGTCAGGCTGCACCTGCCAGCCCGAGGCATAGCTGCCGTCGTAGCTTATCAGAAGTTTTAGCTTTTTCAGTGAAGGCATGACAGGTATATTTTAACCTGAAAGCCCAGCATATTAAAAATTTTAATAGCACTACACGGAAAATTATATTGACAATTGACCGCCCTAATTGTTATAAAGATAAGCTAAAAAAATAGTTATATTTCCTTTTAACATAACCCTGAGATAACAAAATACAGAAAGCCGTAGTTTGGATAGATAAAATCAAGACCATAGAGGCTGACCGTAAGTCTCATCAATCTATAAGGAGGTGTTTATGAAGCTTGTTGTTTTCGTAAATGAGTACAAGGAGCCTCCCATTCTTGACAGGCTCAAGGCAGAGAAGTTTGGCATCGTCTTTGTTCAGAACGGCGTTTATCACACCACTCTGAAAAAAGACGGTAACTCCTCACCACTTCTTTCAAAGGATGCCGAGCTCTATGCCCTTTCAGAGGACCTGGAGTCAAGGGGGTTAAGTGCTGACAAGGTTGACCCCAAGGTGAAGGTCATCAACTACGAGGGACTGGTTGACCTGATATTTAACGACTATGAAAAAATCATATGGCTATAAGGAGGTAAAAGATGGCTAAATTAACCATAGGATGCTTTTCCTCGCTGGTAGGTTCCATGACCCTTGACTTTGCCGTCAAGCTTGCAGAGGCAGCCGTGAAAAAGGGCCACGAGGTTGACCTCTGGCTTTCAGGTAACGCCACAATGCTTGGTAAGACCCGCCAGAGCAACTTCAGAGACTACTCCTATCTGGCAGGAACAGTTGAGGAGTTAATCAAGACTGGTAAGTTTCAGGTAACCATCTGTGAGGCCTGTGGTAAGGCAAGGGGTATTGATAAAGAGGATGTATTCGAAGGTGTCAAAATCCACAGTATGGACTGGTATCTTGCAAGTGCATTTAGCGCTGACAGAGTCTTTCATATAGGAGGTGAGTAATATGGCAATAAAGAAATTTGCATTCATAGTAGAGAAGCTTCCCTATAAATCAGAGACATCAAGGCTTGCACTGACCCACGCAATAGCAAGCCAGACAGTTGAGATATACCTTGAGGATGGCGACAATGTGGAGCCTGTGATTGCCTTTATCGGCGATGGTGTTCTTAACATGCTTAAAGGTCAGAAGGCACTTGACATCTACGGCGTTACAAGTCTTGAGATGCACATAAAGAATGCACTGCTTCTTGACCTCAGGGTGCTTGTGTGTAAGGAAGACCTCGACAGATACGGCCTTACAGAAGATGACATCGTGATGGATGCCGAAGAGATCGGTGGAGAGCTAACAACAGAGGTGGTCCCCTACGAGAAGATCCATCAGGAGATGGAGTCAGCAGACCACCTGATGTTTTTCTAAAACTTAAAACTTTAAGGAGGATACTATGTCAGATCTCAAGAGCATGGAACCAACCGATACCCTTGATGTTCTTGGAAGGGTTTGTCCCTATCCACTGGTTCTTACCAAAAAGAAACTGGAGAAGATGAACAGCGGAGACCTGCTCAAGATCCTCTGTGATGCACCTGCATCTGCAGAAGACTCCATTCCCCGTTACTGTGAGAAGCAGGGCTATCCCTGTGAGGTGGTAAAATTAGAGGATAAGGGATACTGGGAGATCTACATCCAGAAGAAATAACGACTATTTCCAGCCTGTCTGTAGATAAACGGACCTCGCAGCTAAAATGCGAGGTCTTTTTTTGTAAAATTACTATCCACTGTGCCCTTTACTCACTGTGATTAAAGTAGCGTAGAAGGAAGGGCTGTTAAAATAAAAAGGGGGCTATATAAAAGCCCCCTTTGTTTTTTGAAGTACTAAAGCTGACTACTACATCTCTGTGATGGTGATTGCATCTGTTGGGCAGACGCCGAGGCAGCTTTCACAGTAAACACACTCTGAAGAATTAACCGGGTTTGACTTGCCATCGGCCATCTCGAATACTCCCTGTGGGCAGATGTTTACGCACTCTTCACAGCCTTCACACTTATCAGCATCTACAGTTACGATATACAATTTAGTCACCTCCTCGTCAAAAATTTTATAATTATATAACTTTGTTTATTAAAAAGTCTATATCAGGATACCCCCTTATTTGATTTCCCTATGAGTTTTAGCACCTCCCTGAGCTCCTCAACCCCAAACAGTTTGCAGCAACCAGCGTACAGGAATGTGCAAAGCAGGATGGTCAAAGATAGATACACCGCCTTTTTTGCAACAAAACCTGACTGATGCCAGAGGGGACCCCTGAGCAGGGCACCTGCTACAAGGGCCATCAGTGCTGATGCAGCAAGTATTCGAAAAAAACCCGAAACAATCCTTCTTCCATCCACCCCTTTAAGCCTCTTTCTTAGGATGATAAAAAGCAGCGAGAAGTTCACCCAGGATGCAAGGGAGTTTGCAAGGGCAAGGCCACCGTGCCTGAGGGGCCCCATCAGCAGGAGACTGAGCAGTATGTTTAAAAGCATCGCCACTGCAGCCACTGCCACTGGAGTACGCGTATCCTGCATTGAATAAAAGGCCGACACCACCACCCTTACACCCACGATTGACCAAATGCCAAGGGAGTAAAAGATTAAGGAATAGGCAGTACCCTCTGTGGCAGCATAATCAAACTCTCCCCTCTGAAAGAGAAGATTCACTATGGGAATCCTCAATGCAATAAGCCCCATCATTGAGGGAAGGGTGATGAAAAAGAGCATCCTGATTGCATAGGAGAAGTCATCACGGAGGCTTTCCATTTCACCTGTGGCTGCATGTCTTGAAAGCGCTGGCAGCACTGCCATACCCATGGCCACACCAAATATACCAACGGGAAACTGAATAAGCCTCATGGAGTAGTACAGGTAGGTAATGCTTCCTGCCTTTAGATAGGATGCAAGGATGGTGCTTACAAATATGTTTATCTGTGCCACTGCAAGCCCCAGTGTAGTTGGTAGAACGAGGCGTCCCATCTTTATAAGACCCCTGTCTGTGAAGTTCCAGTTAAAGCTGAACCTGTAGCCCTTCTTCAAAAAGGTGGGCACCTGAGAGGCAAACTGCATGAAACCACCTGCAGTAACCCCTATGGCTGCTGCCAGCAGGGGCCTTCCAGTAAAGACCGTGACTGCCACAACGGTCAGGATTACCATTATGTTAAACCAGGACGATGCCATGGCAGGCACGAAAAAGACCCTCTTTACATTCAGCGCACCCATGCAAAGTGCAGCAAGGCTTACAAAAAGCAAAAAGGGAAACATTATCCTCGTTAGCATCACCGTAAGCCTTAGCTTTTCTGCAGACTCAAACCCAGGGGCAATTAACCTGACGATTAAGGGGGCAAATACTGCTCCAAGTACCACAATCAGCCCCACCACCACACAGATGAATGTAAAGGTAATGGAGGTAAGCCTCACTGCAGCCTGCTTGCCCTCCTTTGTGTTAACCTCGGTGAGCACAGGCACAAAGGCAGATGACATGGAGCCCTCTGCAAAGAGCTCTCTTAAGAGGTTTGGAATCCTGAAGGCAACGAAAAAGGTATCCGAAAGCCCTGTTGCACCAAGGAATCGGGCAAGCACCATGTCCCTTACAAAACCAAGCACCCTGCTTATAAAGGTAGCCAAGGACATCACCGATGCAGAACGAACTATCTGTCTGCCTTCACCCATAGGGAAGATTATAGCAAATCAGGCATGGTAGTTCCCTATGAGTTCATTACTGCTTTAGAGAAAAGACCTGTGTGACATCTCTATATACAATATATTGTGATTTTTTTGTTGACATAGCCCTACATATTGTGTTACAACAACAGACTATGAAGACAGAGAAGCAGTCCGTGATAAAAAACTCCTATCGCTACTTTCTTAACTACACCTGCGAGTACTACCCCTGTCATGAGTCAGACATAGAGGACTTTAACTGTCTTTTCTGCTACTGTCCTATGTACAGGCTTGACTGTCTTGGAAGCCCTGCCTACATCAGTCTGCCTGATGGAAGGACGGTCAAGGACTGCTCGGGATGTGACTTTCCTCACAGACCAGAAAACTACGACACCATCGTGGAGTATCTTCGGATGATAGCCACAGGGGAGGCGGGGTAGTGGGTCATCTGGTGCTGGTGCTTGGTGGAGCAAGAAGTGGAAAGAGTGGTTTTGCCCTTAAAAGGGCAATGGAGAGGGGCGGCAGAAGGGCCTTTTTGGCAACCGCCCGGGCAGTGGATGAGGAGATGACTGAGCGGATAAAACGGCACAGGGAAGAAAGGGGCAGTCAGTGGAGCACCTTTGAGGAACCCCTTGAGATTGGAAGGCTTATAGCAGAGGTTTCAGGGGATTTTGATGTTGTGCTTCTTGACTGTCTTACCCTCTGGGTATCAAACCTCATGGCAGAGGGACTGGGGGATGAAGAGATAAGCAGAAAGGCAGAGGAGCTTTCGTCCCTGATGCAAAGCCTTAAGGACTGCTCTTTTTTTGTTGTCTCTAACGAGGTGGGGCTTTCTGTGGTTCCGGAAAATCCGCTGGCACGGCGGTTCAGAGACATTGCAGGAAGGGTAAATCAGATATTTGCAGGCAAAGCCGATGAGGTATATTTCCTTGTAAGCGGCCTTCCTCAGAGGTTAAAATAGATAACAGACTCAGGGGGTCAGGATGATAAAACAGATAAGCATAAGGACATCAAAGAGGAACGAGTTTATTGACATCACCGAAGAGGTTCAGGCTGTTGTTGAGGGCTTTAATGTAAAAAGTGGTATCTGCTACATCTATGTGCCCCACACCACAGCTGCAGTCACCATAAACGAAGGTGCCGACCCATCAGTAAAAAGAGACATCCTCATGATGCTTGAAAAACTGATACCTCACAGGGCATCCTATGCACACATGGAGGGTAATTCAGACGCCCACATAAAGTCAAGCCTTGTGGGTGCGTCAGAGGTGGTCATTATTGAAGATGGCAGACTCAGGCTTGGCACCTGGCAGTCGGTGTTTTTCTGTGAGTTCGACGGGCCTCGCAGCCGCAGGGTGATAGTTAAGGTAATCAGAGATTAGGGCTTTTCACAGGATATCCTGAGTAGCTCCCTTAACCAGTCGTAAAGAGTGAGCTCTGCCTTTTTAAACTCAG
>WFMM01000066.1 GCA_015484595.1 Nitrospirota bacterium | reverse complement strand
TCGGTTGACCTTGGAATCAAGACAGGCCTTGCCCTTTTTGATAAAAAGGGCTGTCTCATATGGTGCCGCTCCCATAACTTTGGTGATGCACAGCGACTTAAAAGGGCAGTACACAATATCCTTGAGGAATTGTCCGGTTTAAGATACCTGGTGATTGAAGGCGGTGGAAGGCTTGCAGAGGCATGGAAGAAGGAGGCAGATAAGAGGGGTATTAGCGTGATAGAGACAACTGCAGAGACATGGCGGAGTGAGTTTTTTACATCGAAGAAACAACGAAACGCAAAGACCGCCAAGGCTTCTGCAGTAAAACTCGCCACTGAATTACTCAAAGACACTGACTCAGCCTATAAGAAAAACTTAAATCACAATACTGCAGAGGCCGTGCTTATAGGCCTCTGGGCTGTCAGCTCAGGGATTTTAGACAATACAGGCCCTGAGAAAAACACTCAATGAACCGTTTCATTTGCCTTCACCCTGTTAACAAGCCTTCCAATGCCTGATATCTCTACCACCACCTCATCCCCATTGCTCATGGGACCCACTCCAGGAGGGGTGCCCGTGGCAATAACATCTCCGGGCAGAAGAGTCATTACCTGAGAGACAAAGGAGATAATTTCTGGAACAGAAAATATCATGTTTTTTGTGGTGCCCCTTTGTTTGAGCTTTCCGTTCAGATAGAGTTTTATCTCCATCTCCTCGGGCACCTCATCAGGGCTCACCACAAATGGACCGAAAGGTGCAAAGGTGTCAAAACCCTTTGCCCTCGTCCACTGGCCATCCTTCTTTTGCAGATCCCTTGCAGTAACATCGTTAAAACAGGTATAACCGAGTATGTATCTTTCAGCATCCTCAGGTGAGACATCCCTGCACCTTCTACCAATTACAACAGCCAGTTCTGCCTCGTAGTCAACACGGTTTGAGATGGGAGGGATGATGATTTCCTCTTCATGTGCATTTGCAGAAGAGGGAGGTTTGAGAAACAGGACCGGCTCTTTGGGAATTGGCATTCCAAGTTCCTCTGCATGGTCACGATAGTTCAATCCAACGCAGACAATCTTGGTTGGTTCTGTGGGTGTAAGGAGTTTGATTTTCTTAAGGGATACCCTTTTACCTTTAAACTTGCCTGATGTAATAGACAGCCTATCCCCTTTAACCAAACCTTTTATGACTCTTCCCTGGTAAATCCCTCTGCAAAAGACCATGAATATCCCCCTTAACTCTTCATCCCTGTGGCAAGCCACGTGGGATTTCGAGTTAAATATACCCTGTGACTGAACCACAGGATCTCTTCATTTTTTTTAACCTGACTATACCAATTAGTGGCAATCTTCTGCTCTTCCTCAACATTACCTTACCATATATGTTCCTTAAATTTATGCGCCAGTTGGGTTAATTTTATCTGGACTTATATGATATCAAAGTCATATATTATGATAAATTTATATTATGATAAAAATTAAGAAAAACGACACTATAATTCCAGTAATATTTCTTATAACTGTCTGGTTCATATTTTTTATAAATGGGCTATTTTCCCTTCCTTTGATGCCACCAGATGAGCCGAAATACGCCTATGCCGCCTACAGGATGTTAAATACCGGTGACTTTATAACACCCTACTTTAACTGCCATCCAAGGTTTGATAAACCCCCTCTTATTTACTGGCTGATTACCATTTCATATAAAGTCTTCGGCATCTCTGACTGGGCCGCAAGGATACCCTCTGTTCTTGCAACATTGGGTCTGATCTTTATTATCTGGTGGTTTATAAACAGAGAGATCGGCCCAAGGGCCGCCACACTGTCCATAATTGTTTTTTCCACTGTCATTCATGTATGGGTGATGGGAAGAGCTATAGCACCTGAGATGGTGCTTGTCTTCTTTGAAACCCTCGCCATCTTTCTCTTTTACCAGGGGATTGAATACAACAACAGAAAGGCCATTTATGGTGCATATATCTCCATGTCCTTTGCCTTTATTACAAAGGGGCCTGTTGGGGTGATTGTGGTTTTGGGCGCAGTGTTTCCATATTTCCTGCTTAAAAAGGGACTTAAAGAAACTATAATCTCAATGTGGAGTTTTACAGGGATAATCCTTTTTTTACTGATAGGGCTACCCTGGTATGTTGCAATGATTATCATACATGGTTACAAATACTTCTATGAGTTCTTTCTTTACCACAATATTTATCGTTTTACTGGACAGGCAAGACAGCATCCCTTTGGCTTTTATTACTATCTACCCATATTTGCAGGTGCCTTTTATCTCTGGTGGCCCTTTTCAGTCTCTGCAATAAGAGATTTAAGGGAAGTGGTGAAAAAGAGGAATGTGGAGTTTTTCCTGTTTTTATGGGTTCTGTTTGTGCTTTTGTTTTTTACCATATCAGTAAACAAGTTACACAACTACATACTTATAAGTTATCCGGCCGCTTCAATTCTGCTTGCATCCACTATCATGAGAGCTGATTCTGAGAGCCTATCAAGGACAACACGGTATATATTTATTGCATCTCTTGTTATTGAGGCATCTCTGGTTATTTTGATTCCAGTTTATGTAAAGCATTATCATCCCTTTCTTTTGATAGGAGCCCTGATGCTATCTGCGATTACATTTCTTATACTCCGTAGCAATGCAGACACGGAAAGGACTGTCCAGATGATTATACTAAAGGCCCTTGTGCTTCTTACGATGGTTACCTTTTACATGGCTTCATATCAGTCTGTTGTGCGACCTGCTGAATTCTTTGTAATGCTTGAGAGCCTTACAGCCGAGAAAGATCCTGTCTATTTTTACAGGGATAAATCCGAGGATATGGTATTTTATGCACGTCAGTGTATCCCTACTTTAAAAAACAGAGAGGAGGTCGAGGATATAGCTCGCAAGAAAAAGGAATTTATACTGTTTGTCCCTCAGAGGTATCTAAAAGAACTCAATGGATTGAATATTGAGGACAAATTACCCTATACAGATATTAAAGGAAAGAAAAAGTATATTGTAGAGATAAAAGCTGATTCTTGATGCCCTTTCACCAATGAAAACACCCTGTAACGAGACAGATTATAATGAAGAACCTTGCGTCAAGTCCGCAGGGTATCTTCGATATGTAAGGAAGTTTTATTTTTATCATATTCACTCGCTAACCCCGCGGCAAGACCACGTGGAATTAGCTAGCTAAATATATTTAAACAGGAATAACAAGCGCTTTAAACTCTATGCTTGAACTATTGCTGAGTTATGACCAACCTATGGATAATCTCCAGAGGGAGGCCCTTCATAAACATAATGCATGTAGGTATCAGAGCCATCGATTCTATGACATTTAAGCCAGCATTCCCTATTCTTTGTAACAGGATGATACCCCCACACGGGTTTTATTGCCCAGCTTTCATAAGAACGCATAACATGAGGCGCAAAGTTTACTAACCTTGTTGGCATATCAGATGGTGGGGTAAAATAGGAGGAGCCTGTTTCCATATCAACATATTGTGTATTGTTTGCCTGCTGATTACTGTGAACATTATAATGACAATCAGCGCATAAAAATTTTCTATCTACCACATGAACCCAGTGAAGATTCGAATAATTACCCTTTCCCTGATCCCAGAAATTTGTCTGCGCCGTGCCACCGTTTTCCCACCAGACTTTTCCAAGGAGCTTGTTTTTGTCATGGCAGCTAAAACATAGGGCAAAGTTATTTTCATTGTACTGATTTGGCCGAGGAAATGTTAGGTCTCTGTTATAAGAAGCTCTAAGAAGCCAAGGGTTATTTGAACCGTGAGGGCCTAATGGTTCAGTACCAGTATAATTTTCTGCTTTACCAATAATACCACCTGCACCAAGGATGTCGTTGTTATGACAGTCCGTGCATTTAATTATAGATGATGTGGAAAGACCAGCCCAGCTTAGTTGAGCATCGAGATTCATTGATTGATTCTTACCCTGAGCTTCAACAGGATGATACGATGAGTTAGAGGGATCAAACTCAATGGCCTTATCACCCTCGGGTAGAGGCGTTCCATTGTCAAGTCTGAAATCGGAATAGTCTGTCCCTTTGTATGCAGAACTTGGTGGTTGACTGGTGTATGAGGAATGACATTTAAAGCATACCTTATATTGTTCTGAAGAGGATGATATGGTAATCACAGAGTATGTTCCATTATTAAATTCAACTCCTGATGCCCCTTTTATTCTATTGTCAGCAGTAGCCTGATGAACATTATGACATTCTTTACAGTCTTTGCTGCCATGGGGATAATTCTTTTGAAACTCGGATTTTATATCATAGGAAGTGCCATTTGCTGGAGGGGTACCATGACAATTAAAGCAGAATCCACTTGCATCCGAGTCTGTCCAGCCAGTGTATCTCAAAAGTCTTTTAGATTCTGATCCGTGAAAGTTGTAGGTTGGATCAACAGTGGTGCCAGCTGCAGCAGAGTTTCCATGGCAATCCATACATTTTCCGCCAAGCCTGCTATGAACTGAAACTGAACTGTCCCACCCAATATCAGGTGGTGGGTTATTATCGCCTGAATCTGAAAATGGACTTTTTGCTTTATTGGCAAGTCTTGTTGCACCATCAATGTCATGACAGCTTATGCAGAATTTTTCAAGTTTAGATATGTCTGGGTTATCGAAATTAATACTATAATAAATGCCTGCATTATCAGCATCCTCAATCTGTGTTACAGGATCTGGTGGTGCAGTATCTGGATGTCCTAAATCGCTCTGTAAGTCTCCATGGCATGCCATACAGGAAAGTTTGTTTATATCTGACCATGGTGCCTTTATATGATGGGATGTCATGGAAAAATCTATAGAAACCGAACGCCTGTTATTCTGTTGAATGTTATGACACCCTGTGCAATCACCACCTTCAACCAATCCATCTATATGTAAAGTGGGATCAACAAATCCATTACCATTTGCATTTACATGATTATGACACTGTGAGCAGGCATTCTGGGCAACCGATGGATGCCCACCACCAGGTGGGTCGCCATGACATTTGGAACAGTCTGATTGCGTGCCGTTTAAATAGGTTGAATCGTTCCATGTGGGTGCTGTGCCTGTACCCCAGCCGTTTTTAAAGTACTGCTCGTTGTGGCAGTAAACATCACAGGTCTGTGTTGAGTAGTTGTATGTGCCGGGGGCACCATTGTTCGTTGCCAGTGTGCCAAAGTTAAGTTCAGCCTGAATGAGGGTGGTGTCGTTTGTGCCGTCGTAGAGGTGTCCTGCATCCATTGGTGCATTCGGCACGGTGTGGCACTCTGAACACTGTATCGGTGAACTGTAGTTGTCAATTGCCTGTAGGTGTGCCTGGTGGGCACCTGCCTTGTTTGCATTGCCGCTTGGGGTGTCTGAGGCAGAGCTTGGGGCATTGTTTCCATTAGCCTGTGTGCCGTGGCACTTGTAACAGGTTGGATTGTTTGTTGTTGTCCCCCAGGTTGGTGACTGCACACCGTGACAACCAGTGTTATTACAGGTACCAAGCCCTGTGCCGTCTTCTATGTCCTGAAGTGGCTCTCCTGTGTTTGAGAGGTCTGTCTCTGAAGCTGATGGTGAATAGGAGCCACCACGAATCGTTACAAAGTTGATTACACCATTACGATGGCTGAGGTTTGTTCCATTGTCCACATGACACTCAGTGCAGGCAAGGCCAAGCTGTGTAACATGGATTGAGTGTGAACCGATTACCTGACCACCTCCAAGCTGACCTGTTCCTGCTGACCTTGTTGCACCCTCAGCAGGTG
>WFMM01000065.1 GCA_015484595.1 Nitrospirota bacterium | reverse complement strand
TCTGCGCTTCTGCTCTTTTGCGCTATGTTGTTTAGAAATCAGGATTTAGGAATTAGAAATTATTTATAGCAACCCTGTAATAATCTTAAACAGAAATAGCACACCTGAGCAGAAATATTAGGTAAAAACCCTGTGTTATAATATATATACAGTTGTGAACTTAATAGAGTATTCAGGAGGTGGTAGATTATGAATACATTTAAGACCTTTCTGCTTATGTTCCTTCTGACCCTGCTTTTTCTCTGGGTTGGTGGAGCCATAGGTGGAAGGGCTGGAATGACCTTTGCCCTTGTTATGGCACTTATGCTGAACCTTGGCACCTACTGGTTCAGTGACAAAATAGTGCTTGCCATGTACAGGGCTAAAGAGGTGTCAGAGGCTGAAGCACCTCAACTTTATTCAATAGTCAGAGGGCTTACACAGAGGGCAGGTCTTCCCATGCCCAGGGTTTACATCATCAATGCAGAGCAGCCAAATGCCTTTGCCACAGGCCGAAACCCTAAACATGCTGCAGTGGCAGTGACAACAGGGATAATGAGAATCCTCACAGAAGAAGAGCTTGCAGGTGTTATAGGACATGAGCTTGCGCACATAAAGCACAGAGACATCCTTATAAGCACCATAGCTGCTTCAATTGCTGGTGCCATAAGTTATCTGGCTCACATGGCACAGTGGGCACTTATATTCGGAGGATTTGGAGGAGATGACGACGACGAAGGAAACCCCTTTGCAGCCCTGATAATCATGATCGTAGCACCCCTTGCAGCGATGATAGTTCAGATGGCCATCTCGAGGTCGAGGGAGTTTGCAGCTGACGAAGGTGGAGCCCGTATAGCTGGAAACCCAAGATGGCTTGCATCGGCCCTGAGAAAGCTGGAGATGGCCTCAAGAAGCATCCCCCTTAATGCAAACCCTGCAACATCTCACATGTTCATAGTAAATCCACTTACTGGGAAGAGTCTGATGAAGTTATTCAGCACACATCCTCCAATTGAGGAAAGAATTGCCCGACTTGAGTCAATGTCTCTTTAGAATTTCACTTGACTATTAGGAGCCATATTGCACAAAATATCAAAGCCCTTTCGAGGGCTCTTTTTTTATATAACTTAAGATCATGAAGGCCCTAATAACCGGAGCAACTGGCTTTATCGGAAGCCACCTTACTGAGGCACTTCTTAAAAAGGGGTACACTGTAAGGTGCCTTATCAGAAAGACCTCTGATACAAGATGGATAGAGTCGCAGGCTGTAGAGCTTTGCTATGGTGACTGCATAGATTTTGAGAGTCTTAAAGAGGCTGTTGCAGACTGCCAATATGTGTTTCACCTTGCCGGACTTACAAAGGCCTGTAGAGAAGAGGACTACTTTTGCGTTAATGTAAAGGGTACTGAAAACATAATAAAGGCAGTACTTTCAGTCAGCAAGGATCTCAAGCGCTTCGTTCTTTTAAGCAGCCAGGCAGCCTGTGGACCAAGCTATGATGGAAAGCCGATTACGGAAGACACCACACCACGGCCCGTGTCTCATTATGGTAGAAGCAAGCTTGCTGCTGAGGAGATATTAAAAAAAGAGGAGCAAAAGATACCTTTTACCATAGTCAGACCACCTGCTGTATATGGACCGAGGGACAGGGACTTTTACATGTTTTTTAAATTAATAAAAAGAGGAATATTCCCTTACTGGGGCAGGGCAAGGTATTCCATGGTTTATATTGATGACCTGATAAATGGTATAATACTTTCTGCTGAAAGTGAAAGGGCTATAGGAGAGACATACTTTATTACTGACAACAAAGAGCATACAAACGAAGAGATAGCCTTTTGCATTGCTAAAACTTTCAATAAAAACCTTACGAAGGTTCGTATTCCACGGGCTGTGATGCCCTTTTTGGCAAGCCTTGGAGAGAGGCTTTCAAGGGGAAAGAGTATTTTTAACAGAGATAAGGTGAGAGAGCTTAGTTATAACTGCTGGTTATGTGACTGCTCTAAAGCGGTCAGACAGCTAAGATACGCACCCAGAGTAGAACTTCAGGAGGGCGTTAAATGGACAGCAGACTGGTACAGGATAAACAGATGGTTATGAAGAAAGACCTTTTTGAGAAGTGTTTCAGGTTTACCAAGGCTAAGGAGGTAATGGAGGCGGGGCTTTATCCCTACTTCAGGATGATAGAGAGTGCCCAGGACCCTGTCGTATACATGAACGGCAAAAGGATGATCATGGTGGGCTCAAACAACTACCTCGGACTTACAAACGACCCAAGGGTAAAAGAAGCCGCCATTAATGCAGTAAAAAAGTACGGAACAGGATGTGCTGGCTCCAGGTTTCTCAACGGCACCCTTGACATCCATGTGGAGCTTGAAGAAAAGCTTGCCAGGTTCATGCGTAAAGAGGCTGCTCTTATATTTTCAACAGGCTTTCAGGTAAACCTTGGCGTGATTTCTGCCCTTGTAAGCAAAGACGATGTGGTGGTTATCGACAAGATGAACCACGCAAGCATCATAGACGGCTGCAGGCTCTCCTATGGGGAGATAAAAAAGTTCAAACACAACGACATGAACGACCTGGAGCGTGTGCTTAGTGCAGTGGACGGGAAGGGATGTCTGATTGTGGTTGATGGTGTATTCAGTATGGAAGGAGACATCATTAACCTGCCCGAGGTGGTAAGGCTTGCCAAAAAGTACGGTGCTCGACTTATGGTGGACGACGCCCACGGAATTGGTGTGCTTGGTAAGACAGGCCGTGGAACCTGTGAGCACTTTGGGCTGGAACAGGAGGTTGACCTTATTATGGGCACATACAGTAAATCCCTTGCCTCGATAGGCGGCTTTGTTGCTGGTGACAGAGATGTGATCCACTACATAAAGCATTTTGCCCGCTCTCTTATTTTCAGCGCCTCACCACCACCTGCATCTGTTGCAGCAGTGAGTGCTGCACTTGACATTATCGAGCAGGAACCAGAGAGGATTGAGCAGCTTTGGAAGAATACCCGTAAGATGCTAAAGGGTTTCAAGGAGCTTGGCTTTGAGGTCGGGCCAAGCCAGACCCCCATCATTCCTATAATAGTGGGTGAGAACGAGACAGCCTTCAGAATGGCCATGATGCTTCAGCAGGAAGGAGTGTTTGCAAATGTTGCAGTAAGCCCTGCCGTGCCTGACGGAAAGGCACTTATCAGGACAAGTTATATGGCCACTCATACTGATGAACACCTTGACATCGTGCTTGAGGCATTCAAAAAGGTGGGTAAGGCTCTCGGACTCATTTGATGGTAGAGTTAAAAGAGGTAAGAAGCAAAAGAGACCTGTTAAGATTTATAAAATTCCCCTTTAAACTCTACAAAGATGACCCCCTGTTTACCGCTGAGCTGATACATGACCAGAAGGTTCACCTTTCAGAGAAAAACCCCTTTTTCAGAACTGCTACAGTAAAGCTGTTCGTGGCATACAAAGACGGAAAACCCGCAGGAAGGGTTGCCACCATTTTAAACCCTGCACACAACAGATATCACAAAGAAAATATCCTCTTTTTTGGGCTTTACGAGGCTGACAAAGACATTAAAGTGGCAGAGGCGCTGATGAAAAGGGTCGAAAAAGAGGCAGAACTCATTAATGCCTCAGCCATTAGAGGCCCAATGAACCTCTCTACCAATGAGCACTGTGGTTTTTTAGTTGAGGGTTTTAACGACCCTCCCATACTGATGACCCCCTACAACCCTCCTTACTACAACGATCAGATGGAATCCCTTGGATATAGAAAGTGCAAGGACCTTCTTGCCTTTATCACGGATATCCCTGATGAGCTTCCCCGAAAGGTCTATCGTGCTTCAGAGATTGCCGAGCGCTCTGGCATAAAGGTTCGCAGGGTAAGACCTGAGAGACTTGTTGAGGAGTTAAAGATATTTCAGGCCATATACAACGAGGCATGGAAAGACAACTGGGGATTCGTGCCCATCTCGGATGACGAGCTTATTTACATGGCTAAGAGACTAAAGCCCATTATTAAACCTGAGTTAAACCTGATTGCTGAAAAAGGGGGAGAGCCTGTTGGGTTTCTCGGCATGATGCCTGACTTTAATCTGGTGCTAAGAAAGATGAAGGGTCACATAAATCCCTGCAGTATCCTCAAGGCCCTTTACTACCAGAGAAGGATTGAAGACCTGAGGTTGCTCTTGCTTGGTGTAAGGCCTGAGTACAGAATAAGAGGAGTGGATGCCTTGCTTTTCAGGGAGGGCTTCAAGGGTGCAAAGAAATACCGCAGGGTCGAGTTTTCTTGGATACTTGAGGACAACCTCCCGGTCATTAGACTTGTGGAGATGATAGGTGGAAGGAAGTATAAGGTGTTTAGGATCTACGAAAAAGGAGTGTTGAGTGTTGAGTGTTAAGTTTAGAATTTCGAATTTAGAATTTAGAATTTCACAGCATGAGGGTGGTCATTACAGGGATAGGTGCTGTTACGCCACTTGGTGTTAACTTCAGGGATACCTGGGAGTCCCTTTTACAGGGTAAAAGCGGGATTTCCCTGTGCACAAGGGTGGATACCAGTCAATTACCCTGGAAGGTGGCTGGAGAGGTAAACAATAAAGCGGTGAGAGAGATGCTTTCAGAAAAGCAGACCCGTCGTCTTGACCCCTTTGTGCAGTATGCCCTGATTGCAGCTATGGAGGCAATAAATGATGCTGACATAGAGCTACCAGAGGACACAGCAGTGGTTATCGGGACGAGCAGGGCAGGGGTAAGCTTTATTGAGCAGGCCCTTCAGACCGATAGATTTTCAGCCTATCTGATGGCTGCCACCACGGCAAACATGGCCTGCTCGCAGGTGGCAGAATACCTGAATGTTAAGGGCATCTCTCTTTCCGTATCTCAAGCCTGTGCCTCAGGTGCAATGGCGGTTTCAGTGGGCTTCAGACTCATAAGGGATGGTTACTGTAAGGCAGTCCTGGCAGGGGCATCGGATGCACCCATTACCAGGGTCTGCCTTGAGGGTTACGGAAGGATGGGGGTGCTTTCAAAGACCCATACACCTGATGCAAGCAGACCCTTTGACAGACGGAGGGATGGTTTTGTGCTTTCCGAAGGTGCCTGTATAATGGTGCTTGAAGGGCTTGAAAGTGCCAAAAAACGGGGTGCCCGTGTATATGCAGAGCTCTGCTCTGCTGAGACAATGACATCCATTTCAGGCCCCACCAAACCAGATGTAGAGGATGAAGCAGAAGTAATGAGAAGGGCTATCAGCTCTGCTTCAGTGAAATCAGAAGACATAGACCTCGTAAACTGTCATGCAACATCAACGGTCCTGGGCGACAGGGTAGAGGCAGAGGCAATAAAGAGGGTCTTTGGCACTGAGATGGCTGTTACGGCGAATAAATCACAGACAGGACACATGCTTGGGGCATCGTCAGCCCTTGAGGTTGCCCTTTCTGCCATGTCTGTTTATACCAACATCATCCCTCCGACTATAAACACCAAAGAGACAGAGTTCAGCATCTCCCTGTTTGACCATGCTACGGAAAGGCCCATCCGGTATGTGCTTAAGAATTCCTTTGGATTTGGCGGTGCAAATGTGGCACTTGTGCTTGGCAAGCTTTAAAAAAAACAATTTTTTTGAAATTTTGATAGTTCTGCATTAGGCACATGGGTATAATCTATAATACTATTGCAATCAAAAGAGCCTTTCTGGAACCTTTATCTTAAGGTGTTCGTAGGCCCAGCGGGTTGCAAGGCGGCCACGGGGTGTCCTTTCTATCAATCCCTCCTGAAGCAGATAGGGCTCGTAAACATCCTCTATGGTCTCACGGTCTTCCCTGAGTGAGGCTGCAAGGGTCTCAATTCCCACAGGCCCTCCCTGATACTTCTCAATTATGGTCCTGAGAAGCCTTCGGTCCATCTCATCAAGACCTCTTTCATCCACATCCATGGCCTGAAGGGCATGGTGGGTTATCCTGAGGTCCACCACCCCGTCTCCTTCAACCTCGGCAAAATCCCTCACCCTTCTTAGCAGCCTGTTTGCTATCCTTGGTGTGCCCCGACAGCGTCGGGCTATCTCCATTGCGGCATCCTCTGTTATCTTCACATTCAGTATGCGGGCTGAACGCTTTATGATAAGGGTAAGCTCCTCGGGGCTGTAATACTCCAGACGGATTATCACACCGAACCTGTCCCTGAGTGGTGAGGTGAGAAGCCCTGTGCGGGTGGTTGCACCGATGAGAGTAAAACCCGGAAGGTTTACCTTGAGGGTGCGGGCATTTGGGCCCTGTCCGATTATTATGTCCAGCCGGTAGTCTTCCATTGCTGGATAAAGCACCTCCTCAACCACTCGGGGCATCCTGTGTATCTCGTCTATAAAGAGTATGTCCTGCTCGTTCAGGTTAGTAAGAATCGCAACCAGGTCACCTGCACGCTCAAGCACAGGCCCGGAGGTGGTCTTAATGCCAACGCCAAGCTCTCTGGATATTATGTGAGAAAGGGTCGTCTTGCCAAGCCCTGGAGGTCCGTAAAAGAGCACATGGTCGAGGGGCTCACCTCTCTGGCGGGCAGCCTGAATAAAGACGCGGAGGTTGCTCTTTATCTTTTCCTGACCAATGAACTCATCAAAACTCCTTGGCCTGAGAGTGGTCTCAAGGAGTTTTTCGTCCTCAGCCGGCTCACCACCTATGCGATTGATTTCAGACACCTATGTGTTAAATCCTAAATCCTAAATCCTAAATTCTAAACAAAATCACAAATTCTAAATTCCAAACTACAAACTCACTAACGCAAATAACGCGATAAACCCAATCAACGCTAATAACGCGATAAACGCAATTAACGCAAAGAACTCGAAGAACGCAACAAACGCAATCAACGCAATAAACGCTATCAACGCAATTAACTCGATAAACCCGATAAACGCAATCAACGCAACTAACGCAATCAACGCAACTAACGCAATCAACGCAATGAACGCAATCAGTTAAGTATTTAAATATTTTAACGCCTCCTTTAGTATTGTCTCAATATCTCTGTGGCCTCTGTCGTAGGCCTTTTTTACTGCTTCGCGGGCCTGTGCCTTTTT
>WFMM01000064.1 GCA_015484595.1 Nitrospirota bacterium | reverse complement strand
TTATTCCAAGACCTGAGACTGAGATAGTGGTTTCCGAGGCACTAAGTCTAAAAACAACTGTCAACCCAAGGGTGCTTGACCTCTGCACTGGCTCAGGCTGCATTGCCCTATCGATTGCAAAGGAATGGAAGGACTCCTTTGTGACTGGCACCGACAGCTCTGAAACTGCCCTCAGCTATGCAGAGAAAAACAGGAGATACCACCACATTGAAAATGTGGAGTTTATAAAGGCAGACCTCTTTCCTCCAGACAGAGGGGGCTTTGACCTGATCGTTTCAAACCCACCCTATGTAAGAAAAGAGGAGATGGAGCTACTTCAAAGGGAAGTCAAAAGTGAGCCCTACGAGGCACTTTACGGTGGTACCGATGGTCTTGATTTTTACAGAAGAATCCTTGGCTCTTCAGGAAGGTATCTTAAAAAAGAGGGATTCATAATCCTTGAGGTTGGTGCCGGTCAGTCAGGTGCAGTTGAAGCCTTGGCAAAGGCTAAGGGCTTCAGGGTACTTAAGAAAAGAGCTGATCTTTCTGGGATTGAAAGGGTCATGGTTTTAGGGTTTAAGGAGTAGTACAGGGAATGCCAAAGACGCAAAAGTTCAGGATAACAGGTGGTAACAGACTAAAGGGAACCGTCAGGGTCTCGGGTGCTAAAAATGCAGCCCTTCCCCTTATGGCAGCCACCCTGCTTTCTTCATCGAAACATACTCTAAGAGGTGTTCCAGCCCTTAAGGACATCTTTACCATGGCTGAACTGCTTGATGACCTTGGGGCAGTGTGCAGCCTGAAAAAAGGCACCCTTGAGATAAACACCGAGAGTATTGATGCCTTTGAGGCACCCTATGAGCTTGTGCGAACCATGAGGGCCTCTGTGCTCGTGCTCGGCCCCCTTGTTGCCCGTTATGGAAGGGCAAAGGTCTCTTTGCCAGGCGGATGTGCCATAGGTGCCCGACCCATAAACCTTCACCTTATGGCACTTGAGCGGATGGGGGCAAACATAACCCTTGAAGGCGGCTACATACTGGCATCTGCAAAGAGGCTAAAGGGTGCAAGGGTGTACTTTGATATACCCACTGTCACAGGAACGGAAAATGTCATGATGGCTGCAACGCTGGCAAAGGGAACCACCATCATAGAGAACGCAGCAAGGGAGCCCGAGGTGGTTGACCTTGCAAGGGCATTAAAGGCAATGGGTGCCGAGATTAAAGGAGCTGGCGAGAGTGTCATCACCATACAGGGGGTAAAGGAGCTTAATCCCATAAAACACAGGGTCATCCCTGACAGAATAGAGGCATCCACCTTCATCACAGCAGCAGCGATTACTGCTGGAGAGGTAACCATCGAGAATGTCCTTCCAGAGCACATGGATGCGGTAATAGAAAAGATTAAGCAGACTGGCACGGAGGTAAAGACAAAAGGGAAAGCCCTCGTAGTAAAGGGGCCTGAAAGACCCTTGCCAGCCAATGTAAAGACCATGCCATACCCCGGGTTTCCCACGGACATGCAGGCACAGTTTATGGCCTTAATGACCGTTGCAGAAGGAAGCAGCATTATTACAGAGACCATCTTTGAAAACCGCTTCATGCATGTTGCAGAACTAAGAAGGTTTGGTGCAGAGATAAGCATAGAGGGACACACTGCAACCGTTAAAGGAGTGGACAGGCTAAAGGGTGCACCTGTGATGGCCACTGACTTAAGAGCCAGTGCATCGCTGGTGCTTGCTGCACTGAGGGCAGAGGGTGAGAGCATTGTGGACAGGATTTATCACATAGACAGAGGGTACGAGGCCATTGAGAAAAAACTTAGGGCACTTGGTGCAGAGATAGAGAGGTTTAAGGACTAAAGAGATGCTCACAGTGGCTTTGCCAAAGGGGAGGCTTCTTCAGGAAAGCCTTGAGTTCTTAAGCAGGATGGGCTTTCGGTTTGACGGAAACATCGAAAGGTCAAGAAGGCTGATTCACACCTCAGTGGAGGGTAACCTGAAGGTTCTCATCATAAGGGCAAAGGATGTGCCCACCTTTGTCCAGTACGGAGGTTGTGACCTCGGAGTGGTGGGACGAGACATCCTCGAAGAGACAGACCCTGACCTGTATGAGGTCTTAAACCTTGGTTTTGGCCCCTGCAGGCTCTCTCTTGCAGTGCCTGAAAATGAAGAGGAGCCACTCAGAAAACCGGTTCTAAGGGTTGCCACTAAGTATCCTACCATTACGGAGAGTTTCTTTGCTCAAAGGGGAAAGCAGGTTGAGATAATAACCCTTTATGGCTCCATAGAGCTTGCTCCCCTTACAGGCATGAGTGATGCCATAGTTGACCTCGTATCCACAGGAAAGACCCTGAGGGCAAACAGATTAAAAGAGGTGGAGGTGCTTTTTGAGTCCACTGCCTGGCTCGTTATGAACAGGCTTTCCTTTAAAAGAAAACACCAGGAAATTACCGAGTTTATTAAAAAGGCAAAAGAGGTCTTAGATGCCAGTTAAGAGACTCAGGTCCTGGGCATTCAGCCCTGAAAATCCGTTTAAGCTCTCTTTGATGCTGTCGCTTCCTCTGATTGCGGTGCTGTTCATGCTTTTTTACTCAGTAATCCACTGGAACAAAAAGAGCATAGAGGACATACAGGACAAAAACATGCTCCTCTATGCAAGGGCACTCTACCAGCACATAATAACCTCACCCCTCTGGCGGGGTGACCACAGTGGCTACTATGTGGAGGTAACCGAGCATATAACCGACAGCACTAAAAGGAGACTTAACATCATGGGCAAAGACTATGCCCGGGTGGCACCTGAGTTTTACACGGCAAGGATAAAGGGTCTGACCAGAAAAAGGGCTGCCTACAGCTTCCACATAACGAGCCTTGAGGCACTGAGAACACCAAACAGCCCTGATGCCTGGGAGCTTCAGGTGCTCAATGACTTCAAGTACGGACTCCGACAGGATGCCCTTACAAAAACCACCTTTGGCAGAACCACCTTTTACAGGTACATGGCACCTATTAAGATGGAGGGTGCCTGCCTTAACTGCCATACAAAACTGACAGCAGGGCTCAGCATTGATATACCCGTGGACTTTTCAGACCGTCTTTATGCATCGCAGCTAAAACGCTCGGCCATCTCATTTGCCACCTTTGGCGTGTTTATACTTCTGTTCGTAATGGCCATTACAGTATTTTTCTCAAAACGGATTAGCGACAGTTTCAGGTCAATAAAGAGTCTTAATGCCCGTCTTGAGGAGCTTTCAGCAAAAAACAAAAGGATGCTTGAAAGTATCGTGGATGCCATCGTGGTCATAAACACAGACAACAAAATAGAGATGGTAAATCCAGGGTTTGAAAAACTGCTGGGCATAAGGGCAGAGGAACTGGTGGGTAAGAGCTGCGAGGAGATAACACGGCAGGAGATAAAGAAGCTCCTTGGCAGTGATTCAGGAAAAGAGGTAATCCTCAACGATAGGGTGCTTAAGATATCAGATGTGGATGTCTATGACCAGGAGGGAACAAGGAAGTACGGTATCATAAAGATAATCCACGATGCCACTGAAGAAAAACTTGCAGCAGCAATGGAGCTTGCCGGCGCAGCAGCTCACGAGATGAGACAGCCCCTTACGGTTATCTTAAACCTCCTTCCCCTGATAAGTGACAAAATAGAATCCGGCCAAGACCTCTCAGAGGAGTTTGGTATGTTAGAGCAGCAATGCAGTCGAATCAACGACATCATCAACAGGATGCTTAACATAACACACTACAGAAGGCGTCCCTACACAGAGGAGCTTAACATTTTTGATTTCAGAGATGATTAATTTATGATAAAATAAACAGAAAAAACAAAAGGAGACTTGCCATGGCAAACAAATCACAGAATCTCCAGGACAACTTCCTCAATCATTTAAGGAAGGAGAAGGTAACGGTGGTGGTTTATCTAACAAATGGGGTGAGGTTAAAGGGCGTTATCAAGGGGTTTGACAACTTCGTGGTGCTTTTAAAGGAGGCAAGCCTGCAGATGATTTACAAGCATGCCATATCAACCATAATACCTGAAGGGGAGTTTGACTTTCATCAGAATCGAACTGGTGAATAAGACATCATGACCTCAAGACACAAAAACCCTTTACCCACGGTTGACATAATAATCGAGACCGGGGGAGGCATTGTGCTGATTAAAAGAAAGAATCCACCCTATGGATGGGCGTTACCAGGTGGGTTCGTTGAGTACGGAGAAAGCCTTGAAGAGGCTGCAAAGAGAGAGGCAAAGGAGGAAACAGGGCTTGATGTTGAACTGGTCAGACAGTTTCACACCTACTCTGACCCTGAAAGGGATGAGAGGTTTCATACCATCACAACCGTTTACATTGCAAGGGCAGAAGGGACTCCACGGGCAGCAGACGATGCAAAGGAGGCAGCAGTCTTTACAAGAGACAATCTGCCCGAGGAGATCGCCTTTGACCACAGAGAGATACTTCAGGATTACTTTGATAAAAGATACTGAACTGAGGAGGAGACAGAATGCTTCACTTTATGCGTAAACATGCAAAGTTCTTTTATGTGTTTTTCTTTCTGGTGATAATATCCTTTATCTTCCTTTATGTTGGACCAATCGACAAAAATCAGAACCCGGTTGTGATACAAATTGGGAAGGACAGGGTTTACCTTGACGAATACTGGCGTGCCTACGACAACCTGAGAAACTTCTATCGGGATATCTACAAAGATAAGTTCACACCCGAGATGGAGGAAAAACTGAACCTCAAGGAAAAGACCCTCCAGAAGCTCATAGAGGATAGGCTGCTCCTTAAGAAGGCAGCGGACATGGGCATCTATGTATCAGACAGGGAGCTTCAGGAGGCAATAATGAGTGAGCCTGCCTTTCAGCGTGACGGGGTGTTTAACAGGAACATATACCTGAGGACACTCCAGATTAACCGCCTTACCCCTGCTTATTACGAAGCAGCAAAGAGGAATGAACTGGTGCTAAAGAAGATAAGAACCCTGATAGAAAGCTCCGTTGACCTTACCCCGATTGACACATCCCTTTTTAAGGGAAACAAGCAGTTTCTTGACATGATAAAGGGCTCCCTGCTTACGGACAAGAAAAACAGGGTTCTTAGCTCCTTTGTCGAGACCCTTAAAAAACAGTACAATGTCCAGATTCATTCCGAGTATCTGTCCTGAAAACAATGCGCGTTAAGATCTGTGGCATTACCAGGTTTGAAGATGCCAGTGCTGCTGTAAGCTTTGGAGCAGATGCACTGGGCTTTGTGTTTTACGAGGCAAGCCCCCGTTTTGTCTTTCCAGAAACAGTAAAAGAGATTATATCAAACCTTCCCCCCTTTGTAACCACTGTTGGTGTCTTTGTAAATGCCACACCCAATGAGATAGAGGAGATAGTAAAATACACGGGCATTGACATAGTCCAGCTTCACGGAGAGGAGCCACCCGAGGAGTGTGAGTTCTGGCCAAGGGTGATAAAGGCATTCAGGGTAAGGGAGATGGACGACCTGAGGGAGTTAAAGAGATACAGGGCATCTGCCTACCTGCTTGATACCTACAGTCCGGAGACACCTGGCGGAACAGGGGTCACCTTTAACTGGGACATAGCAGTAGAGGCAAAGAGGCTTGGCCCTGTGATACTGGCAGGGGGGCTTAATCCTGACAATGTCGTTGATGCAGTCAAAAGGGTAAGGCCCTATGCAGTTGATGTAAGTAGCGGGGTGGAGGCAGAAAAGGGTATAAAGGACCACGAAAAGATGCGCCTCTTTATCGAAAGGGCAAAGGGTGCCTAAGCTCTTTCCTTGCTTGATACGGTGATAACGGTCTTTACATTTCCCCTTGGATTAAAGTCTCCGATTACCTCAAGGAATCTTGGTTTAAGCAGGTTGTAAAGGTCTTCGTAAATACGGTTCGTTGCCTCCTCGTGGGAGATGTGTCTTTCACGGTAGGCGTTAAGATAGAGCTTCAGGGACTTAAGCTCCACTATCTTTCTGTCCGGGATGTACCTTATCCTGATGGTTGCAAAGTCAGGATAGCCTGAGCGAGGGCACAGACAGGTAAACTCTGAAAAGGTGATGTTAATCTCATAGTCCCTTTCAGGAAAGGGGTTTTCCCAGTCCTCTAACTTTGCCTCCTTTATTGCACGCTCACCGTATCTCATCTTTTCTGCCATAGCTCATTTTAATGGTTAAAAAGGACTTTTTTCAACTTTACCCCCTTGCCTAAGCAGAGAGTTAAAGAACTTTTTTATAATAACAACTACCTGGTCATGAAAAGCAAAGAGCAGTTAAAAAGCACCTTACGAAGGATTAACAACTCTGGCTACAGGGCATACAAAGACCTCAGGGGTGTTTACCACCTCTGGCAGTTCACCCTATACTTTGACACCATTCAGGGCGACCCCTTTGCAACTGCAAGCCGTCTGAGGATTCGTCTGCCACAGGATGTAGCAGGCTTTCCGGAAGAGACCTATAAAAACAAAAACAGAGAGGTGGCACTCAGGGACTTCATTACGAGGGCCTTTTACAGAAGCTGCTCCAGACACTCAAGGCAAAGGGGAAGCGGAAAAAGCGGTCTTATCATGATTGCACGGCCAGGACAGGAGGTGCTTGAGAGGAGCTCTGTGCTGATAAACAGTGAGTTCCTTGAGGTGCGTTTCCAGCTTGGCCTTCCTGCTAATGGAAGAAGGATTAATGCCTCCGTGGCAGAGGAGATGCTATTTAAGGACCTGCCTTCGATTGTAAAGGAATCTCTCCTTTACAAAAACCTCAACAGGGATGCCCTTTACAGACATATCGAGACAGCAGAGGATGCAGACCACATAAGGGAAAACCTGAAGGCCCTCGGGCTTGTGGCCTTCGTGGCTGATGGCTCCTTGCTTCCCCGTGCCTCGGGGGTTGACCCCAGACCTCTTTCGTCAGGGATACCCTTTAAATCACCACCCTCTCTTGCAGTGGAAATCACAACACCCAACAGCGGAAAGATAAGAGGCATGGGAATACCCGAGGGGGTCACCCTGATTGTGGGCGGTGGTTTTCACGGCAAATCCACACTGCTTGATGCCATAAAACTTGGCATATACAACCACATTCCAGGAGATGGAAGAGAGCTGGTTGTATCAAGAAAGGATACAGTGATGATAAGGGCAGAGGACGGAAGAAGGGTCGAAAAGGTGGATATCTCACCCTTTATAAACAACCTGCCCTTTGGTAAAAGCACGGTCTCCTTCTGCACTGAAAACGCAAGTGGAAGCACCTCCCAGGCAGCAAACATTATTGAGGCCCTTGAGGCAGGGGCAGGGCTACTGCTCATAGACGAGGATACCTCTGCAACCAATTTCATGATCCGTGACCACCGTATGCAGGAACTCATCAGCAAAGACCAAGAACCCATAACGCCTTTTATTGACAAGGTAAGACAGCTTTATACAGACCTCGGAGTTTCAAGCATCATCGTCATAGGTGGCTCGGGTGATTACTTTGATGTGGCAGACCATGTGATATGCATGAAGCAGTATCAGGCAGAAGACTGCACAGGCAGGGCAAGGGAAATAGCTCAAAAATACATAAAGGAAAGAAAGACAGAAGGTGGTAGCTCCTTTGGCAGAATAAAAAAGCGTATCCCTTTAAAAGAAAGCTTTGACCCAAGCAGGGGAAGGCGTGAGGTAAAGGTCTCTCCAAAGGGTCTTTATTCGATACAGTTTGGAAGGGAGCTTATAGAGCTAGGGGCTGTTGAGCAACTCGTTTCAGAGGCACAGACCAATGCAATAGGTGATGCAATAGTCTATGCCATGAGATACATGGATGGAAAAAGGACCCTGGAGGAGGTGGTCAGTCTGGTGGTCAGCGAGATACAACGAAAGGGGCTTGACCTGCTTAGTGCCTTCCCCAGGGGAGACTATGCCCTGTTTCGCTCCTTTGAGCTTGCAGCTGCAATAAACCGTCTTAGGACCGTCAGAGTGGCTCAGAAGGATGCACAGTAAAAGAGTTATATACACCCTTGGAACAGACAGAAGGTCAGAGGAGGACTTTATAGAGATTCTCCTTGCCTATTCCATAAAGGTGGTGGCAGATGTAAGACGATTTCCAAAGAGCTCTATGCCCATGTTTAACAGAGAATATCTTGAAGGGTTGCTCAGGGAAAATGCCATACAGTATAAATACCTTGGCAGGGAGCTTGGCGGTTACCGTAAGGGTGGATACATTAAGCACACATTGACCGAGGAATTCAGAAGGGGAATTGACATGCTTGAGAAACTGGCAGAGGAAGGCCCTGTGGTGATTATCTGTGCAGAAAAGTTTCCCTGGCGATGCCACAGAAGATGGATTGCCAGGGAGTTACAGAGGAGACACTGGCAGGTGGTGCACATAATAGAAAAGGGAAAGCTCTGGATACCAGAGCACCCCTCTTCTTAGCAAAGACATCTGCCTACCCTGTTTAACTATCCCTTACCGTCTGGTTTTTAAGCCTCCTTAAGTATTTTTTTGAAAGATACTGAAGGTCCTTTTTTGCACCGTTGTGAAGACACTCTGATATTGCATACTGGATAAAAAGTGACAGCTCAAAAGGTATCTTAAGTTTATGGGCAAGGTCGGCTGTGTATGCCTTATCTGTAATCCTTGACAGATAACCCATGAATTCATCAAATACCTTCTGAACCTCCTCTTTCTCCATATCTGTTTTCATTCCAAAACCTCCCTTCTTCGAAAGAGCCTGAATTCTGAGGTGTAATCTGGAAACCCACTGTGCCTTTTGAGACCATAAAGAACGGACAGTTCCTGTGGTCGTTGCTAAAACAGTAGAGGGTTACTTCAAAGGTGGTTGGCACATAGGGAGCATATCCTGCATTACATACCACTCCGCCCCTTGTCTTTTCCATATGCCTGCATCTCATCTGCCCCTCCATTGCTCTACTATAAATTTAACCATACTGCGTGGTGAGAGGTCAACAGGAGCTGATTGATTTTTCCTATTGGGTTATCCCCTGTGGCATGGGATATTTTTTCTTCTTCGCTATCCACAGTTGAAAATACGCTCTTTTATCTGATACTATTAACACACCTCCTCTTTTGAGGAAGCTTATCTGTTAAACAGGGAGGACAGATGTTTATTCAGAAGATACTCGGTCTTTTTTCCAATGACCTTGCCATAGATCTGGGAACTGCAAACACCCTTGTCTATGTAAAGGGTAAGGGAATCGTATGTAATGAGCCATCGGTGGTTGTCATCCGTAAGGACAACCGTAAGACCATAGCAGTAGGTGCAGAGGCAAAAAAGATGCTTGGAAAAACCCCTGCCAACATTACTGCACTTCGTCCAATGAAAGACGGAGTTATTGCCGACTTTGACGCAACCGGCGAGATGCTCAAGTACTTTATCACCAAGGTTCACAACCGAAAGAGCTTTATCTCACCAAGGATCATAATCGGTGTTCCATCAGGTATCACACAGGTAGAGCAGAGGGCAGTAAAGGACGCTGCCCAGGCATCAGGTGCCCGTGAGGTCTATCTGATACTTGAGCCAATGGCTGCTGCAGTTGGTGTGGGACTGCCTGTTGGTGAACCCTCGGGCAACATGATAGTTGACATTGGAGGAGGCACGACCGATGTTGCCGTTATCTCCCTTGATGGTATTGTGTACAGCAAGGTCGTAAGGGTGGGTGGTGACAAGATGGACGAAACCATACTTGCCTACATAAAGAGAAAGTATAATCTGATGATAGGCGAGAGAACCGCTGAGCAGATAAAGATAGAGATTGGCTCTGCCTTTCCTGTGAAGGAAGGCTCTGACTCCATGGAAATAAAGGGCAGAGACATGGTCTCAGGCATCCCAAAGACCATTGAGATAAAGGCCGAAGAGATAAGAGAGGCTCTTGAGGAGCCTGTCCGTGTTATACTTGATACAATAAAGGCCGCCCTTGAAAACACCCCTCCAGAACTTGCAGCAGATATAGTTGACAAGGGGATTGTGCTTGCAGGTGGTGGAGCCCTTCTTAAGGGGCTTGACCTGCTGATAAAAGAGGAAACCAGGTTGCCTGTTATAGTGGCTGACGACCCGCTAACAGCCGTTGTCAGAGGGGTGGGTAAGATGCTTGATGAGATAGACCTTCTTCAGCGCGTTGCCCTAGGAAATTAAGCCGTCTGAGGCTCTTACAAAAGACCTATGTTTAACAAAAAGATTGTTCTGCTTTTCCTTTTTCTCTTTGGCACCATAGCCCTGATGGTTTTTCAATCTGCCAGAAAACCCCTTCATGGGCCTGCACTCATTCAGCGTCCCATCCTGTGGCTTGAAAAAAACATTACATCACTGAAGCAAAAAGCCACAAACACCATAGTCTCTTACAGGAGACTGAAGAGAGAAAACCAGCAACTAAAAGAGCAAAACCTCAAGCTAAGGATGATGCTTAGCCAGCTTGAAGAGATGCTTTACGAAAAGGAAAGAATTAAGGAGCTTGAAAAACTTAAAAACCGATACTCCCGTGTGGTAACCCTTGCAAGGGTAATCTCCATGGGAAACCGCCCCTGGCCACGGATAATGGTCATCAACCGTGGAAGTAAGGATGGAGTAAAAAAGGACATGGCTGTGGTTACTGCTGAGGGCCTTGCAGGCAAGGTAATAGAGGTTTTTGGAGGTTATGCAAAGGTTCTGCTGATATCGGATGTGAACTTTTCTGTCTCTGTTAGGGTAAAAGAGACCAGAGTTGAGGGAGTTGTCTCTGGCACAGGCACAGAGGAATGCACACTTAAGTATGTTTCAAAGGAGGAGGAACTGAAAGAGGGAATGACCCTCGTGACCTCTGGCCTTGACAGGCTCTTTCCAAAGGGGATTCCCGTCGGCAGGATATCCTCTATCGAGGGAGCAGACGAGCTTTTTTACATTGTAAAGGTCAGGCCCTTCGTAGAGTTAAACAGGATAGAAAATGTGATGGTTCTGGAGAGAGGGTAGTTGAAAAACAAGGCACTTTATATGGCATTGGTTGTAGTTGTGGTGATTGCCACGGTGGTCCTTCAGGGCTTTCTTTCGCTGTGGTCAATAAGGCTTAATCTTACGATCCTGCCTGTTTACTTCATCTCCTTAAAGAAAGGAACCACCCAAGGCACTGCCACCGCTTTAGTGGCAGGCCTTCTGGAGGATTTGCTTTCTGGTGGACTGGTAGGACCATCGTTACTTTCAAAGGGGCTTTCAGGTATAATCGTGGCAAACATTCCGGCAGTTTTTTACTACTGGCGACCCCTTATCGGGCTTGCTTCAATGTTTCTTATAACCATCTTTGACGACATAGTTGTATATATCTGTCTTGGTATCTTTTCAGGACAGCCTGTTCCCTTTGGTGATTTCGTGCCTCTTGCACTGGGCAGGGCACTCTTTAACGCACCCTTTGGCCTGGTCTTTCGTTACAGGACAAATGAGTAACAAAAGAAGGATAGCTCAGTTTTTCACATATCTGACCGTGGCTTTATTTGTAGTTCTTCTGCTCAGGCTCTGGCAGCTACAGCTGCTTAAGGGCGATTACTACCTTGCCCAGTCCATCAAAAACCGCATAAGGGTGGTAAAGATTCCTGCACCCCGAGGGATTATCTATGACCGAAACGGTGTAAAACTCGTAAAAAACGCCCCACTTTTTGTCGCATCCCTGCTTCCAGGCATCTCAGAGGACAGCCTTGACATAAAGGCCCTATCAGAGCTTCTTGACATGAAGGAAGAGGAGATTAGAAAACTCATTTCAGGACAGGACACCAAAAGGCTTGAGCCCATCCGTCTTAAGGCAGGGCTCAGCTTCAGTGATGTGGCAAAAATAGAGGCAAGGAGGTCTGACTTTCCAGGTCTTATAATAGAGACCGATGTCACAAGATACTACCCTTACAAAAAAACAGCCTCTCACCTTATTGGATACCTGAGTCTTCCCACAGTTGAGCAGTTAAGGAAAAGGTCTAAAAAGGAGATAGTGCAAAATGCACCGGTCGGGCAGTGGGGAGTGGAGGCCCTTTACGATGAGACCCTTCGAGGCACTCCGGGAAGGAAGTTTATAGAGGTAGATGCCCTTGGCAGGCAGTTAAGAACCGTTAGCATTATCCCGCCAAGACGGGGAAATGACATCACCCTGAGCATAGACATAAACACCCAGATAGAGGCAGAAAATGCATTTAAGAGAAAATCAGGTGCACTCATGGCTATTGATCCACGAAATGGAAAGGTCATTGCCTTCGTAAGCCTGCCATCCTTTAATCCTAATGAATTTATCCATGGTATCTCTCAAGACAGATGGAATAAGTTAATCAACAATCCAAGGCATCCAATGCTTAACAGGGTTTTACAAAGCCAGTACCCACCAGGCTCGGTCTTTAAACTTATCGTAGCCATTGCAGGTCTTGAGGAGGGGGTTATCACGCCTGGTTACAGTGTTGATTGCAAAGGGTTTATATCGGTTGGCAGATGGAGGTTTCGATGCTGGAAGAAATCAGGCCACGGTCTGGTTAATCTCAGGCGTGCCATAGTTGAGTCCTGCGATGTGTACTTTTACGAGGTTGGCAGACTTCTTGGCATTGACAGGATTGCCAAATACGCTCGTGCCTTTGGACTTGGAAGCCCTGTGGGACTGAAGCTATGCACTGAACGGTCAGGCCTTATTCCAACTACCCGCTGGAAAAAGAGGGTAAGGGGAAGGCCCTGGTATCTTGGAGAGACCTTTAATGCAGCCATAGGTCAGGGCTATGTATCAGTTACACCTGCCCAGGCAGCTGTAATGGTCGCTGCAATAGCAAATGGGGGGACGATATACAGACCATCTGTGTTACTGGATGAAGAGCCTCAGATACTGGGTAAGGTGGTGCTTAAACCATCGACGATTAGATTTATCAAAAGGGCCATGTATGACGTTGTGGTAAACCCCAGGGGAACGGGCTGGCGTGCACGCTCAGGTGTGGCTCCCATTGCAGGTAAGACAGGCACTGCACAGGTTGTAAGCAGACCAGCGGATGAGGATGAAAGCAAAAGATGGCTACCCAGAGACCATGCCTGGTTTGTTGCCTTTTCCCCTGTTAAGAACCCCGAGATTGCACTTTCTGTCTTTGTGGAGCACGGTGGACACGGTGGTGAAACCGCAGCACCTATTGCAAAGAAAACCATTGAGCAGTACATAAAGGGCAATGAAAAAAATACCCCTTAAAAAGTTAAAAGAGATAGACAGGATACTGTTTTTCGTGCCCCTGTTACTTACGATAACAGGGATACTGACCATTTTCAGTGCAACCCGTCCTGCGTTTGAACCATCACATCCACCCTTTTACATCCGTCAGAGCATATGGCTTGTGATAAGCCTGTTTGCCATGGTGGCCATGTTCGTCTTTGATTATAGATGGCTACAGAGACTTTCCTACTACCTTTATGGCATAGGGCTTTTTCTCCTGTTACTTACCATCTTTGAAGGCTACATTGGAATGGGGGCTCAGAGGTGGTTAAAGATCGGGCCCATCAGATTTCAGCCCTCTGAGGTCTTCAGGATAATCCTGATAGTGGCACTTTCGAATTATCTTCAGAGCAAGCGATCTCCCATTGATGGTATTACCTTCGGTGCAAGTCTCCTCCTATTTGGAGCCCTTCCCTTTGGGCTCTTATTTAAGCAGCCTGACCTTGGCACTGCCATTATGCTTTTTATTATCAGTGCCTCCCTGATTCTCATCTATGGAGTGAAGAGAAAGATACTGCTTACCACCCTTGCCTTGGTGCTACTTCTTTCTCCTCTGTCAGGCAAACTGGTGTGGCATAGCCTTAAGCCATACCAGAAAAACAGGCTGATTGCCTTTGTCCAGCCTGAAAGGGACCCCTTCAAGATCGGATACCAGATAGAGCAATCAAAGATTACCATTGGCTCTGGCAGGTTCCTCGGGAAGGGTTATCTAAAGGGCACACAGGGGCCGCTCAGGTTTCTGCCTGAAAAACACACAGACTTTGTGTTTTCCGTGTTTGCTGAGGAGTGGGGCTTTCTGGGCTCTGTGTTTGTGCTCATCCTATATCTTGTTTTGGTAGTGAGGGGTTTTGAGACTGCCTACATTGCAAAGGACAGCTTCAGCACCTTGCTGGCAACAGGAATAAGCCTGATGTTCCTACTTTATGTCTTTATAAACATAGGGATGACCATGGGGCTTATGCCTGTTGTGGGAGTGCCTTTACCCTTTTTCAGTTACGGAGGGACTGCACTGGTCAGTAACTTCATGGCCGTGGGACTTCTGATAAACATAAGGATGAGACGGTACAGGCTCTTTTATTAAAAAGTGCTGTTTTGATATAATAATTAACCTCTTAGGCAGCTTTTGGCGGTGTAGCTCAGTTGGTTAGAGCATGCGGCTCATATCCGCAGAGTCGGGGGTTCGAATCCCTCCACCGCCACCACTTTCTTAGGGTGAAGGGTGTAGCGTTTAGGGAGTAAAAAACTATTTTATTCCTGTTTCCTTTATCTTTCCCACCACCACCAGTGTGTAGCCCTCAGGATGGAGGTACTTCTTTGCAACCCTCTGGATGTCCTGTTTTGTTACAGAGTTTATGAGCCTTATGTAGTCTTTGTCGTAGTTAAGCCCAAGGCCATAAAACTCGGTAAGAACCAGAAACCGTGCAATCTTGTCCATGGTGTCTATCCTTCTTGGAAAACTTCCTGTTAGATAGGCCTTTGCATCAGAGAGTTCTTCATCTGATACAGGCTGTGACTGTATCCTTTTCATCTCCTTAAGGATTATCTCTATCACATCAGAGGCAGAGGGGTTTTTTGTCTGAACACCCACCTGAAAAAATCCAACATCCTTTGAAGAGGTAAAAAAGCTATAGACATCGTAGGCAAGCCCGAGGTCTTCTCTTATCCGTGTCATGAGCCTTGATGCAAAACCTCCACCACCGAGTATGTAGTTCATCACCTGAAGTGCGTAATAATCAGGGTTTGTTCGCTTCACTGCAAGGTGTCCAAGAAGGACGGTTGCCTGTTTGAGGTCACGGTCGATGGTTATGATGGTCCTTTTAAATCTCTTCCTTACCCTGCAGGTCTTTTTTTCAGGGCTTACCCTTCCGTGCCATCCTGAAAAATACCTCTTAATCAACCCCTTTGCATCAGAGAGGCTGATGTCACCCACCACTGCAACGATTGCATTTCCAGGCAGATAATGGTCTTTGTAAAACTTCACTATATCCTCTCTGGTTATATTCTTCAGTGTCTCCACTGAGCCCCTTACGAGCCTTCCGTAGGGGTGTTCAGTGCCGTAAAGGGCCTTTCTAAACGCCCTGGAGGCCACGAAGGAGGGGTCCTCTTCGGAGCGTTTAAGACTGCCAATGATGAGCTCCTTTTTCCTTTCTATCTCATCCTCTCTGAATGACGGATTAAGTAGCACATCAGACAGAAGCTCCATCCCCTTCTTAAGGTGCTTCTTTAAGACCGAAAGCGATATGGTGGTGTAGTCTCTTGAGGCTGATGCATCAAGCTCTGCCCCTATAAACTCCACCTCCTCACTTATCTGCTCTGAGGTCCTCGAGTCTGTGCCTTCCATAAGGAGCTCGGCTGTAAGATTGGCAAGCCCTGCCTTATCGGGTGGTTCGTCAAAGGGTGATGCCTTCAAAAGCACGACCACATGAACCACAGGGAGATAGGGCTGCTCAGAGTGTAAAAGAACCATTCCATCAGGTAGCACCTCTCTGTGCGCATCAAAAGCAAAGGATGGGCTGATCAATAAAAGGACAAGCAAAACCCCTATGAAGAGATAGACTGCCCTTTTCATTTGTCCTTACCCCTTTTGTCTGGCACAAGTATGCCGATTGTGAGGTTTTCGTCATTGAAGTACCTCTTTGCCACATCCAGTACATCCTGCGGGGTGACGGAGCGTATATCCTTCAGGTATTGGTCAATCAGGTGCCAGTCACCTATCATCTCAAACATGCCAACCAGCTCTGCCTGAAAAAAGATGGAGTCCTGCCCCATAATGAAGGTTGCCTCCACCTGGTTTCTTGCCTTCTGAAGTTCCCTCTCAGTGGGAGGGTTTGTCTTTAAGTATTCTATCTCCTTTTTCATAGCCTCAAGGAGTTCCTCAGCGGTTTTCCCTGGCACAGGTGTTCCACCAAAGAAGAACAAAAAGGGGTCTTTGTTAAGACCGCTATAGGAGGCAAAGGCACTTAGGGCTATCTTCTTTTTCCTCACAAGGTCTCTGTATAAAAGGCCGCTTTTGCCAGAGACGATGGTGCTTAATACATCAAGGGCTGCTGCATCCCTTTCAGGGTAGCTTGGCACATGATAGGCCATAAGCAGGTAGGGTAGCTCTGCCTCCTTTTTTAGATAGACTATCCTTTTACCTCTTTGCCCTGGCTCTCTGGTTATCCTCACCTTACAGAGAGGCTTCTTTGCAGGCTTTATCGAGCCAAAGTACTTCCTCACAAGTTCGTAGACCTGCTCTGCACTGACATCACCTGCCACGATCACCACTGCGTTGTCGGGTCTGTAGTAGGTCTGGTAGTGCCTTCTTAGGTCATCGGCACTCAGGCTTGCAATGTCATCCATCCAGCCAATAACAGGGTTGTGGTAGGGGTGGACCTTGAAGGCTGCTGCAATTAACTCTTCGTAAAGCAGGCTCTGAGGGTCGTCCTCATAACGCATCCTTCGTTCTTCCATCACCACGGAGCGTTCGTACTTAACATCCTCGGGACTGAGTAGCAGGTTCTGCATCCTGTCAGCCTCAAGCTTCATGGCAAGCTCTATGCGGTCAGAGGAGAGGTTTTCGTAGTACATGGTGTAGTCCTTGGTGGTAAAGGCATTGTCAATGCCACCGTTTTTCTGTATGGTCCTTGAAAATGTCTTTGGCCCGTAGTTTTTCGTTCCCTTAAACATCATGTGCTCAAGCAGATGGCTTATGCCTGTCTTTCCCCTCTGCTCATTCCTTGAGCCGATCCTGTACCATACCTGAAAGGTTGCAATGGGGGCCTTGTGATTTTCTATGACAAGGAGCTTAAGCCCGTTTTTAAGATGAAACTCTCTGACCTTAAGGGCATAAACCGGCTGGCTTAAGATAAAAAACAATACCGTGGTGATTAAAAAGAGTCTCCTCATCTCTTAAGAGCCTTGAGTCCTATGTCCTTTCTGTAGTGCATACCCTCAAACTCTATCATACCCAGTGCCTGATACGCACGGTCTCTTGCCTGTCTTATGTCTTTACCCAGGGCAGTCACCCCAAGCACCCTTCCTCCTGATGTGACAATCTGCCCATCCTTAAAGGCAGTGCCGGCATGAAAGACCACCACATCCTCTAACTCCTTTACCCTGTCAAGCCCCTTTATGGGTTTTCCCTTTTCGTAGCTACCCGGATAACCTCCTGAGGCAGCCACCACGCAGACCGAAGCCTCCGGTTTCCACTCAAGCATCATGGTTGAGAGCCTTCCCTCTGTGATGGCCATTGCAATCTCAAGAAGGTCGGTATTCAGTCTCGTAAGTAGCGGCTGGGTCTCGGGGTCACCAAATCGACAGTTAAACTCAAGCACATAGGGCTCGCCCTCTTTAATCATCAAACCCGCATAAAGAACACCCCTGTACTTTCTTCCTTCCCTTTTTAACCCCCGGATGGCTGGTTTCATGACCTTTTCTATAATCTTTTCTTCCACCTCAGGTGTGACCACTGGAGCAGGACTGTACGCACCCATTCCACCTGTGTTTGGTCCCTCATCATTGTCAAAGACCCTTTTGTGGTCCTGGGAGCTTGCCATGGGGAGGATGGTATCACCGTCTGTGAATACCAGATAGGATGCCTCCTCACCTGTCAGGCACTCTTCAACCACTACCCGTTCTCCAGCATCACCAAAGACCCTTTCCTTCATGATCTTTTTCAGTGCCTCAATTGCCTCATCAACGGTTTTTGCCACTATAACACCCTTTCCTGCTGCAAGGCCATCAGCCTTTATAACGATAGGGGCACCCTTCATGCGAACATACTCCTCAGCATGCAGGTAGGATGTAAAGACCCTGTACTCAGCGGTGGGGATGTTGTACTTCTTCATAAACTCCTTGGCAAAGACCTTGCTTGCCTCTATCTCTGCTGCTGCCTTGGTAGGGCCCATAATCCTGAGTCCCCTTTTCTCAAAAACATCCACTATACCCTTTGACAGTGGGGCCTCAGGGCCCACAATGGTCATGTCTATCCATTCGTACTTTGCAAAGTTAACCAGACCCTCATGGTCATTCACTGAGATATCGACACACTCGGCAAGCTCTGAGATACCGGCATTGCCAGGGCAGCAGTAAATCTTTTCTACCTTTTTGCTCTGTGCAAGTTTCCAGACAATGGCATGCTCTCTGCCACCTCCGCCGATTACCAGAACCTTCATCTATTAACCTCCTTTAGTCAATGAGACTGTCTGATTTTCTCTTAAAAGTCTCTTCTTGATTCTGATCTAACAACGAGCCAGTAGACTACACCAAGTATCATTATAGCTGCTACCAGATAATAGGCCATATCAAGTTTTTCATGTTTTAGAGTTGCCACCATAAGGTCTCGGATAAAGGCCACAAGGGCAACTCCTATGAAGACACTTATATTAAACTTTCCACCCTTAAGGTGGGCTATCTCTGTGTTCATAAGCTCTATTAGTACCCACAAAATCAAAAGAGAGCCAAGAGCCGTAATTATTCCATGCGATAGATTTTCATGAAACATCGTTATAAGGTCATAAAAGAAAAGCCCCACAACTCCAAGTGTAATTAATATCAGAGAAAAAACAAGCACCAGATTCATTGTGCTTGAAAATTTTTCAGCAAAGTTTACCAGGGAGCTCTTTAATTTATAAGCAGTTGAAAACTGTTCTATCTCCTCCTCTACATAGGCGCTTGTGATTACATCTAAATTAATGTCTAATAACTTATGTACAGCCACCTTTAGCCTGGTTCTGTAAATCCTGTCGTCAAACTCCTCGGAAAGCAAGTCTATCAGTATTCGTCTGATCCTGTTCATTGTGGCACTTACATAATGAGGGTTTATCTCTTTATCAGCATGAACCTTTCCAATTTTTAATAGCCTGTAATAGTAGTTGTTATCATAAGGTCCTTTAAAGAGATTAAGAAGCCAGTGTTTATGTTTTGCTGGAAGATCAACATATCTTTTAAGTTTCTCGTGTATTGTCTCATCCCCTATCGAGACAATATGGTCTTCAATTTCCTCTATAATACGGGTTGCATTTTTTTCAATAAGTGGATACAGGCTCCTTACAAGCTCCTCATCGGTAGGACGAAAATTATAATGCTCCTTTATCCTTGTAAATGATTCCATGATTTAACCTTGAATTATCTTATTTAGATAATCAGCAATCATACCATCATAACGGGCTGTGTGGGCAAATACCTTTTGTGCAAGGCGTAGTCGGGTTTCGTAAGAAACCTCTCCCTTTTGCTCTCTCATCTCCTGAAGAACGGTATCGTAATCAGCCGGGTCCACTACGACCACCACATAACGGAAGTTCTTAGCCGCAGCCCTTATCATTGTGGGTCCACCGATGTCTATGTTTTCTATTGCCTCCTCAAAGGTGACATCAGGCTTTGATATGGTCTGTTCAAAGGGATAAAGATTAACCACTATCATATCTATCCTTTTTATGCCATGCTCATCAAGTGCCTTCATGTGCTCGGGGTTGTCCCTCAGGGCAAGTATTCCACCGTGTATCTTTGGATGAAGCGTCTTCACCCTGCCATCCATCATCTCCGGGAAACCCGTATAATCCGAGACCTCTGTTACGGCTATACCTGCATCCTTTATCTTCCTGGCCGTTCCTCCGGTAGAGAGTATCTCAACGCCCATTTCATTTAATGCCTTTGCAAACTCTACTATCCCTGTCTTGTCAGATACACTGATAATAGCCCTTTCAATTGTAGACATGAAAACCCCCTTAATTTATAAATTCTAAATACTAATCTCTAAATCCTAAACAAATCCCTATTTACAATTTTTCAAATTCTCAAACCTTCTGCACTTCCGCACTTCTGCCCTTTTGCTCTGAAAGACAGGGTGTAAGGGGTAGCGTGTAGGGAGTAGTTATTAGTTTTGAGTGCATAGTTTTTAGTGTTTAGTAAAAAACCCATTAACTCAACACTCAAAATTCAACACTCAACACTAACTACACCCCACCCCCCAACAAACGCTATCAAACTCAATGAACGCTATAAACGCGATTAACGCAAAGAACCCGATAAACGCAAAGAACGCCATAAAATCAATTAACCGTTCACATATACTACCATCTTGCCTTTCCATAGGTAAAGGCATTAAGATAGGTTTATGCCCCTTTTTGTATACGAAGCAGTTGACCGCTCAGGCAAAAGGGTAAAGGACAAAAGAAATGCCCCTGATATGGATGCCCTCAAAGAGGGGCTTCGCTCTGAAGGCTATATACCCATTAAGATTGCCCCTTACAAACCAGGTGGTTTTAGCTTCCTGAAAAGGGTAAACACCAAGGACCTTCAGGTCTTCACTGATGAGCTTGCAAGCCTCCTTGAAGCAGGGCTTCAGATTGACAGAGCCATAGGTGTTCTTTCTGAGCACAGCGAAAAGGAACTCCTCAGAGAAATCCTAAACGAGGTAAACCGCGACCTTAAAAGGGGCATGACCCTTTCTCAGGCACTGTCAAAACACAGGGTCTTCCCGAGGCTGTATATAAATATGGTAAAGGCAGGAGAGGCAGGAGGGATTCTGGAGCCAGTGCTAAGACGAATTGCCTCTTTCCTTGAAACCACAACAACTTTCAAAGAAGAAATCCTCTCTGCCCTGGTGTACCCCATACTTCTAACCCTCGTAGGCACAGGAGCCATTGCGGTTTTGATGCTTTATGTAATCCCACGATTTGCGGTAATCTTTGAGGAGATGGGACAGACCCTGCCACTTCCTACACTGATACTTATGAACTTCAGCAAGACAGTGGCATCCTACTGGTGGGTCGTGGTGGGTTTAGTGGTGTTTTCCGTTTATGCCCTCAAGAGATATGCCGCAACCGAGGAGGGCCGTCTTAACATTGACAGGGCACTAATAAAACTCCCCATCATTAGCAAACTCCAGATGCGCATCTACATATCAAGGTTTTCAAGGACCATGGGCACCCTTCTTAAAAGTGGTGTTCCAATACTTACTGCCATCAGGATTTCCCGTGAGGTGGTGGGTAATCAACTTATATCTGAAAATCTCTCAGTGCTTGAGGAAGGGGTCAGAAAGGGAAGGGGCATTACCAATCCATTAAGGGAAAGCGGAGTGTTTCCCGAGGTAGTTTTACAGATGGTGGCTGTCGGCGAGGAGGCAGGAAGGCTTGAAGACACCTTCATTAAGATTGCCGAGAGGTTTGAGGCAGAAAGCCGTGCAATGATTAAGCGGCTTATCAGCTTTATCGAGCCTGCCATCATTCTGGTTATGGGCCTTGTGGTAGGGTTCATTGTGGTAAGCATGCTCATGGCAATATTCAGTATTAACGACATACCATTATAAAAATTCAAATTAGGTATATTAAAAAATTAAAATTCACCATCCTTGACAATTCTTCATTGTAATTGTAATATATACCACTTACAACCGCATCTCTTAGTTCTGTAGAAGGAGGATTATGGTGGAAGAGGCATATTTGATCAATATTCCCGGGGTGCCACCCTATGTTACATATTCGTGGGTAGCCATGATCATACTTATTATTGTAGGTCTTATTGTAAGAAAAAGTATTAGTCTCGTTCCAAGGGGCACTCAGAACTTCATTGAAACCATCGTAGAGGCACTTTATAACCTCTGTGAAGAAAACATCGGGCCAGAATGGTCAAGGAGACACTTTCCACTTATAGCAACACTGGGGTTTTACATACTGCTGTGTAACTTCCTTGGCATGATCCCAGGGTTTGCCACACCAACGGCAAACATAAACACCACTGCATCCTGTGCAGTGCCTGTATTTTTTGCCACTCATTACTATGGACTCAGGGTTCACAAGGCAAAGTATATAAATCATTTTCTTGGGCCCATTCGTTCCATACTTGCATTGCCTCTCATGATACTTATGTTCTTTGTTGAGGTAATCGGACACTTTGCAAGACCCCTTACTCTCTCTGTCAGGCTTTTTGGCAACATGGTCTCTCATGAGTTGCTCATTGCAGTGCTGATGGGTCTTGTGCCGGCCTTTATACCGATTGTAGTTCTTGGCCTTGGAGTTCTGGTAAACATTGTTCAGGCCTTCGTCTTTGTGCTGTTAAGCACATTGTATCTTGCTGGTGCCGTTGAAGAGGCACATTAATTAAAACCTTCAGAAAGGAGGAGTAAGGAATGAAGAAGTTTACCGTAGCTGCTCTTCTTTCGCTTGTAGCGATTGCTTTATTTGCTCCGGTTGCCTTTGGTGCTGAGGGTGCCGCTGCTGCATCAAAGATCGGTTATTATTCAATGGCTGTTATCGGCTGTGGTCTTGCAATCGGTCTTGCTGCTTTTGGCACAGGCATTGGTCAGGGACTCGGTGTTAGCAAGGCCTGCGAGGGCGTAGCACGCAACCCTAATGCATCAGGTAAGATCACCACAACCCTCATCATCGGTCTTGCAATGATTGAGTCTCTCTGTATCTACGCTCTGGTTGTGGTTTTGATCGTATTCTTCGTAAATCCATTTAAGATTTAAGATAGGAAATGGCACCAGAACAGAGATAAGACCTCTGCTGGTGCCTTTTTTTGTTAAAACCTAAAAATGAACACAAAAACACTCGTCGTAGGTCCCCTTGAAGCAAACACATACATCATCTTTGACTCCTCCACAAAGGACTGCCTTGTGATTGACCCCGGAGACGAGCCGGACAGGATTGAAGAGGTAATCCGCTCTGAAGGGCTCAATGTTAAATACATCATCTGCACCCATGCCCACTTTGACCATGTGGGAGCAGTGCCTGAGCTTAAGGAATCAACCGGTGCACCTGTGCTAATACACAAAGAGGAACTCCTGATATACGAAGCAGCCCGGGATATGGCCAAGTTCTGGGGGTATGATATGAAGCCCCTTCCAGAGCCTGATGGTTTTTTAAAGGAAGGCGATACCATAGAGGCAGGGGCACTGAGGTTTACCGTGATGCACACCCCTGGGCACAGCCCAGGTGGTATATGCCTTTATGGTGAGGGCACGGTTATAACAGGAGATACCCTTTTTGCAGGCTCTGTGGGAAGGACCGATTTTCACGGTGGAAGCCTGCCAAAACTCAAGGAGTCCTTTAAACGGTTGATGTCACTTCCTGATGAGACCGTGGTGCTTCCAGGGCATGGCCCAAAAACCAC
>WFMM01000063.1 GCA_015484595.1 Nitrospirota bacterium | reverse complement strand
GACAATCAAAAGAAAAGCCAGAACCCAGCCTCTTACACCCTGGCTTCTTATCCAGTGCAGACTGAGGGGTCTTGAGAATGTCCTTAAGAGTCTTATCTGGTCGTAGCGGCTGAACTGAACAACATATCGCTCCCACCTCAGTTTCAGGTAGTCAATGTAAAGAACTATCTCAGGTGGCCTTTCGGGCTTCACCGATGGGGTAGGGTCAAGTCTGACCCAGCGGCCATCCACCAATGCCTCAACCCATGTGTGGGCATCCTTCTGTCTGACGATGTAGTAATTGCCATGGCTGTTGTATTCACCTCCTGTAAATCCTGAAACAACCCGTGTTAGAACTCCGGCTGCCCTTAACATAAGGGCAAGTGAGGAGGCAAAGTGTTCACAGTAGCCCTTTTTCGTCCTGAAGAGGAAGTCCTCTACAGGGTTTACACCCTGAGGGGTGTTTACCTTTAGTGAGTAGGAGTAGTTTCTTCTCAGATAATCCATTATCGCCCTTATCTTCTGTCTTTCCTCTTTCATGCCCCTGGTTATCCTTAAAGAAAGCTCCCTGAGCCTCTTCATATCATCAGGCACATTGAGATAAACAGGAGAAAACCTCTTAAGAGCAATGGGCTCGTCTGAGCTTTTTACAACATAATGGAGCCTCTTGTTTTTCTTCTCAGGCACATAGACCGTTTCAGCACTGTCCAGTCTGATGCTTTCTGTGTCAGCCTGAAACTCAAGTGGATTCCTCATGGCAAATGCCACCTCTGTATCAAGGGGCTCAAGGATTATGTCCTGTGTAAAAACCCCTGAGCCTTCAGGTTTCTTTATAAAAAAATGCCCCCTGCTACCATAAAGGGTTTTGAACTCCCCGGAAAGACTTATCCACTGGCCATCCTGATAGAGCTCATAGGTAATCCCCCTGAAATAGGGAGTGTAGTCAGGTCGGGGTGTTATCCTTACCCTCATCACAACAGTGGGGTCAAGCTTTATCTCACTTAGTCCACCAAGCCTTATGTTTTCAGAAAATCCAGACCTTATGCCCCTTGAAAGCCCCTTGCCCCAGAGGCTTCCCTGAAGTCGGGGTGACAGAACAAAGACCACCACAGTAAGCGTAAAAACCACAAGGGAAAGAAGCCCTATAGGTCTTACAAAGGGGCCTATTTTCCTCTGTCCTTCCTTTATCAGGTGAGAGTAAAACACGGCAAATACCATAAGCACTATAAAGAGGACAAAAAACACTCCAAACATCATCGAGCGGGTAAGTTCAGAGGCAAGTAAGAGCTGGATTAGAGACATGAAGAATACCTGAAGCGGGTCCCAGGGCTCTTTTATGTCAAAGCTCTTAAGGGCGTGAAACAGAAGGGTTAGATGTGCAACTGCCACTATCACATCAGCAGAAAGCACAAAGGCATCAAATAGAAACACAAAAAGAACCACCGTGGAGCCAGCACCGATTATGTATCTGTTTGCCTGGGGTCTGTTTTTAATTGCTCTTAGGTAGCCTAAAAACACAAAAGAGGCTGGGATGAAGAACAGTGGGTTAACGGCACCTGTAACCACTATGCTTCCGTTTCCAATCAGTGCCACCAAAAAGGTTATCAGTTTATAACCTGCTGGCATAATAAACCCTGTTTGCCTCAGAGCAAAACCGACCAAACACCGATGACTCTGAGGAAAGAACCAGTATAAGGGCACCCCTGTCAAGTGCCTCTGCCCTGCATTTCCAGGGCTCTTCCATCTTTATCACTGCAAGCAGGTCAAGTATCTTGTAAAGATGCTCAATGCCGGTGCCAAAGGGGATGGTCTTTCCACAGGTAACAAGCCGCACAGGATAGCCCTGATTGATTAAAAAATAGCAAAGCGATGCAGTGAGCGTTACTGCCTTTTCAAAGTGGTCTTTATTTTTCTGTATGCTGTTGTCAAGAAGGATACTCACCTGACGGGGCATCTGCTCATACAACTCCCTGACCATCAACTTCCCCTTCTTAGCGGTTGTTTTCCAGTGTATGCTCTTAAGGCTGTCTCCTCGCTGATACTCCCTCAAAGTGCCTGCCTCGTCTGTCTCGGCTCTTTTAGGGCCTGAGATGCTACTTTCAATACTTCGTGTAAGAGGCAGTGTGTCCTTTATCTCCAGGATTTCAGGATAGACAAGGAGTCTCCTTGAGTTATCAGCACTGACAGTGAGGTTAAAAAAGATAAATGGAAAGGAGGTGCTGAGTCCTGCATCTGCCAATGAAAGGTATCCCCTTTTTCTGAATACCACCCTCTTGACAATCTCCCTTTCTGTTTCAGTTCCAATCTTATCAATGTAAATCCCTTCATCAATCACCCCTAAAAGGAAAAAACGCACAGAATAGGCTGGTAGCAGTTTTTTTGTATTTCTCAGAACAACCCTTAAGGGCACTTCCCTGTTTACAAAGATGGGCTCTTCCATTTCAATCTCAAGCTCCAGGGCACGAAGATTAAGATAGGGAAGCGTGATGGATATTAATAAAACCGAAAAGAGCATGGAGAAGATCAGATACATCAGGTTATTGCCTGTGTTAAGGGCAGCAAAGCCCACAACAACGACGGCAAGCAGAAACCTCTTACCCTCTCTGGTTGCCCTTAGTCTCACACCGGAACAGGCACCTTTTCGGTAATCTCTCTGATGGCATCTTCGGCATCCCTTATGTATGTCCTTGTCTTTAGAATTATCCTGTGTCCAAGCACCATTGGTGCAAGCTCCCTTACATCATCGGGCACCACAAAGTCCCTTCCCCTGAGATAGGCCATGCCTTTTGATGCCATAACCAGAAACTGTGCACCCCTTGTGCTGACGCCAAGCCTTATAGCGTCGTTCTTACGGGTTTCCCTCACTATCTGGAGTATGTAGTCATAGATGCTGTCGTCAATGTGAACCCCTTTGACCTCTTCCTGTGCATTTAGTATCTGCTCTTTTGTAACCACAGGGGTTATTTTCTCTATTGCCTCAAAGTCACTCATCTCCCTGAGTGCCTGTTTTTCGTCTTCATACTCAGGATAGCCAATCCGCATGTGGAGCATGAACCGGTCAAGCTGGCTTTCTGGAAGGGGAAAGGTGCCATGGTATTCAATGGGGTTCTGGGTTGCGATGACCATGAAGGGTAGGGGGAGTCGGTATGTGGTGCGGTCGATGGATACCTTGCGCTCGTTCATTGCCTCAAGCAGTGCTGACTGGGTTCTGGGATTTGTTCGATTAATCTCGTCGGCAAGCACTATGTTTGCAAATACAGGACCGGGGTTGAACTCAAACTCCCTCTTTTCCTGATTGTAGATGTGAACTCCCAGAATGTCAGAAGGCAGGAGGTCACTGGTAAACTGAATCCTCTGAAATGAGCAGTCCGTTGCCCTGGCAAGTGCAAGGGCGAGGGTGGTTTTACCAACACCCGGGACATCTTCTATAAGCAGATGTCCCTTTGAAAGCAATGCAACTATGGCCAGTCTTATCTCTCTGGTCTTGCCCCTTATTATTGAGGAAAGCAGGTCTTCTAATTCTGAGAGCCACTTCATCTCATTTTTTAAGCCCCAGATCTCTAAGCAATAACGCCGTGTTCAGGTGTCTGTAGGTTAGCTTTCTGATAATCTCTACCTTTTCATTGTGGGCGATTGATGCCCTTCCATAAAAGCCCTCAATTAGATCAACCACTGTGAAGGTGTCGTGCCTTACTGAGATTACCGGAACACCCTTTAGTTTTGCCTTACCAATGATAACATCATTTGTGTGAAGACCACCAGTGAGTATGATGCAACGGGTGGATGTCTCAAGGGCTGCAAGCTGGATGTCTGAACGGTGTGCCCCTGTGATGACCGCCTTGTTTGGAGTCCTTTTAAAATACTTTATTGCCTCTGATACATCCATTGCACCAACAAGGTAGTGCTCAACAAGCTCATTGAGCCTGTCCTCACAGCATAAAACCTTCCCTCCAAGAAGCCCCTTTAGTTCTTCCACGGTTGGTGCAATCAGGGTTGGCACAAAGGGAACCACACCAAACACCTTTATCCCCTTCCTTTTCAGATAGGGTAGCACCCTTTTCTGTACCTCATCCCTTTCCTTATCACGCACCATGTTAAGCACAACACCCTTAAGGGTACTGCCGAAAAACTGCCTTGCAAAAACAAGGTTGTCAATGCTCTGATTCCTTGACCACCTTTCAATTAGCAAAAGCTCTGAACCGGTCTGTTTTATAAACTCCTTCATGTCCATACCAATACCTGCCCCATCTGAAATCCCCTGGGCACCTGAAATAACCTGAACATCGTGTTTGCCAAGGGAGTTAAGGGCACTGATAATGCGCCTTTTTCCTGTCCTTAGTTTGCCCGAAACAGTCTGCTCAAGGCTGTCAAAGCCCTTAACAATGGGGCATAGCTTTTCAGAAGGAACATTCAGACCGAGAATCTTTTTGAAAAACTCCACATTTTCGTCCACCACCTTACCCTGTCGGATTACCGGTCTTATACCAATCGGTTTGAAAAAACCAGTATCAAAGCCCCTGTCTTTTAACAGCAGGCAGATCCCCAGAGCTATTATCTCCTTTCCCGAAGGGCTATTTAATGAGCCAACATAGAGTCTTTTCATCACTTACCTCCCTGTAGGATTATCCTTGCATCAAGTGCCCAAACCCCTTCGGGTTTGACCACCAGAGGGTTGATGTCAAGTTCGTATATCTCTGGAAAGTCCTGCACCATCTGATTGATCCTCAAAAGGGTCTCCACTATGCCATCTATGTCTACCGGTCTTTCACCCCTTGTGCCCTTTAAGAGTGCATAGGACCTTATCTCTGAGACCATCTCCCTTACATCGGTCTCTGTAACAGGAACAACTCTGAAGCTCACATCCTTTAAAACCTCTACATAAATGCCACCAAGCCCGAACATCAGCATGTGACCGAAGGTGCGGTCGTAGGTAACACCAGCTATTACCTCCTTTCCACCACTGACCATCTCATATATGTTTACACCCCTTATCAGGGCATCAGGGTGATGTCTCAGCGAAGAAGTGGTAATCTCTGAAAAGGCATCCCTTGCCTCCTTTTTTGACGAGATCCCCACCTTTACTCCGCCAACATCGGTCTTGTGAAGGATGTCCGGGGAGGAGACCTTCATCACCACTGGAAAGCCTATTTCAGCAGATAGCCTTACCGCCTCATCAGGGCTTTTTGCAAGGGCCTGCCTCGGGAAGTTAAAACCATAGGCCCTGAGGCACTCCCTTGCCTCGTCTTCACCAAGTTCGTATCTGCCTGAGGCCACTGAGTCTTTAAAGATCTGCTTTACCCTCTTTGAGTCAACGGTAAACCTCTTCTGAGGGCCTGCTTTCCTCTTACGCCACATGGAAAAGCCCACCAGACTGCGGTATGCCCTTATAGCATCTTCAGGATAGGAATAGTTTGGAATCCCCCGTGCCCTTAGCTTCTGAACTGCACTTTCCACACTTATACCACCCATAAAGGTGGTGACAATGGGAATCCTGGTCTTTTCAGTTGCAGAGATTACCCGCTCAGCCACTCCTTCAGGGTCTGTCATTGCCTGAGGGGTAAGGATCACCACTATGCCATCGATATTCCTTGCCGCTCTGGCAACCTCCAGCACAGCCTCGTAGCGGTCAGGACCTGCATCACCAATTACATCTATTGGATTGTAAAGTGAGGCGTTGGAGGGAAGCCTCTTTCTTAACCTGTTAATGGCAGTCTTATTAAGATAGGGAAGTTCAAGCCCTGCCCGCTCTGCGTGGTCAGCAGTGATAATGCCCGGCCCACCGGCGTTCGTAATGACCAGTATCCTGTTTCCCCTGGGAAGCCTTCCGTAAACAAACAGCCTTGCAAGCTCAAAAAGCTCCTTCACTCCATCTGCCCGAATAACACCTGTCTGTTTAAAGGCTGCATTGAAGGCAGTGTCAGAGCCTGCAAGTGCACCTGTATGACTTGATGCAGCGCGGGCTCCAGCCTGCGTGCCGCCTGACTTTATCAGTATAATGGGTTTTTTCTTTGTGCACCTTCGGGCAACCCTTAAAAACCTCTTTCCCTGAACCACATCCTCTATATAACCAAGTATGACATCTGTCTCAGGGTCATTCATAAGGTATTCAATGAAGTCGGTCTCATTGAGGTCTGCCTTGTTGCCAAGGCTTACGAACTTTGAAAAACCAATATTATTCGAAATTGCCCAGTCAAGCACAGCCACGCCGAGGGCACCTGACTGGGAAAAAAAGGCAATCCTGCCTTTTGGAAGCATGAGGTTTGCAAAGGTGGCGTTCATGGAGTTTGCGGTGTTTATAACGCCAAGGCAGTTGGGGCCGAGTACCCTGGTCTTGCCCCTTCTTACTATCTCCTTAAGCTCCTCTTCAAGCCTTGCTCCATCTCCTCCCACCTCTTTAAACCCTGCGGATATGACCACACAGACCCCTACACCCATCTCATCACACTCCCTTATGGTCTGCACAGCCACAGGGGCAGGCACGGAGACTATCACCATGTCAGGTCTGGGGTTTACCTCCCTTATTGACCTTGCAACCGGCAGCCCCAGTATCTCGCCCCCTCGTGGGTTTACAGGGATTACCCTTCCCGTGAACTTAAACCTCAGAAGATTGTTCACAATTGTGTGACCAACCTTGCCCGGGGTGGCTGATGCCCCCACCACTGCAATTGAAGCCGGGTTAAAAAGTGCCTCTAACATCTAACTCCTTTCAGGTTTTCCCTCTGTGTGTTTTTTGTATCTTGGCACAGGAAGATACTCCACCGTTGTGTGTCTTTTCACTGGCTGTCTATAAAGCGACATCAACTGGTAAATCTCCTCTGGGATATCGGTATTTACATTAAGCCCAAGAGACCTTGCCTCTTCAGCAGTAATTGGATAGTCATGTGTCCATCTACCTTCTGACAACAGTCCTGCAAGCTCCTTTGCCTTTTCTTCACTGTAGCGGTCTTTGAGCAAGAAGTACACCTGCTTCTGTAGCTGTTCAATTGCCTTCTGTCCAATGTCAGCAAGAACCAGTGTCCTGTCATCTATCTCTGATATCGGCTTTTTTTCAAGAATCTTTAATAAAGAAGCAGCAGGAAACTCCCCGATCTGTGGGTCAACAGGCCCCAGCACTGCATGCTCACCCATTATTATCTCATCTGCTGAAAGGGCTATCAGCGTGCCCCCGGACATTGCATAATGGGGAACAAAGACCGTAACCTTTCCAGGATGAAGTTTTATAGCATGGGCAATCTGGTATGATGCAAGCACAAGCCCTCCAGGGGTGTGAAGTATTATGTCAAGCGGAACATCAGGGTCGGTCATGTGAATGGCGCGGATGACCTCTTCTGAGTCGTTTATGTCTATGTATCGAAGAACTGGAAAACCAAGAAGGCTCATGGTTTCCTGACGATGGATAAGAAGTATTACCCGTGAGCCCCTCTTCTTTTCTATCTTTGCTATAAGTCTTTGTCGGGCTGATTCAAGCAACTTTTGTTTTATCACAGGTTGAAGTGCGGTAAGCATGAAAAAAAGCCAGAAAAGGTTCATAAAATCCAT
>WFMM01000062.1 GCA_015484595.1 Nitrospirota bacterium | reverse complement strand
TGAAGACTGCTATAACCCCTGTTACACTCCAAGAAATCCCTACGAAAAGGGCTGGTGTGACGAGTGGAGAAGGCTACAAAGGAGGGATTATCGTCGTGGAAGAAGGGATGCAAGAAGGTACTATTTCGACAGGTATTATGACCCATAATCAGGGGCCTTGCCCCTTATAAAACCTCACCTCCTTCGCCCCCTTTAGCATTCGGGCCTGCCCAGGGCAGGCCCTTTTTATATAAAATCTTAGCTTCCCACCCTTTAAGGCATATAAAAAATGTATAATATCCTTTGTGGAGGAATAAGGTATGTTTCCTGTTAAAGATACTGTGCCAAGCAGGGAATTTCCCATTGTAACATGGGCATTGATAATTATAAACTCTCTGGTCTTTTTGTTTGAGACCACTCTTAGTCCTGCAGAATTAGAGAGGCTTTTTTATCTTTTTGGCGTGGTGCCAGCAAGGTATTCTCATCCTGCCTGGGCAGTGTTTTTTGGTCTACCCGTGGATAATTACTGGCCCTTTCTGACCAATATGTTTTTACACGGTGGATGGATGCACATCATCAGTAACATGTGGACACTTTATCTGTTCGGTGATAACGTTGAGGACCGTATGGGTCATGGAAGATTTCTTCTGTTTTATCTGCTATGTGGAATCTCTGCAAGCATTACCCACTTCATTTTTAACATTCACTCAACTGTACCTGCCCTCGGGGCATCAGGTGCTATTGCAGGGGTAATGGCTGCCTATCTGATATTGTTTCCTGCAGCAAGGGTTATTACTCTTGTGCCGATATTTTTTCTGCCCTACTTCATAGAGATACCGGCAGTTATTTACATTGGAGTCTGGTTTATCACTCAGCTATACTCTGGAGCTTTCAGCCTTATTTCACCCCGGGCAGGTGGTGGTATTGCCTGGTGGGCTCACATAGGTGGGTTTGTTATGGGGCTTTTGCTTCTGCCACTGTTTAAAAAGAGAGGGGCGCAGTACAGAAGATATTATTCAGATGAGGTGTTTGATATCCTGTAAAGTATAAAAATTTTTTTCTTGACTGTTATCTTAAAAAATGCTAATAAAGTAGATAGTTTTGATAGATTGAACCTTTAAAAGGGGAGGAAGTAATATGGAGCGTGAACTGGTACTTTTTCTCACAACCACACCTTACAGCTCAGAAAACACCCATACCATAATCAGGCTTGCCGATGCCGCACTGAGAAAAGGTCGGGCTGTGAGGTTGATTGCATCGGGAGATGGGGTTTTCTCGGTTGTAAAGGGACAGGTGCCTGAATCCGTGAAGGCCCTCGAGGAACTTGTCTCAAGAGGTATGAAGGTGGACATATGAACGGGCTGTTTTCAAAGCCGCGGTCTTGCGGCTGATGACCTGGTTGCTGGAGAGCTGAACTCATTAAAGGGACTTTACGATGTGATCAAGAAAAAGCCCGTTTTTCTTCACTTCAGGGGCTGAAAAGGAGGGTATTATGGCAACCATATGTATACTACTTACAAGAGCACCCTACGGAACTGTGGATGCCTCAGAGGCTGTTAGACATGCCCTTGGTGGTGTTACAGAGGGTATGAGCGTAAGGCTTATACTGCTTGATGCCGGAGCCATGGCTTCTATAAAGGGGCAGGATGTATCTGGAACTGAATACAAAAGCATAGAAGAAGGGCTTAAGGACTGTATTGATATGGGAGTGGATGTTTGTGTTGACAGGGTATCGCTGAAGGAGCAACAGATTGAGACAGACCAGATAATCGAGGGTGTTACAGTTATGAACAGTTACGAGGTATCAGAAACCATAAAAGATGCTGACACGGTCATGATCTTTTAAAGGAGGCTTTCATGTTAGTGATTATAAAAAGTGCACCCAATACACCTGATGGTAACAGGGGACTCAGAATCGCAAGGGATGCCTCTGCTGACCTGGTGCTACTTCAGAACGGGGTCTATTTTGCTCAAAACGATATGCTTGACGGATTCTGTGGCATTGCCTATGCCGTAGAAGAGGACCTCAAGATGCGGGGCATTAAAGACATAAAAAGAGGCATAAAGACCATAGACTGGAACGAACTAATAGACCTTATCTTTGATGAAGAACAGGTGGTAGGGCTTTTTTAAGTTTATGGTATTTTATTATTAACTCATCCCTGATGGAAAGGAGCAGGACCATGGATTTTATGAACCTTTTCTGGCTTTTTTTCATGCTTACCGCACTTCAACCTGTGATAAAACAAAAGTTGCTTGAATCAGCCCGACAAAGACTTATAGCAAAGATAGAAAAGAAGAGGGGCTCACGGGTAATACTTCTTATCCATCGTC
>WFMM01000061.1 GCA_015484595.1 Nitrospirota bacterium | reverse complement strand
GGAATGGGTAGATGAGTGGGACCCAAAGGACAAGAACTATCTGCCTGCACTGATAAAGGTACACCTGAAACTGACATATAAAGGCCGTGTGGTTGAAATCCCCCCGATAGTCGTAAAAATCGAAGCCACCAAACCAACCATATAAATTGATAACTCCTACTACCTACCCCCTACCCCCTACACCCTACACCCTACACCCTAATACAGCCTACTTCACTCTTGTCCCAGGTGCAATATCCTTTTCAAGGGTCACGATACTCAGGGATTTTTCGCCTCCTGCCGCAAGGAGCATCCCCTGTGACTCAACCCCCATGAGTCTTGCTGGCTTTAGATTGAAGACCACCACCACATTCTTACCAAGGAGCTCTTCAGGACTGTAAGCCTTTCCTATGCCTGCCACTATCTGTCTTTTCTCACCAACATCAACCTGTAGCTTTATCAGTTTGCTTGAGCCCTCTATCCTTTCAGCCTCAAGCACCTTGCCAACCCTGAGTTCTACCCTGGCAAATTCATCAATGCTTATAAGATTGTCCTTCTGTTTTTCCCCTTCCACCTTTTCAGTATCCTCCTGTTTCTTTTTTTTCTCAATCCTTGGGAAAAGCGGTTCTGGCTTGCTCAGGACAAGACCTGATTTCAGGCCACCCCACTTTAACTCTCTGTAAATACCTGCCTTCACAGGCTCATCGACTCCGATGGTCTTTAACATCCGTTCCGATGCCTCTGGCATAAAGGGATAAAGATAAAGTGCAATAAACCTGAGCCCCTCAAGACTTGAATAAAGCACGGTTGCAAGTCTGCCTCTTTTTTCAGGCTCCTTTGCTAGTGCCCAGGGCTGATTGGTATCTATGTATTTATTGATGTAATTAACCAGAGACCATATCTCATCAAGTGCCCTGTGGTAGGCAAGCACACTGAGGTGTTCTCTTAGTTTTTCGTACACCCCGAGGGCAAGTGATGCAAGCTCCTCTTCCCTCTGTCGGGGCTCTGGCAGACCCTCTTTAAAGTACTTCCTTGCCATTGAGACGGTTCTGCTAAGAAGGTTTCCGAGGTCGTTTGCAAGCTCGCTGTTAATTCTACCCACTATGGCATCCACAGAGAAGTCACCATCAAGTCCAAAGGTAACCTCTCTGAAAAGGAAATACCTGAACGGGTCTGCACCGTAGGTGTCAACCACCTCAAAGGGGTCAACCACATTACCCAGTGATTTGGACATCTTTCTTCCCTCAACGGTCCACCACCCGTGGGCAAAGATGTTCTCAGGCAAAGGCATCCCCAGTGCCATCAGCATGGTTGACCAGTAAACGGCATGGGTGGTTAGGATGTCCTTTCCAACTATGTGATGGTTTGCTGGCCACCAATCAATCTCCCCTTCATACCGGGGTGCCAGGTACTTTGTGGCAGAGTAGTAATTAACAAGTGCATCAAACCAGACATAGGTAACATAGTCTCTGTCAAAGGGAAGCTCCACACCCCAGGAGAGCCTCTTTTTTGGCCTTGATATACAGAGGTCTCCAAGGGGATTTGACTTCAGAAACCCAATGACCTCGTTCTTTCTGGTCTCAGGCAGTATGTAACCAGGGTTTTTCTCAATGTACTGAAGAAGGGCATCCTGATATTTAGACATGAGGAAGAAGTAGTTGTCCTCTTCTATCTCCTCAACCGGTCTGCCACAGTCAGGGCATCGGCCATCTTCTATCTCCTTATCAGTCCAGAACCTCTCGTCAGGGGTGCAGTACCAGCCCCTGTACGGACGCTTTACGATCTCGCCCTTTTCGTAAAGCTTCATCAGGACCTCCTGAACCACCTTCTTGTGCTCCTCATCGGTGGTTCTTATAAAGGCATCGTTTGAGATGTTTAGTTTCTTCCAGAGATTCTTGAAGTTTACCACCATCTGGTCTGCATGCTCCTTTGGAGAAAGTCCTCTCTGCTGGGCTGCCTTCTGGACCTTCTGTCCGTGCTCATCGGTTCCGGTAAGGAAGAAAACAGCCTTTCCACTTAAACGGTTAAACCTTGCAAGTATGTCTGCTGCCACAGTGGTGTAGGCATGCCCTATGTGGGGCACATCATTGACATAGTAAATTGGAGTGGTTACATAAAACTTTTCCATCTACCTTTTACCCCGCTTTTTCTTTTTATGTCTTCCATGTCTCCTCTTCTTCTTGTGTCTCTTTCTATCAGCATCTCTTGAGGACTTTTTAGGCTCCCTTTTTTGATAGGGTCTCTGTGATGGCCTGTCTCTTGGCTGCTCTTTACGGGCGGTCTCTTCTTGCTCTTTAGTTACCTCTTT
>WFMM01000060.1 GCA_015484595.1 Nitrospirota bacterium | reverse complement strand
GAGGGAATGGTCTGTGAACTCTGACCCCTTGCCATCAAAAAATCCCTGGAAGGGGTTGAGGGTGTAAAAAAGGCAAAGGTATCCTTCAAAGAAAAAAAGGCATGGCTTGTGGTGGATGAAAAGGTAACCAACGAGCAACTTGAAAAAGCCGTCTCCAGGGCTGGAGGATATAAGGGAAAGGTAGTGGAAAGGAAGTGATTATTTATTTAACTGTTATTTTATGCTATAATGATTTTACAAATATTTTATCGATAGAGGATATGTAAAATGAAATCTGTTACAGTATCTTCAAAATATCAGATAGTAATCCCAAGGGAGATAAGAGATTCAATGGGTATCAAGCCAGGAGAGAAACTTCAGATTATCCAGTATCTTGACAGAATAGAATTAATACCTGCAAGAAACATCAGGGAAATGAGGGGTATACTTAAAGGGATAGATACAGAGGTAAAAAGAGAAAGAGACAGAGTATGAATCTTGTAGACTCCTGTGGCTGGCTTGAGTACTTTGCCGATGGTCCTAATGCAGAGTTCTTTGCAAAACCTCTTCTTAAGACAAAGGAACTGATTGTTCCTACAATTTGTATTCATGAGGTTTTCAAATCTGTTCTCCGTCAGAGAGGAGAAGAGTTAGCACTAAAAGTGGTTGCTATTATGGAGCAGGCCACTGTTGTTGACCTTGATATGCATATTGCTATGATATCTGCCAGAATAAGTTACGATCTGAAAATACCAATGGCTGACAGCATTGTGCTGGCTACAGCAAGGAAATATAGGGCTACCTTGTGGACACAGGATAGTGATTTTGAAGGAATCCCTGATGTTAAATATACAAAAAAGAGGAATAGATAGATGTCGATTAAGATTGACTGTTATATGTCAAAGACCTGTGCCTCGGAGGAACCTCTAAGGGAGAATATTAACAGGGCACTTGGTGAGCTTGGCATAGAGGCAGAAGTGAATTTTTACCGTATTACCGAGGATGAGGCTAAAGACCTCGGACTCAGAGGTTCGCCCTCTGTGCTGATAAATGGACAGGACATTCAGCCTGCTTCGGTAGAGGGTTTTTCCTGAAGGATGTTTCGTGACGCCTCGGGCAGGCTTACAAATGTTCCGACGGTGGAACTATTAAAGGAATCACTGAAAAGGAATCAAACATCAGGCACCTCTTAAAAACCTGATTGTTATCTCAGCAACCCTTTTACCGTAGAGTTCTGCTGTCTCTATATCACCCTTTGGTGGTGCCTCTGGTGGCTTAACCTCAAAACTCGCAGCCATAGGCCCTATGAAGGAGCCAAGACGGTTGTGAGTATCAGCACCAGGGCCATCAACCGTCTTCATCGACTCTGGTTTGTTTGCTGCTGGATGCATTGCATTTCCGACCCATATCATACCGTGCTGCATTGCAAAGGTCATGATACCCTGTAGTGTATTGAGTTTGTCACCTGAGAAGGCACTTGAGTTTGTAAAACCACCTGCAATCTTGTCCTTCCATGCCTGCGAAAACCACTTTTTTACTGATGCCTCCATAAAACGCTTAAGTTCCGAAGAAATGTTTCCCATATAGGTGGCTGTACCGAATATGATGGCATCTGCCCCATCAAGCTCATCTATCCGTTCAATAGCCTCTGTGGCAGTAAGAAGCACTACCTCCACACCATCCACAGAACCCGCACCCCTTGCCACAGCCTCTGCCTGAAGTTTTGTGTGACCATAGGTGCTATGGTACACCACATAAACCTTTGCCATAATAACCCCCTTCTTTTTAAAATCCTAAATTCTAATATCTAAATCCTAAACAAATTCTAAATTCCAATTTTCAAACCTTCTGCTCTTCTGGACTTCTGCGCTTCTGCTCTATAGTAACCACAGAGAACACTGAGCACACAGAGTAATCTGAAATCCTAACTCAACACTAAACACTCAAAACTCAACACTCAACCTCTACTCCCTACACGCTACCCCCTCTATCCTAATTCTTTATACCCTATTACTTTCCCCTCTCTTTCAACTCATTAACATACTGGTCTAATAGAACCCCAAGGTATATACAGACATAGCCATCCATGCAGGCATCGGCGTCTTTTTTATCAAGAATGGCATATCTTTTGACACCATCCTTTTCAAACTTTATTAGCCATGCGTTCTTTTCCTCATCAAACTCGAGGCTGAGTTTAATGTTGTGTTTCTGCAGTTCAGGGTAAAGTTCATAAATCTTTTCTTCAAGTGCCACCTGTGTGTAACCCATAGTTTACCTCCATATTATCATTGTCTTTTTCTTCATTATATCAAAGAAATGGAAAAATGTATATTGACGGTATCAGAAAGACTTCTGAATAAGTAACCATCCTTTAACCTGCAAAAAATTCCATTGATTTAGTGAGATAATTAATGTATGATATAGATAATATTTTTTATTATTTCCTCAGGAGGTCTTACCTATGAAGATGATTACAGCAGTTATTAAACACTTTAAACTCGATGATGTTCGTAAGGCACTAACAGATGCAGGTGTTCAGGGCATGACTGTAGTTGATGTCAAGGGCTTTGGCCGTCAGAAGGGTTATGTGGAGGTTTACAGAGGCGTTGAATACGAGGTGAAGTTTTTACCTAAACTGAAAATAGAGGTGGCAGTTCCAGATGACAAAGCCGAAGAGGTCATAAATATTATTGCAGATGCAGCAAGAACAGGTGAGATCGGAGACGGTAAGATATTCGTCTATAACCTGCAGGAAGTGGTAAGGATAAGGACAGGTGAGAGGGGAAGAGAAGCTATATAATTTCAGATTTCAGATTTTAGATTTAAGGTTTATGATTTTAGTTTTGGGAGTTATAAAGAGGTGGCAGTAAATTCTGCCACCTCTTTATTTTTATATATCGTAGTAAAGGAAGAACTCGTATGGATGAGGTCTCAGCCTGAGGGCGTCCACCTCGTTTTCTCTCTTGTAAGCAATCCATGTCTGAAGTGCATCTTCTGTAAAGACATTACCCTTCAGAAGGAACTCGTGGTCCTGCTCAAGTGCATCAAGTGCCTCATCAAGGCTACCACAGATCTGAGGTATCTGTGCAAGCTCCTCTGGTGGAAGCTCATAGAGGTCTTTATCCATTGCCTCGCCAGGGTCAATCTTGTTCTCAATACCGTCAAGCCCAGCCATCAGCATTGCAGCAAAGGCAAGATAGGGGTTACATGATGGGTCCGGGAACCTGACCTCTATCCTCTTGGCCTTTGGAGAAGGTGAATACATTGGGATACGAACTGCTGCTGAACGGTTCCTGGCTGAATATGCCAGATTCACTGGTGCCTCAAAACCAGGGACAAGTCTCTTATATGAATTGGTTGTTGGATTTGTAAGAGCAGCAAGAGCCCTTGCGTGTTTAAGGATACCACCAATGTAATAAAGTGCTATCTCGCTAAGGCCTGCATACTTGTCGCCTGCAAAAAGAGGCTCACCGTCTTTCCAGATACTCTGATGAGTATGCATACCAGAGCCATTATCACCAAACACAGGTTTTGGCATAAATGTAGCAGTCTTACCATGGGCTCTGGCCACATTCTTGACAATGTACTTAAAGAGCATCAGATTGTCAGCCTGTTTCACGAGAGGAGCATAACGCATGTCGATCTCACCCTGACCTGCAGTGGCAACCTCATGATGCTGTGCCTCAACATGAATGCCACATTTTTTCATAATATTGACCATCTCTGTCCTGAGGTCCTCAAGGCTGTCTGTTGGCGGCACAGGGAAGTAACCCTCTTTGTGTCGTGGTTTATAACCAAGATTTGGGTTTTCCTCTCTGCCAGAGTTCCAGATACCCTCAACAGAATCAACAAAGTAGTAACCACTGTGAGCATTCTGGTCATAACGGATATCATCAAAGATGAAGAACTCTGCCTCAGGTCCAAAATAAGCAGTATCACCAATGCCGGTGGATTTCAGATACTGAACTGCCTTCTGTGCGATGTACCTTGGGTCTCTTGTATAGGGCTCCTTTGTGATTGGATCAACAATATTACAGATAAGGCTGAGGGTTGGATACTTTCTGAAAGGATCAATTATTGCTGTCTCAGGGTCAGGAATAATAAGCATGTCTGAGGCGTTGATTGCCTGCCAGCCTCTGATAGATGATCCATCAAAACCTACGCCTTCCTCAAAGGTCTCCTCTTTGAGTTCATCAATGGGAACAGAAAAGTGCTGCCAGATACCAGGAAAATCGATGAACTTGAAATCAACCATCACGACATCGTTTTCCTGGGCAAAGGTCAAAACATCCTTTGGTGTCATCTCCTACCTCCTTTAACATTTAATTGTTCGGCAATTGATTGCCGTTAATTTAAATAATTATCCACTGAATTGTCAAGAGAAAAATTTACTGTAAAATCCCTGAGCCCTTCTAAGGTAATCATTGAATATCTCTTTTGTATGGCTTACCATCTCGTCCCTTTTGTCGTCATCCTTAAACCACTCAGCTATTATTTCTGGTGTTACTTCTATGTGAAACTGAAGGGCATAGACATTTTTATTATATACAAATGCCTGGTTGGGAAAAGCCTCAGATGATGCAAGTCTAACTGCACCCTCTGGTATGTCAAAGGTATCACCATGCCATTGAAAGACCTCTGCCTCTTTTGTGCCATCTATCTCAAGCTCCTTTGTTGCCGGGTCATTGAGTCCATCATCGGTTAACCTCACTTTATACCAACCAATCTCCTTTTTCCCGCCAGGGTATACCCTGGCTCCCAGCACATGGGCAATCATCTGGGCGCCAAGACATACACCAAGAACTGCTCTGCCATTTTTTATAAAATCCTCAATAAGCCTTGTCTCATCATGAAGATACCTGTAACGGTCCATCTCATAAACTGCCATTGGACCACCCATTACCACCAGATGAGTGTATCCCTCAAAGGATGTGACTATTTCTCCTTTAGAAAATTCCTTTATCTCATACCAGATACCCCTGTCTTTAAGAAAGTCCTCAATGGTTCCTGGTCCCTCCATTGGTATGTTCTTTACTATCAGAACCTTCATTAATCTACCTCCATAAAAACACTGTCTCTGGTGGGTAAATCACCAGAGACAGTGTAAATATAACTATTATATCCAAATCACAAATCTAATATCTAAAATCAGAAATCTAAAATTATAAAAAGTATCCTTCTTCACCGTGCTCTGTGAGGTCAAGTCCTTTAATCTCTGCATCCTTTTCAACCCTGAGTCCAACGGTCCAGTCTATCACCTTAAGGATTATAGCACTAACCACCAGGGAATATAAAGCCCCAACACCTGCACCGATTAACTGAACAACCAGTTGATGTGAATTGCCATAAAAAAGTCCATTAGCACCACCTGAGTTAACCACAGTAGTGGCAAAAAGCCCAACACATATGGTTCCCAGAATTCCACCAACACCGTGAACACCAAAGGCATCAAGGGAGTCATCATATCCAAAAACACCCTTTGCCTTAAGCCCCAGAAAACATATAACACCTGCAAGAAGGCCAATAACCAGAGCTGCTATGGGAGTTACAAAACCTGCTGCAGGTGTGATGGTTGCGAGCCCTGCAATACAGCCAGTAGCAGCACCAAACATGGTGGGCTTACCATACTTTACCCATTCAATCAGTATCCAGATGGTGGTAGCCGCTGCTGCTGCCAGGTGAGTATTTACAAGTGCCTCCGTGGCAAGTCCACCTGAGGCAAGGGCACTTCCTGCATTAAAACCAAACCACCCAAACCAGAGAAGTCCTGCTCCAAGCACAGTCATTGGAAGATTGTGAGGTGCGGCAGGCTCTTCAGGATAACCAAGCCTCTTTCCAATTATCAATGCAGCTACAAGGGCTGATATACCTGCAGTTGCATGAACAACCACACCACCTGCAAAATCAAGCACACCCAGCTTGCTCATCCAGCCACCGCCCCATATCCAGTGTGCCACAGGGTCATAGACAAAGGTTGACCATAGGAGTATGAAAAGCAGATAAGCAGAAAACTTCATCCTTTCGGCAAAAGCACCGCTTATAAGTGCAGGCGTGATTATGGCAAACATGGCCTGATAAATCATGAATGCAAGATGGGGTACTGTGGGGGCATATTTAGACGGCTCAACCCCTACACCATTGAGTGCAAAAAACTTCAGAGACCCAACAAAACCACCCACATCAGGCCCAAAGGACAGTGTATAACCAACGATAACCCACTGTAATGTAATGATAGCAAGGGCAATGAAACTGTGCATAATGGTGCCAAGGACATTTTTTCTCCTGACCATTCCACCGTAAAAAAGCGCAAGTCCTGGAGTCATAAGCATAACAAGAGCCGCCGAGACAAGTAGCCATGTGGTATCGCCTGTGTCAATCTT
>WFMM01000059.1 GCA_015484595.1 Nitrospirota bacterium | reverse complement strand
GCTTACAGTGATATATACTGGTTTGCCTTTTAAAGTTCTAACCTGCGTTTGAGCTACTTGTAGAGATAAGGGCTTGTTTAAAAGTATAAAGTGGCTGTTTATTATTCTGTCAGTGCTGTTTGTAGCATCTGGTTATTACCTGCTGCTCAGCGCTGGTGTTAATGAACCATTTGAGTCCCTGGTAAGAAGGGTTGAGATCGGAATAATATCGACCCTTGCTGGTGCAGTGATGATGCTAATCTATATATTTCTGAGAAAGAGGTGAGTAAACAATGGCAAACACCTCCTTTCATAGTCATACACACATCAGAGGGGTGGATAATTACCACCCCTCTCTTTTACATTCTCTGCCCTTTTCCCGTTACCCCAGCTATCTGACTGACCTATGTAGCCCTGGCTCTTCAGCAGGGTTTACCCTTGTAGAGATAGCCATTGTGCTGGTTATTATCGGTCTTCTCCTAGGTATTGGGGCATCCCTGATAGGGCCACTTACAAAGCGAGCAAAGAGGATAGAAACCAGAGAGACAATAAAGGAAGCAAAGGAGGCAATAGTTGGTTATGCAGTAAAGAACAAACATCTTTCAACGGATATACTGTCAGCAGGAGGTAAGAGCAAGGATGCCTTTGGTAAGGATTTGTTATATATATATGCTACCAATCCTGACCTCAGCACTCAGGACATCTGTAGCGTCGTCAGCACAAACCTGCAGGTTCAGAAATGCCCTGACGCCTCATGCTCATCACCCCAGACATCCAGCAATGTTGCATTTATAATCATCAGTGGTTCAGAAAACTATAACATCCAGACAGCTAATCAGGGTGGCACAGTAAGGGTATATGAGCCTGGCACCGCTGGAATAGACAATTACACCACTGACATGAACAGACCCGAGGGGTATGATGACCAGTATGCCTTTGTATCACTTGATGAACTGAGACAACAAATGGGTTGTCCACAGCAGATAAAGATTACCTCTCCTGCTACACTTCCAGTGGCTACTGAAGATGAGTATTACTCATACAATCTTGAATTCGCAGGTGGATACCCACCTGTCTCATGGTCAGGCACTATAGGAAACGGGCTTAACTTAGATTCATCGTCTGGACTTATTTCAGGAGTTGTAAATAAAGATACAGCTTCATCAACAGGAGAACTGACCAGTTGTAATGACTCGATCTCTGCCACTGTGACCGTACAGGACTCATCGGTACCCACTGCCCGAAGTGACTCCATTAGTATAACCATACCTCTACAGCCTCAACCCCTGAGGATAGTTACCTCATCCCTGCCAGATGCCTATATCGGCAGTTCTTACAGTGTTACAGTCTCAGGGCAGGGTGGAAAGTTCAATGGCTCTTATAATCCAGGCTTTAGCTTCTCAGGGCTTCCATCTGGTCTTACAGGCAATGCCTCTGGCAGTATCTCAGGAACCCCTGATAGCACAAACTCCTGTGGGGACAGGAATATAACAGTCACACTGCAGGACGGATGTAGCAGCACGCAGAGAGTCATCCCCATCAGGATTGATAAACCAAGGGTGGGCTGTTCACTGTCTGCATCTTATGTTGGTGGAGGAAAATTTAATATTACCTATACAGTCACAAATGGTTTCTCCCTGGCGGATGGACAGTTTTCCCCTTCTACAGGCACATGCCAAAGCTTTACTGACAGAGACAGTGGTACCTGTCAGACCGCTGCCCTTACATCAGATACAAATCTCATCCTTACAGTTACAGATAGTTGTGGATATGTAAATACCTGTGAGGTACAGCTCTCCGTAGGTGGAACGGGAAGCGGAGGAGGTGGTGGCAGTGGTGGAGGGGGAAACAATTGCAGTATTTTGAAGATAATTAATAATGATCGTAATCACAGTGCAAGAATTACATTAAGTGGAGCATGTATAAATTGGCCAAAAGGTAATACACTGTCTATTGATCTTGATAGCGTAAATCCAAACACTGATAGGTTATTGCTTTATTATCGTGTGTGGAAATGTCTTAGTTTTAGATTAAGGTGTCAGAACACAATTGGAAACCTTTTAAAAGTTGATAGCAATAATAATTGTCAGATACAACTATACAATGCATCAATCTGTGATTACAGGGACTATTAACTCTTAGGGGTTGGTCTTATAAAATATGTTTTTTCATGACAAACCTTTTGTTAGTTGAATAGTTTTATTAATTCAAACTCGTATTTTGCAAGCTATAACTTAAGGACATCGGGTAGATCTTTTGGTATTTTAGTATTTATTGAAAAAGCTATTCATTAACATGCTTTATAGTAATTTACAATAAGCATATACATTCAGCATCGCTAAGAATTGTAAATGAAGCTCTATAACACTTTCTCTGGAACAATGAAGAATCCTGCAGCAAGAACACGAATGCCACTTGCCGCAAGAAGCGAAGCTCCTGGAAACAAGTATGAAATCAATAATTTTACTTCCTTACATTGAGCTGCCTAAAAGGGCAGATCTATGCGCTCTCTGTGTATATTAACAGTGAATAACACATCCTTATGTATTGCCCTGTCCTGGTTTAGTTCAGCACTGCCGCAGGCCACTAACTCTCTAAGCTATACAGGCTCAATAACTGCCAATGGATGGGAACCTAACCATTTAGCTGGCAACTGACTGCAGGATAACTTCCCGGTGGGATAAACCTTTGTTCAGGCCAAACAGATTCAATCTGTAGCTTAGTAGGGACACAAATGCGTAATTCTCCTGAACTGCATGTTTTTACTGTTCAAGTAACCGATAGTTATGCATGTCCAGGAACACAGCAATTATCTCAGGCTTTCACGATAGATATGGCTTAATCATTACGATCTAAAGCTTTTAATCTTCTGCAGGCGTTACCACCGCCATCACAACAAGTCTCTCACCCTTTGATGCCTTAAAGCCGTGGGGAACCATTGGGTCACATAGGATGGCTGTTTTCTCATCTGCCTCTATAACCTCATCACCTACTATGAACTCTCCTTTACCCTCTACACAATACATCATTAGACGAAGTGGTGCCTTATGAGGGGTGAGTTCCTGTCCAGGCTCAAGACACATCAGGGCAATCCTCATCTCGGGTTTGTCAGAAAGCATCTCTCTTGATATGCTGTCAGACTTAAATTTAATCAGCTTTTTTAAATCAAGCACTTCTGCCATAACAAACCTCCCTTTTAAAGTAATCAAATGAAATCACTGCGGCAAGACCGCCGTTAATCTTTAGTATATAATCTTTAATATTTTCTCTCGCTATCTAAATTATGCAACTAAACTGATTAAAAATCAATGACCTGTATCATAAATGCTATAATAACCTGTAATTAAACCTGATCTGTTTAAACAAATAACATGGACAAATACCATAAAGAAGAGCATCTTTCTTTCATACTATGTTCAATTACAAAATATTAATAGCCTATTTAAGATTACTTAGGGTTCACCACTGGCTTAAAAACCTGTTTCTCTTTGCGGCTCCCTTTTTTGGTGGAGCATTGTTAAGGGAGGATGTCCTTCTGCTTGCACTGCCCGTGTTTCTTTCCTTTTCCTTTGGCACTACCTCAATATACATTTTCAATGACATAGTTGACAGGGATATCGACCTTTTACATCCAAGGAAAAGACACCGCCCAATTGCATCTGGCGTAATAAAAGAAAGAACAGCCTTTACGATTTCCCTATTTTTTCTTTTATCAGGTTTAACTATTTCTTACACTATTAACAAAAGTTTTTTTGTCTATCTTATCTCTTATATCGTCGTACAGGTTATCTACACAGTAGGAGTTAAGTCTTTACCTATATTTGATATTTTTTCGGTAGCTGCCGGATTTGTAATCCGTGTCCTTGCAGGTGGTGCAGCCTTCAAGGTCAGTGTCTCTCCATGGCTCTTTCTTACGATGTTTATGATATCCCTTGTGCTTGCCTCTGGGAAAAGGCTTTCAGAGTTCAAGAGACTGAGGGAAAACGCAACCACTCATAGAGCAAGCCTCCAGCACTACACAGACAGGGTGCTGAGGAATATATTTATCCTCTCCTCGTCAGCCTCCCTTATATCTTACTCCCTTTACACAATAGAGCAGAGCTTTGCCCTGGTTTATACTGTTCCTGTGGTGACCTTTGGGCTTTTCAGATATATGATGGATGTTGAAAAGGGCTTCGGCGATGCCACCGAGGCCATGTTTAAAGACAGGGTGCTTTCTTTGACCGTAGCTATATGGCTATTGATTATTTACCTGCTCCGATATTAGCCCTTTTGTTTGACAAGCAATGACTGCTCTGTTATTATAAATCTATGGGAAAGTATCATACATCAACAGCGCCAGTCCTTCCTCATTATACCTACAGAGACTACACGCAGTGGGAAGGAGACTGGGAGCTTATATCAGGCATCCCTTATGCAATGGCACCCTCTCCTGTATCACAACATCAATACGCAGTTAGCCAGTTGTTAATTCAGATTGGAAACCAGTTAGATGACTGCACCAGAGAATGCTATGTTTTTTCAGAGCTTGACTGGATAGTCTCTGATGATACGGTCTTAAGGCCTGATCTGGTCGTTGTATGCCACAGGGTAGAGGATTATATTAAAAGCCCGCCTGAGATGGTGTTTGAGGTGGTATCAAAGCAGAGTGTGCAGAAGGATGAGTACATAAAGTTTGAGCTTTACGAAAAAGAGAAGGTTCAGTGGTATGTGCTTGTCTATCCTGACCTCAGGAAGGCAAGGATTTTCAGACTGAAAGACAACCGCTTCGACAAGGTATCAGACTGCACTGATGATAAATTCACCATCAGGGCGAGCTGCAATTTTGAGATTGACTTCAGCAAACTATGGTATAAATAGGATACCATTGAAGTACAAAAAGATAAAACTCCTTAAAACTATAGACAGATTTTCAGGTCCCTTTTTCATAAGGCTCCTTCCTTTTCTAAAAAAGCCCCGTTTCAGAAAACCCTTGCCTGAGAGGATTAAAAACATCCTCCTTATTCGTCCTGGTGGTGTGGGTGATGCAGTGCTTTTGATACCATCCATAAAGATAATTAAAAAACACCTCCCCCATTCGAATATCTATGTGCTTGCTGAAAGAAGGAATGCTGAGGTCTTTAAACTTTGTCCCGAAGTTGAAAGGGTGTTTCTTTACGACAAAAACATGGAGCTACTAAAGTCTATGAGGATTCCATACGATATTGTAATAGATACCGAGCAGTGGCACAGACTTTCTGCCGTGGTTTCGTACCTTACAGGTTCACCGGTAAGGATTGGCTTTGGTACAAATGAGAGAAAGAGACTTTTCAGTCATTCGGTCCCTTATAGCCACGATGACTACGAGGTGTATAGTTTCTTTAATCTCATAAAGGCAGCATTTAAGGCATCAGGAAATAACTCTGCTGAGCCTCTGGTGTTTAATCAAGAAGAGCCCTTTTTGAGGCTTGATTCTTATGATGTGTCAGCACAGCTCAGGGAAACCATTGAGGGATATCTTGAAAGATTCCAAAAGGGCTACTGTGTTATTAGCCCTGGGGCAACCGTGCCAGAAAGGCGATGGGGCAGTGAGAGATATGCCGAAGTGGCACAGGAATTGCTTAAAAAAGGTTATGGTGTGATAGTGGTGGGCACAAAATCAGATAAAGTGTTCGCTGAAAAAATACTCTCAAAAGCAAAGGACGCAATGAACCTTACTGGTAAGACTAATATTAAAGAAGTTGCCTATGTAATAAAACATGCAAGGGTATTTATAGGGCCTGACTCTGGCCTCCTACATATTGCCTTTGGCCTTGGCACACCAACGGTCTCGCTCTTTGGTGCAGGCATAGAGTCAAAATGGGCACCAAGGGGCAAAAAACATATTGTTATCAACAAGAAACTGCTATGCAGTCCCTGCACCAGATTTGGATACACGCCAAGGTGCAGAGTAGGTGTAAAGTGTATAAATGAAATAACCCCACAGGATGTTACCTCAGCAACTAAGCTGTTATTGAAGGGAAGACAAATAGAAGGGTATAATTAATCCGATGTTCAGGGCACTGTATAATTACAGAGACCTTTTTCTTATCTTCATCTGGAGAGAGTTCAGCATAAGATACAAGCAATCCATCTTTGGTGTGCTATGGGCATTTATACAGCCCTTTAGTATGATGCTTCTGTTTACCTTTGTTTTCACCTATGTAATGCCTGTTAAGATGTCAGAGTATCCATATCCACTGTTTTTTTATTCCTCCCTATTGCCCTGGACGTTCTTTTCTTCATCACTTAATTACTCAATCCCAAGTCTGGTTAATCATTATTCACTTATAACAAAAATTTATTTTCCAAGAGAGATACTGCCACTTTCAGGTATAATGAATGCTTTTGTAGATTTATTAATAGCTTCTTCTTTTTTGCTTGTTTTATTTTTATTCTATCATTATCCTGTAACAACCAATGTCATCTGGGCTATTCCTCTTTTATTGTTACTTTTACTTTTTACCATTGCTGTCTCACTAATTCTTGCTGCTTTAAATGTATATTATCGAGATGTAAAACTGGCAACCAATTTCTTAATACAGCTATGGTTTTTTGCAACGCCTGTTTTTTACACAATAGACAGAGTTTCTCCAAAGCTGAAGCCCTTTTTATTCCTGAATCCACTAACCTTTATTGTTGAAAATATGAGAAGATGTCTTGTAGAGGGAAGGGCTGTTGTATGGTGGCAGTATATGATTATTCTTCTTTTATGTCTAAGCATCTTCATTTTTTCCTATAGATTTTTTAAGATTACAGAGAGGCGGTTTGCAGATGTTATCTGATAATATTATAATGTTGAATGATGTATGGAAAAAATATTCAAAGGAGGCTATTTTTCATCGATCATTAAGAGAAGACCTGTCCAATATACTTAAAAAAGGTTTTTCAAGAAACAATGGTCAGCTCAAGAAAAACGAGTTCTGGGCATTAAAAGGCATAAACTTAAAAGTAAAAAGGGGGGAAACAATAGCCCTATATGGACCTAACGGAGCAGGTAAAAGCACTATATTAAAGCTAATTGCTAATGTAACATATCCTACAAAAGGTGAAATTAAGGTTTTAGGAAGAGTTGCCCCTTTAATTGAGATTGGAGCTGGTTTTCATCCTGACTTAACCGGAAGAGAAAATGTATTTATCAACGGCGCAATACTTGGTATGAAAATAGAAGAGATCAAGAAGAAGATTAACTCAATCATTGAGTTTTCTGAATTGAAAGACTTTATTGATATGCCCGTAAAAAAATACTCCTCAGGCATGTATTTAAG
>WFMM01000058.1 GCA_015484595.1 Nitrospirota bacterium | reverse complement strand
GGCATGAGGGCCTACCATCTGCACCCCTGCAATCTCTTTTGTTTCAGGATGCACTACCATCCGTATAAGCCCCCCTGTCTCTTTCATAAGGGCTGCCCTTTCAACATGCTCAAGCGAGATGCTCCTGCATAAACAGGTGTTATACTTCTTCATAAACTCCTCTTCTGTAAGTCCCACAGAGGCAAGTTCTGGAGATGTAAATACAGCCCTTGGGATGAGGTAGTAATTCATTGGTTCCTTTTCAGTTTCAAACATATTTTTTATAGATACCGAGCCCTGACGGGCTGCCACTGTCTCAAGTGCCACCGTGCCTGTTACATCACCTGCAGCGTATATATGGGGATTTGAGGTCTGAAGATACTGGTCTACCTTTACAAAGCCTCTTTCAGTGGTTTCAACTCCTGCGTGCTCAAGCTCCATCCCGTCTGTGTTTCCCCTGAGACCTGTGGCAATAAGAATCTCTTCAGCTCTTTCGGTCTTTTCACCTTCTCCTCTTTTTTCATAAATTACCTCTATGCCTTCGGTGCCCTTCTTTACACCTTTAAGCACGGTGTCTGTGATTATATTTATTCCTTCTTCTGAAAGTATCTCCTGAAGGTTTGTGGCAACAAGGGAGTCAAACTTTGTAAGAATCCTTGGGGAGCGTTGAATGAGCGTGGTCTTTATGCCGAAGCGATGAAAAATCTGTGAAAACTCAACTGCCTCTGAGCCGCCACCAAGGATAATAACGGAGTGTGGCCTGTGCCCTAAATTAAAGACTGTTCTGTTTGTAAGATAGGGTACCTGGTTTATGCCTTCAACCGGAGGGACAAAGGTGGATGCCCCTGTTGCTATAAGAAAATACTCTGCCTCGTAGAGCCTGCCTGAGACCTCAATTTTTCGGGGTCCGACAAAACGGGCATGCCCCTCAATGTAACTTACATATTTTTGGGTACTTAAAACCTTCTGGTAGTTCTTTTCCTGAAAACCCTTTACCATCTCACGGGTTTCCGAAAGGGCCTCTACGAAGTCTGCCCTGCCTGAGAAGGATAATGCCCTGAAGGTGTTTTTCATGGCAGAGTAAATAAGCCCTGCCTGATGGAGCATTATCTTTGAAGGGATGCATCCCACATTTACGCAGGTTCCACCAAGTGGGACCACGGAGGGGTCGTTTACCATCAGTGTCTTTATGCCTGATTTTTCAGCCCTGTGGGCTGCGGCAAAGCCTGCGGCTCCACCACCTATTATTATGAGGTCGTAGTGCATTTACCCGTAGAGCCAGAGTATCACCTTTTTAAAAGAAAGGGAAAACAGCACAGCAACAAGCCCTACCCAGAATATCCCACGGGCAATCTTACGGTTTCGGATGTCCTCTGCGCAGTCGCAGGAGGGTTTTCTGATGTAGAGGTTTACAAAGGAGTAACCAAGCATCACGAATGCAGCACCAAGCAGATAGGGGCGGTATTTATCAAGAAATGAAAGTTTGCTGAAAAAGCCTGCTGATGTCCCGAAGACCACGAATATTGCAGGCCCCACACAGCATGAGGCTGCAAGGAAGGAGGCAATTATGCTTCCAAGCCCTGTGTATTTTGCCTGTTTCATCTGACTGTCCTCACCTTAATAGACCATGTAAACACTGGCCTCTTTTCTTAATTGTATCATCTCCATAATGGAGACCGGTTTAAAGAATTTAACGGTGATCTTTTTAAGTGGTTCATCCTCTGTGCCTGCCTTTGAGACAATCAGGTATGCACGGTTTACATAAAACTTTGCACCAAGGTTGTGTAGCATCTGGAGAAATTCACCATAAGTTGAGGGAACCTCATTAATCGGAAGTTTAAACTGTTTTGAAAGTGTTCTGCGAAGGTTCTCGGGTATCTTGTAATCAGATATGTCGTCCTTTCCACTCAGCCAGCCCTTTTTAAAGGTATCAATGGCACTTGCATCCACTAAGACTCTAACATCATAACCCTCTTTGAGGGCTGCCCATATTACATTGTAAGCAACGCAGAGCTGGGCATCATCCTTAGAAAGTGCTGTCTTGAGATGAACTAAGAAGATGGGCCTTTCACTGGCAAAAACAAAGGGAGAGAAAGACATAATTAACAAAAGGGCAATAAGCACTGCTGATTTCTTTATGATCATCCCAAACCTCCTCTTTTATATACTACCACTTTTTTACCCCAAAGACAATCAATCTTCGATCCTTCCGTCTCTTAATCTTACAATCCTGATTGCACGGTTTATGATTTCAGGGTCGTGAGAGGAAAACACAAAGGTAATCCTTGCAGGTGTTTCCTATTTTGACTTTTGACTCATAATATTAAATATTACTCTGTGGCAAGACTGCAGGATATCTTTATTATTAACAGCAGGCACCACCTGAGCATGAATCATCTGTCTCTACGGGCTTTTCACTTGCAGGGCTACAGTTAAATAAACCGTAGTGTTGAGACCTGTCCCCCATCACCTCAAAGTGCTCGGCAAACCTTGTCTCCTGAAGCATCATTGCCGTGTTACCGCAGACAAGCATGGGTTTTCCTGTGATAAATCGGTGATGGTCGTCAAGCTCAAAATAGTGAGGAAAGCCCTGGATGGTGCCTTTGTAAATGGCAACCTGTCCATAGTCTTCACAGCGGTCTTCAAGGTCATAAAGTTTAAAGGCACGAATGGTCATTGAGTAGAAATCAACCATGCCTATCTTTTCCTCTATCTCTGGATTGTCAAGGCTGATTCTTCTTTTTGAAACCACCCTGTAGTCTCTTATGCCAAGTTCAAGCAGAAGACGCCTGAAATCCTCTATATACATGGCACCTGCCAGACATTCACCCAGGAGAACCGGGTCGTCTTTAAGATGCTCTGGCACCCTGCGGCCTGAAAAGACATCAGAGAAGTAGAGTTCCCCGCCTGGTTTAAGCACCCTGAATATCTCTTTAAAGACCGTTCTTTTTTCAGGCGAGAGGTTTATTACGCAGTTTGAAATGACAAGGTCAATGGAGTTGTCTTTTATGCCGGCAGAGTGGAGGTCCTCAATAAAACCCTTTTTGAACTCTACATTAGGTTTTCTGTAGCCAAACCTCTCCATCTGCGGCTTTAAGTTTCTCCTTGCAACTTCAAGCTGCTCATCTGTCATGTCTATGCCGATTACCCTGCCTTCCGCCCCAACCAGTTTTGCTGCCACAAAAACATCCCTGCCAGTTCCACATCCAAGGTCAAGCACCGTGCAGCCTTCAATTCCAGGTGGAATTGGTGAACCACAGCCATAAAACCTCTCTACCACCTCATCCACGATGTAGGGCATCACATCCCTTACATATCGAGGAAGGGAATCAGCAGTGCAGCAGGCAGAGGTCTTGAGGTCTTTAGTGCCTGAGAGTTTTTTACCATAATACTCACTTACCCTCTGATGTGTTTCGGTTTTTACAAGCTCACCACTGCAGGAACTACCCCTTCCCACGGTGCATGCGTAACAGTGCTGAAGCATGGTTATCTCTGGTGAGAAGTCATTGTAGTCAATCTCCCAGAACCTCCTGTTCTTGTAGCCTTTAATCCTCAGTCCAAGGGCAAGGTTGAAATCGCAGTCATAGACATAGCCCTGATAATCAACAGAGACAAGCTTTCGACACATGACGGCATTCAGGGTCTCGGGGTTAAACTCGCTTTTCAGTTTTTCAAGATATTCATCCATGATGCCCCTTTTTTCGAGCATCCTTCTGTATCTACCCACCGGAGAGTTTACGATGCATATCAGGTTGTTAAAGGTAATCCCGTATCGCTCATTAAGAACCTTTCTGAATTTGTTTTCAAGCTCAGACTGAGGCGGAGGAAGCTCTGTGTCAGATGGGTTATAGACAAGGTCAAGACAAAGACCGTTTGAGCCAAAACCAAGTTCGTTGAGTTTCTTTATCATCTCGATGGTCCTGATAAACACACCACGGCCTCTCTGGCTGTCAGTCTGGTCAGGAAAGAGACCGGGAAGTGAAGCTATCACCCTTACTTTGTGTTTTCTGTAAAGCTCCACAAACCTCTGACACTCAGGTATATCAAGCACGGTAAGGCTTGTTCTGACTGTAAGGTTTTTGCCAGCATCGGAGAGTTTTTTGATAAATAGCGGAAGATTTGGATTCAGCTCTGGTGTGCCCCCTGTGAATTCCACCTCCGAAACCGGCATGGTCAGGAGTTTTTGAATAATCCTTTCTGCTGTAAAGTTGTCCATGTTTTTTGAGCCTCGCGGAGATGCCCCAATGTGACAGTGACGGCAGGACTGGTTACACCGGTTTCCAATGTTTATCTGAACGGTCTTTATCGCCCTTTTTTTAACGGTTATCTCTGTTAAGTCCCTGATTTCCTCCACCTTCAAAACCTCCTTTTTATAGGGAATAGGGTGTAGGTGGGTAGGGGGTAGGGATATAGTTTTTAGTGTTGTATAGAAACTTAAATAATAAATCAAAACTGAACACTCAGCACTCCCTATTCCCTACCCGCCTGCTTTTTAAAACTTTCGTTTTTTCGATTGTCCGACTTTATTCTAAGAATTATCAGCCTCTTTTACAACTACACCATTATGCAACTATACCAATATACCAATACATCAACTTTCTGCCTATTTTAACAGAAATTGTTCTGAAAAAGTTAATAATCTGGTACTACCTATTCAATCCACAATTGCAGGGCAGTCCCTTCTGACAACCGCATGTGCAGGTTGGGGGACAGTTGTTTGTAACATCCCTGACCTGTTCAAAGTTCAGGTGTATAAAGACCCTTTTGGGTGGAAAATTGCCTGGGTCTTTGTCATGGCTGTGTGCCACAAAGTGAAATTCTGTCTCATCTGCTGAAGCGATTGAGGAATCGGCAGGGTGTTTTGGACTGTAATATCCTGTTCTGTCGTGATTATAGATTGCCTGAGTGAAGGTGTCTCTGATTCTCTCTGTGTACATGATGTGTCCGTCAAGACCTTTGTAAATGAGTTTTCCGTTTACATAAACATCAGCCGTTCCCCATGAAGCAAGATAGGTTCTTGCCTTTGGCATCAGAGGTGGTCCCTGTTTTGTATCACCATGCATGTAGATAAAGTCAGCAACACCACCTTCCTTAAAGGCAGGTCCTCCCTTTTCAGGACGAAAATAGATAGTTATTTCGCCGGTATAGGTCTTGTCCTTTTCAGGGTTGATGGTTCCATAGAGTCTGATAAAGACATTTCCCGTGTCCTTTTCTGCATCAAGCGCCACCTCTGCAGAGCCGACAATAGGGCGTACCTTTGAGCCGTCATAACTGAAGTTGTCACCGTAGCCTCCGATCAGGTGTGCATTGGTTGCCTTAAGATGCCAGAGTGGAACATGCCTTCCCTGAAAACCAAGAACCTTTGCTTCAGTGACTCCTGTCATGAATGACAGGAGAAACACCACCACTAAAATTAATGCTCCTTTAAATCCTCTCATAACAGACCTCCTTCCCTTCTGTAGAGCCTGTTCAACAGGCTCTGACTTATTGATTTTTAATGAAATTATTCTTCTTTCTAAAATTATTTACCTCCAGAACCTAAACAGCGAAAATCTACTATTTTCGGGGGTCTGGGGGCGTAGCCCCCAGTGTAAAACCCTCGATTTTCTTGAACACCCTCTTCTGTATTTATTTGTAATTCTATCACCAATCATTGATTAAAAAAGTAATGGTCATTACAATCTATGAAAAGTAAACAGGCTAAAACAACTTTTTGACTTATAATTAAGTCCTTTGATAAACTCAGAGTATGTTAGATTATGAGCCTGTAAGAAGGGTTTTAGAGCAGGATAAGAGGGTTATTTTTGCCTACCTGTTTGGCTCTGCCAGGGATGGAGAAGACTTCAGAGATATTGACCTTGCCGTGTTTTGCACCTCTGATTGTCTTCAGAGACCTTTTGATTTCACCTCGGATTTAAAGATATCTCTTTATAAAGAGACATCACTTACACCTGATATTTTTGATATCACAATAATAAACATCCTTCTTGATTCTGATACTGCCGAGTCATTGTTGATATTGGGTGATATATTCGATGGTCTCCTGTTAGTGGATAAAAACCCTGATTTGAGAACAGATATAATCGAAAGGGTTTCATCCATGTTTCTTGAGGCAGATGGTCTTTTGATGGAGGTCTTTTCTTGAGGGTATCCAGAGAAAGAATTACAAAATACATCAATGAAATCATCCAGTGTACCAGAAAAATAGAGGATATCCTTTCTGATATTGAAGGTTCAGAAGAAAGGGATATTCTAGCCCTTAAGTATCTGGTTATTGAGATTGCCGAGGCAATGGCAAATATCCTTCAGCATATTCTGGCAAAGAAGTATGGTATTACAGTAAAAGGATATATAGATACAGTTGTCAGGGCAGAAGAAAACAAAATAATATCCCGTGAACTCTTTCTCAAAATAAAGCCATTTTTTGACTTCAGAAACTCCCTTATCCATCGCTACTGGAAGATTGATGATGAATTGTTCTTAACCAATGTCAAACAGGGTTACAAAGACTTTCTGAGATTTATTGATGAAATAGAAAAGTTGATTGACTAATGCCGTATATCCCCCCTGGACTATCACGTTTTAACTCCTGATATTTCTAATTATAAGCGAAATTTAATCATAGCAGGCAAACCTTGGAGAAGATAAATGCTTCTGGGTTGACATACAGAAGTATTTGCTATACTCTAACAGTAAGAAGGCTAAAAGGGGAGGATGGGTATGATAAGAGTTTTAATAATCTTTACGGTCCTGGTTTCTCTCTTTTCCCCATCAGCGGTATTTTCAGAGATAGTGGGTCGTGATGTCCTTTACAGAGATGGCTCTAAAGTGCTACAGGGCTATGTTGCCTACGACAACGCATTAAAGGGGAAAAGACCAGGGGTAATGATAGTGCATGAGTGGACTGGTATAAATGATTACATCAAAGAAATGGCCCGAAAGGTTGCAGGCCTTGGGTATGTTGCCTTTGCAGCAGACATCTATGGCAGAGATTCAAGGCCGAAGAATTACGAAGATGCAGAGAAGGTTTCTTCTAAATACAAAAGGGACATCAAACTCCTTAGAGGAAGACTCAGGGCAGGGCTTGAACGATTAAGGCAATTTCCAGAGGTTGACCCTCACCGTATAGCAGCAATAGGGTATAGTTTTGGAGGTATGGCTGTGCTTGAACTTGCAAGGACGGGTGCTGATTTAAGGGGTGTGATAAGTGTTTATGGTTCTCTTTATCCTGATGAAAACGGTAGTTCTAATATAAAAACCAGAGTTCTGGTGCTTCATGGTGGAGACGACCCCTTTGTAAGCCCTGAAAAGGTGCTAAGACTCTGGAGGGAACTTCAGTCTGCAGGGGTTAAGTGGGAGATACACATATACGGTGGAGCGGTGCACAGTTTTACCAACCCCTCATCGGGTAACGACCCATCGGTAGGAGTCGCTTACAACCCCTATGCAGACAGGCATTCATGGAAACTGATACGGGAGTTTTTGTCAGAGGTTTTCATGTAAAAAAGGAGGACAGAGATGTTTAAGGCTATTTTAAAGACAAACGACAACCCTGGTAGCCTTTTCCTGAGGCTTGGCTTGGGGATAGTCTTTTTCCCTCACGGTGCACAGAAGGTCATTGGCTGGTTTGGCGGACCTGGGTTTTCTAAAACTCTACAGATATTTCAGACAAAGATGCACTTTCCTCATTTGCTGGTAGTCATGTTGATGATAACAGAGTTTGTGGGCTCTATATGTCTGATTGTCGGGTTACTTACACGGGTGTGGGCCTTTGGGATAGGGCTATCGATAGTAATATGTGCTTATATGAACCATCTTCAGCATGGCTTTTTTATGAACTGGTTTGGTATGCAAAAGGGTGAGGGCGTGGAGTATCACATACTGGTTGTTTCAGTTTCACTGGCATTGATTGTCCTTGGCGGAGGCGGGATGTCCCTTGACAGGAGACTGACAGGGGGTAGATAAGTTGCAGCACTTAATATCTGTTTAGTCTCCAGTCGTAATCCTGAAAACGGATTTTTAGAGTATGGGCATTGTCGAGGGTGTATTTTCTGTCTTCTTCATTGTACAGATAGGGTGCAATGAAGTGAAGTATGTCCAGGGTGCTTTTCCCGAAGTCCTTTTCGTACCACCTGAAAATCATTGAAAGCCAGACAACGGCTTTTTCTTTGTCTATGGTTACACCGCCGCCATTAAGAAATGTCTTTGCAGAAATATCAAGTTGTCTGTCAATTTCCTCAGGGGTATATATGTCAATAGGCGGACATGATGAAGATGCGCAGACAAGTGCAAAGTGAACCCTGGGGTCAAAGTCTTTCAGGGTGTATTTTAGCCTTGGGTCATTTTTAGAGAAAACCCTGAATAAAGAGTGGGGAGGTCTTCTGTTTAGTCTTAAAATACCATGCTCAATATCCTCAGGGCAGAAATCAACCCCCCCGATTCTGTAATAGATTCTTTTAAAAAAATCCTTAACCTCCTTTACTGAATCTCTTATGTCAAGTTCGATTACCCCGTGGATAACCAGGAGGTTATAGATATTTATCCAGAATGCCTTTTTCTCTTCTTCAGTTGTAAGGCTTTCAAGTGCTAAACCTTGAAGGAGGCGGCTCTTTTCCACATACTCAAGATACACCTCTGAGTTTTTCATCCTCTCATAGGCAACCCTTCCGTTTCGTGTGTCAAAGAATGCCCCTCTTAAGATGTTCATGGTCTCCTTAAGTTCAGAAACCACTTCCTCTGAAACACCACTGCCCGTGACCTCACCTTGATTAAGTATAAGTTTTTTGGGCAGGCTTTTTGACTTTTTAGAAGTTTCCTTTTTTATGTGCATGTTCTTTTTTGAAAGCAGAGAGACCACGCTATTTATGTATCCAATATGGGTGAATGCCTGTGGAAAGTTCCCGAGTGCCTCCTTCCACTTTACATCGTACATTTCTGAAAAGAGCCCCAGATGATTTGCTGCCTTTTCAATCTGGCATATCATCCTTTCTGCCTCTTCAATCCGTCCCTGGCCTATGTAATTGTCTATAAGCCAGAATGTACACAGGAGAAATGTTCCTTCTTCGCCTGAAAGTCCGTCTTCAGTACGATACCTGTAAATAAAACCATCCTGCATGAGCTCTCTTTCAATTGCCCTGACAGTGGAAAGCATTCGAGGGTCGTTAAAATCAACAAAACCGTAAAAAGGAAAAAGAAGGGCACTTGAGTCAAGGGCATCGGTTTCATAATGCTGAACAAAGGCAGACTTTTTGTCATTCCATCCCCTGCTGAATACCTCTTTTCTTATCTCCTCCATTTCTTTCTGCCACCTTTTCAGGTCTGCACTGAAGCCATACATCCGTGCAATCCTTATCCCCCTGTCAAGCGCTACCCAGCACATCACCTTTGAATGGACAAAGTGATAGGGACCGCCACGCACCTCCCAGATACCATAGTCCCTCTGCTTCCAGTGCTCACAGACATGGTTGCAGATACTCCTTAGAAAGGGCCATAGTTCGGTGTTTATCTTTCCCACATAACTTGAAAGTTTCATCACTGCATCCATCAGTTCACCATAGATATCCAGTTGACTCTGGGTTGATGCGGCATTGCCGACCCTTACAGGTCTTGAGCCTCTATAGCCTTCAAGGTGCGTTAATTCAATCTCCTCAATCTCGTGCTCTCCTCTGAGCCCATACATAATCTGCATCTCGGAGACATCCTTTTCCGAAAGAAGGCTCTCGATCCATCTGATAAATCCCTCGGTCTCAGACATGTGCCCGAGGTTAAAGAGCGCCTGCAGTGTTAACGAGGCATCCCTCAGCCAGGTGTAACGGTAGTCCCAGTTTCTTTCACCACCGAGGGACTCAGGTAAAGACGTTGTGGCGGCTGCTGCAATCGTGCCCGTGGGCTCGTAGTAAAGTAGTTTCAGAAGGAGCGCCGAACGATTAAGCATACTTCTGTAAGGACCGGGTTCAATGCGGCGGCCTGTCTCACTCTGGTTAAGCCAGTTGTGCCAGTACTGTATGGTATCCTTAAGTGCTGCTTCTGCTTCATCTGCTTCAATTGCTGAAGGAACAGGCTCATCATATCTTAGCCTGAACCAGAGAGGGGTGCCTTTTTTAAGTACAATCTCTGCTGAACCTGTTTCTTCGTCAAACTTAACAGGAGAGGATAAGGCAAGTGTAAGGGTCTCTTTCCCGGTGTAAGCCTGTATCCCCTGAGGGTGTATTTTATACATGCTTTTATCTCTTGCATAGTTAAAGGCAGGAGTAAAGGTAAGCCTGAAGGTCATCTCTCCTTTAAGCACCTCAAGTTTCCTGTATAGTTCTCCTTTATGCCTCGTTGAAGAGCCATCTGAACAGAGGCAGACAGGCATAAAGTCCGTAATCTCTGCCTCAGCAGAGGATGTCCTGAATCCTGTTTTAAGGACATTTGTGTCTTCGATGTATTCTGCCACTGAGTCGTAAGTCTCAGCAGGGGTAATAGAAAAACATCCTCCCTTTCTGTCATCAAGCAGGGCATTAAATACCCCTGGGGAGTCGAGGTAGGGGAGACACATCCAGTCTATTGAGCCATCTTTTGCAACCAGCGCCACTGTATGGAGGTTTCCGATTATGCCGTAGTCAGATATCTTTTTATACATAGGAAAGGGCCTTTAGCCTTTCAGTGCTTACAATGACATCGTCAAAGTCAAATACAACCGCCTTTGTCATCTTTTTCTGTAAATATTCAGGTCCCAGTCGTAGTCAAGAAAGTCAAGTCTGTACCTGCCCTTTTTGATAAACTCCCGGTCTTCAGGTTTATCAATGTAGGGAAGGATAAAGGGTATGATGTCTTCTTTACCTTTGGGGAAACTCTTTTTATCCCAGTTAAAAATCTTTGATACATAAAGGACATTGTTCTTTCGGTCGATGCGGTATCCCTTGTGTGGATTATTAATAAAGAGACGGGCCTGTCTTGTAAGTTGCTCCTTTAGTTTTTCGGGGGTGTATATCTCTTTTGCAAGGTCAGGGCAGGTAAGTGAGGCACAGACAATGGCAAAGTGAGCCCTCTTTTCTTTGAGTTTTCCAAGCAGTATGCCGTGCTCTATTTCTTTCAGAGAATACATCCTGCCGCCGATATTTATTATCTCCATGCCCCAGGGGTTTTTGAAGAAGTTAATCTTCATGCTTCTTATGCTGTCAACCGGGTAGTGGTCTATAATCATCTTGATTGCACCTATGTTGTATACATTTATCCAGAAGGCAACCCTTTCTTCATGACTTTTCAGATTTTCAGGGTTAAAGGACTCAAGTCCTTTGAGCAACCTTTGATAATCTGAGTCTTTGTCTTTTGACTCTTTATAAAGTGCATCATAGTCAAGGGCATTTAGTTTTATACCCTTGATAACAACCCCTTCGTGAAGATACCGGTTCAGGATGTTCTGAAAGGGCTTGAAATCAAAAAACGAAGCCTCTGCTCCGGTGTAAAGTAATAGCTGAAAGAAGATTATAAAAATAGAATATCTATAAACCCTGAATAACATACTCTGCTCCTCCTTTTGTTGTTAAATTATCCTTCCTCACCACAGGCCCTGCCTTTGAAGTGGAAAAAGAACCTGAGGGTTTTGCGGACACGGTCAGAGAAGAGTTTCGTTGAAAGAAGGCTCCCTGCGACCCTCTTGTTTATCTCTGAAAGTGTTGGATAGGGATGAACTGAGGCAGCAATGGTTGAGACCTTTACTTTGCCATTTAGTGATGAAACCCACTCTGAAAGCAGCTCCCCGGCATGAAGTCCAAGTATCTCTACACCAAGGGGTGTGCCTTTTTTATCAACAATCATCTTTATCATTCCAGCATACTCGCCCTCAGCAAGGGCACGGTCGTTGTCCTTAAACTCCTCCTTCCACACTGTGTATTCAATGCCTTCTTTTTGGGCATCCTTCTCGGTAAGTCCTATGCAGGCAAGTTCAGGGTCTGTGTATGTGGTGCGTGGCATAAACCGATAGTTTACCTTCCTTGGAAGGTGAAACACTGCATTTGCAATAACCACACCACCTTCGTAACCTGCAGCATGGGTAAACTGGTATCTTCCAGTAACATCTCCTGCACCGTAAATGTGTTTTTGTGAGGTTCTAAGCCTTTCGTCAAGGTTTAATCCCTTCGGGCTAAACTCAACACCAATTTCCTCAAGTCCAAGGTCTTCAAGATTGGCCTTCCTTCCCATTGCAACAAACAGTGCCTTAGAGGTTACTGATTTTTTTCTGCCTTCATGCTCAAAGACCACCTTCTTTATACCACCTTTCTCAGAGACCTCAATGATTTTCGTTCCCGTGAAAAACCTGACACCCTCTGTTTCAAGTACACTCATCAGGGCATCTGCCATGTCAGGGTCTTCTTTTGTTAGTATCTTTGGACTTCGCTGAATAACCGTTACATCTGTTCCAAGCCGTGTGAATGCCTGTGCCATCTCAATTGCAATGGGACCACCACCAAGCACAACCATGGTGGAAGGAAGTGCCTCAAGGGAGAAGACCTCTTTATTGGTTATGTAGTTGACATCCTGAAGTCCTTTTACAGGTGGCGAAGAGGGAGAGGAGCCGGTTGCAATAACCCATTTCTTTGCAGAGAGGGTTTTGCCGTTTAGTTTTATGCTGTGGTCGTCAACAAACAGAGGCTCTCCAAACTCAACCTTTACACCGAGACGGCAGAACCTTTCAACTGAGTCGTGCTTCTGTATGGTCTGGATAACCGACTGGATCCTCTTTGCCACATCTTTGTAATCCACCGGACCAATCTTTGCCTCTGGAAGACCAAATCGTTTTGAGTTTTTTATAAGGTGATATACCTTTGCAGTTTTAATAAGGGTCTTGCTTGGCACACAGCCGTAGTGAAGGCAGTCACCACCAAGGTGAGGCTCCTTTTCAACAAGCAGCACCTTTACACCCAGTTGGGCTGCACCTGCTGCCACTGTAAGCCCTGCAGCACCGCCTCCAAGTACTCCTATGTCATAGTCGTATTCAGGCATTGGCCTCCCTCCTCTTTTTATAAAACCCTATCGCTTTTTTGGCAATTAAGGGAAAAAGACCCAGTGCAACAAAAGATATGATTACACCTGGTGACATGATACCGCTGAGGGACTTAATCTTTGCAAGCTGGGTCCCTGCGTTTACATAAACGACAGTTCCAGGAAGCATCCCAACCTGTGATACCCAGTAAAAGGTCCATGTCCTGAGCGGAGTAAGCCCCATGGCAAGGTTTATAAGCCAGAAAGGAAACACAGGAATCAACCTTAAAGTGAAAAGATAAAACTTCCCTTCCCTCTCAACTCCCTCGTTAATCTTTTTTATTCTTTCTCCGAACCTGCTCTGAACCCAGTCTCTTAGAACAAATCGGGAGACCAGAAAAGCAAGGGTTGCACCTATGGTGCTTGCAAAGGAGACTATTATTGTTCCTGTTATAAGCCCAAAAAGTGCTCCACCTGCCAGTGTCATCACCGCAGCACCCGGAAGTGAAAGGGATGTGACGACAATGTATATCAGTGCATAGGATAGAATAACCAGCAACCTGTGGGTTTCATAAAGCGCCTGAAACTTATTACGGGATGCCTTCAGATACTGAAGGTTCAGATACTGTCCGAGGTCAAACACAAAGTAAAGGGCAACCATGGTTACGATCACAAGAATGATTATTATCTTTTTTTTCATGCTTTCACTTTTTCAACCTGAGATACTCTTTTATTAATGCCTTTGTAGAAGAGTCGTGCTCGTCAGATACCGTGCCTGAGGCGAGTTCCTCCTGAATTCGCTTTGCAAGTTGTTTTCCCAGTTCAACGCCCCACTGGTCAAAACTGAATATGTTCCAGACCACACCCTGAACGAATATCTTATGCTCATACATGGCAATCAGTGCACCAAGCGTGTAGGGTGTGAGTTTTCTTATAAGGATAGAGTTGGTGGGTTTGTTACCTTTGAAAACCCTGAAGGGCTTTAGTTTTTCAATCTGCTCTTCAGGCACTCCAGCTGCTCTCATCTCCTCAACAACTTCATCTTCGGTCTTTCCTTTCATCAGGGCTTCGGTCTGGGCAAAAAAGTTTGATATCAGGATCTCGTGATGATTGCCAATCGGGTTGTGGCTCTGTGCAGGTGCTATAAAGTCGCAGGGAATCAGTTTGGTGCCCTGATGGATTAACTGGTAAAATGAATGCTGACCATTTGTGCCTGGCTCACCCCAGATTATGTAGCCTGTCTGGTAGTTTACCTCCCTGCCTGAACGGTCAACGAACTTACCGTTACTCTCCATGAACGCCTGCTGAAGATATGCAGGAAGACGGTGCAAGTATTGGTCGTAGGGCAGTATTGCCTCTGTCTGTGAGCCAAAGAAGTTATTATACCAGATGCTTATCATTGCAAGTATAAGGGGGATGTTTTTTTCAAGTGGGGTCTCTCTGAAATGACGGTCCATTGCATGGGCACCCTCAAGTAAAAGGACGAAGTTTTCAAACCCGATGGTGCAGGCAATGGAAAGCCCGATAGCAGACCAGAGTGAGTATCGGCCACCAACCCAGTCCCAGAACTCAAACATGTTCTCAGGATCAATCCCAAACTCTCTGACTCGTTCGGTATTTGTTGAGACCGCAACGAAGTGCTTCTTTACAGCCCTTTCGTCCTTTGCACTTTCAAGAAACCACTTCCTTGCAGTCTCTGCATTTGTCATGGTCTCCTGAGTGGTAAAGGTCTTTGATGCCACAATAAAAAGGGT
>WFMM01000057.1 GCA_015484595.1 Nitrospirota bacterium | reverse complement strand
CCTGAGATACCACCACCCACAATGGTGATACTCATCTCAGGATACTCCTCTTTATATTATTAAGGTAGTGTGGCTCCATCACCTTGATTTAATTATACCACCTTTTCAGCAGAATTGCTATATCCTGAATCAATCTATCTTAAAACCTTATCCTCTTAAGCCTGAGGGCATTGCCTACCACTGAGACAGAGCTGAAGCTCATGGCTGCAGCTGCAAACACAGGGCTCAGGAGCAGGCCAAAGAAAGGATACAACACCCCTGCTGCAATCGGAACACCAAGGGAGTTGTATGCAAATGCCCAGAACAGATTCTGTTTTATGTTTCGCATGGTGGCACGGCTGAGTTTTCTCGCCTTTACAATACCCATGAGGTCGCCCTTAATCAGGGTTACCCCTGCTGACTCCATTGCCACATCAGTTCCTGTTCCCATGGCAATACCCACATGAGCCTGTGCAAGGGCAGGTGCATCATTAATGCCATCGCCAGCCATTGCAACAATCCGTCCCTGTGCCTGAAGTTCCTTTACCTTCTCTGCCTTCTGGTCAGGAAGCACACCTGCAATAACATCATCTATGCCAAGTTTTCTTGCCACTGCCTCTGCCGTGGTTTTGTTATCCCCCGTCATCATCACGACCCTTATTCCCTCCTCATGTAGTTCCTTAATTGCCAGAGGCGTGGTCTCTTTAATCGGATCAGCCACACCAATTAGCCCTGCTGGCTTTCCATCCACTGCAACAAACATCACGGTCTGTCCTTCGGTCCTCATCTCCTGAGCAACCCTGTTCAGAGCCGTTACATCAATTCCAAGGTCCTCAAGCAGTTTCTGATTACCAAGTGAAACCTCATGTCCCTGAACCTTTCCCTTTACACCCTTACCTGTAACAGAATCAAACTCTTCTATCTTTTCAGGCTCAATACCCTTTTCCTTTGCACCTCTTACTATAGCCTCGGCAAGGGGATGCTCACTTGCCTGCTCTACTGAAGAGGCATATCTGAGAAGTTCCTTTTCATCCATACCCTCGGCAGGGTACACCTTAACAAGTTTTGGTCTTCCTTCGGTGAGGGTGCCGGTTTTGTCCACCACCAGGGTATCGACCTTACGCATTATCTCTATTGCCTCTGCATTCTTGAAAAGCACACCCATTGTGGCACCTTTACCAGTGGCAACCATTATAGACATTGGCGTGGCAAGGCCAAGGGCACAGGGACAGGCAATAATCAACACAGCCACTGCATTTATAAGGGCATGGGCCATCTTTGGATCGGGCCCTATCCATGCCCACACCACAAAGGTTGCAACTGCCACTGCCACCACTATCTGAACAAAGTACTTTGCCACCACATCAGCAAGTTTCTGTATTGGGGCACGGCTACGCTGTGCCTCTGCCACCATCTTTACAATCTGTGATAGCAGGGTATCGGCACCAACCTTTTCAGCCTTAATCACGATGGAGCCTGTGCCGTTTACTGTTGCACCGATTACCTTGTCGCCAGGTCCCTTGGTAACAGGAATCGGCTCACCAGTTACCATTGATTCATCCACGCTTGTTGTGCCTTCCACAACCACCCCATCAACAGGTATCTTTTCCCCTGGTCTGACCCTTAGCAGATCTCCAGGCTGTACATGCTCGAGGGGAATGTCCTCTTCCACACCATCTTTTATTCTACGGGCAGTCTTCGGTGCAAGCCCCAGCAGGGCCTTTATAGCAGCCCCTGTCTTGCTTCGTGCCCTGAGTTCAAGCACCTGACCAAGGAGCACGAGCACCACAATCACGGCTGATGCCTCAAAATACACGCCAACTCCTCCTTCGGCATCTCTGAACGCCTCGGGGAAAATTCCTGGAAACACAGTAGCCACCACACTGTAGATATAGCCCACTCCAACGCCAAGCCCGATGAGGGTAAACATGTTGGGGCTTTTATTTACCAATGACTGCCAGAACCTCACAAAAAAGGGCCAGCCCGACCAGAGCACAACAGGCGTTGCCAGAATCAACTCTGCCCATTTAAGAACCCCTGATGGCAGCATATCAAGAAGGTTTGACAGACCGGGCACATACTCGCCCATTGCTATGATTAAAAGAGGAATGGTAAGCACCACTCCAAGTTTAAACCGACGGGTCATATCAACGAGCTCTGGATTTTCCTCCTCTTCGGCAGATACTGTCTTTGGCTCAAGTGCCATACCACATATAGGACAGTTTCCGGGGCTGTCTTTTATAATCTCAGGGTGCATGGGGCATGTCCAGAGGGTTTCACCTTCTGGTGCTTTCTTAACTGTAGGTACCACCGGCTCCAGCGCCATACCACACTTTGGACAATTGCCTGGCCCTTTCTGCCTGACCTCTGGATGCATGGGGCATGTGTATTCTGCCTCCTCTGAGGTTTTTAATGGTTCTTCTACGCTGGTAGTGTGCTCATGATGTTTGTGTTCTTCATGCACAAAGTTCTCAGGGGAGTTTACAAATTTGTCCCTGCAGTTGGTTGAGCAAAAATGGTAGGTTTTACCATTGTAGGTTTCCTTTGCCTTAGCCTCGGCCTCTTCGATCTCCATCCCGCATACGGGGTCTTTTACCTTCATCTTGCCTCCTTTGTTTATTGCTTTACATTAAAATTATATACCATCCCCAGAGTGTAAGCAGAGTGGTTATCCCCCAGAACAGAAGCCTTGGAGTAATTGAGGTATGTCTATATACATTTCCATACATAGGCCCACTTTCTATTATGGTAACCGCCTCAGCAAGTATCTCCCATGCTGCATGGGTGCTTAAAATAAGTATAACTATGGTCATCCAGTCAAGGGAGCCAATAAGACTATAGGCCAGATAAAAAACCACAGCCGTATAGGGCAATGCAATGGGTGCTGTCTTGAGATGAGCAAATTCATGGATAATGCTCAGCCTCTCCTGTGCATCTTCAGGCAACCCATACCGCAAAAGGGAATTAACCAGCGGTGGGTGTGGTAATAGCAGTAATCCATGGCCTGCCCTGTGAAGAAAGCCAGGCCCTAATATAACCGTTGCGTTCAGGCCATACCACATCTTTTTAGTAACTATGGTCTTCATATAGCCCTACCAAAATCTTCTATTTTTATATCTAAAGCATATTACTGATAAGTTTAATTAGAGTTTTATTATCGTAATAATGATTATTTGTTAGATGTATGCACTTCTGATTTGCTTGCAACCACCTTACCTGTTACTGTGTCAAGGACATAATAGCCACTGTGATGGGTATATGAACCTGACTGGGCTGCCCATGCTGCAATCTGGTAACGGCCAATCTCTCCACTGCCTGCTGTTGCCCTGTCTGTGGAAAAGACTCCACTGAACAGATTCGCAGCAAGAAGTATTGCAATCAACACCAATAGAATCTTTGTAATTCTATCCACTCTCATTTTAGACCTCCCTGAAGTGTTTCATTCACAATGCCAAAGGCATTATCTCTTTATTGCTATCCAGAATGGAAACCCCGGTGAGTTAATCTCCTTTATTACCTGATGGCTCTCCGTATCAATCACCACCACCTTATCCTCCTTACTCACTGCAACATAGGCTCTTCTGCTGTCTCCTGAAAACCTTACACCATGAGGGCCCTTACCTACTCTGATGGTCTTTTTTGTCTGCCAGTCTGATGTATCTATCACGGTTATCACATCAGAGCCAACCCCCGAAATATAAGCCCACCTGCCATCAGGACTTATTGCCACTCCATGGTGTCCCTTTGATACCCTTATCTTTTTTATGACCGCTCTGTTATTTAAATCTATTACGGCTACTTCATCAGTCTTTTTCAGTGTTACAACAAGCATTCTACCATCAGGCGTTATATCAAGGTTATGAGGCACCCCTGAACCTGGAATCTTTATCTCATCCACCACTTTCTGCTTTTTTGTATCTATTATACTGATACTTTTAGAGGCGCCATTTGTAACATAGGCACTGGGCTTTACAGGGCTGAATACAATATTATGAGGCATGTTTCCGACTTTGATTGTTTTAACCCTTTCCCATGCCCCTATTTTAAACACATAGATATTGCTTGCCCTCTTACCTTCGTTTACCACATAAACAAATTTGCTGCCCGGGCTCACCCCAACACCCTTTGGAGCCTCTGAAAGTGGCAGTGTCTTTATAACCTTAAGTTCAGAGGTATCTATTACATAGAGTTTTCTTTCGCCTGTTGAGACAGAAAAGGCAAACCTTCCATCAGGGCTAACTGCAACATAAGTGGACTTCTTACCCACCTCAATCCGTTTCAGGGTTTTTGCTTTTTCCGGATTAATTACAGAAACCTCTCCAGAATCACGGTTATTAACAAATATCACTTCAGCCTGAACAGTAAGGGGCAGAAAACAAAGGACAGTAAATAGAAGGACAATAATCTTTTTCATCCTCTTGCCTCCTTTCCTGCAGGAATTTTAACCTTAAAGGTTGTTCCCCTGCCCGGGGTGCTTTTGACCTCAATAACACCATTATGGGCCTGTACCACCTCTTTTACAAAGGAAAGTCCAAGACCTGGCCCATATATCTTTGATGTAAAGAATGGGTCAAAGATGTATTTGATCTTATCCGTGGGAATTCCCTTACCAGTATCCGATATAGAAATTAGAACCTCATCACTCACCAGATGGGTAGAAATGGTCAGTATTCTTTCTGCACCTTCCATTGCCTCAATGGCATTCTTTATTATATTTGACAGGGCAGACTTCATTTTTGCCCTATCTAAAAAAATCTCGGGCAGTTCCTCAAGTGACAGTTTGAGAGTAATCCTGTTTCCCCTCAATAGTACATCAAACATATCAACTATTTCCTGAATGAGGGCGCTCAGGTCTGTTTTCTCCAGAGTCAACTGCTCGGACTCAAATCTGACAATCCTGTTTACCATCTGTTCAAGCCTTTCAACATCCTCAATAACCCTCTTCATGTACTCCCTGTCAGGTGCGTCATCTGGTAGGTTTTTTAATATTCTTCTTGCAAAACCACCTATAGAGGTAAGGGGATTTCGTATCTCGTGGGTTATCTGATCAGCCATTTTTTTCAAACTCCTGGTACGCTCCTGTTCAAAAAGCATCTGTCTTTCGTTCTGCATAGAAAGAAACAGTTCCGGCTCCTGCTGGAACAGGCTCCTGCATTTGTCTGAGCAAAACCTGTATTCCCTTTGATTGTGCACAAAGGAAAAAGGGCTGTCACTGCTTACCTTCATACCACAGACAGGGTCTGTAACGAGATTGTATGTCTTATTCCCATTAAGCCTATCCATCTAAAATCCTCCTCCAATCAACTCCGAAGCACTACAAACCGGCCATACATGAAAATAGGCACCCTTTTTCTGACCCACTCCAAGAGCACCTTTGGTCAAATACAAAGCCCATGCCCAGTCGGGTTCATACATACTGGTGGTTGACGACCAGTATCCCTCCCGAACATTTTCAAAGGGATGTCCCTCTGGTAGTGCCGGGCTGTGGGTGCTACAGTCAACAAGTGTTTCAAGTTCATTTATATTTGGCAGACGCCATAATGTAGTAGTTCCCCTGTCTGCATTAAGTTCCTTAACAATCAATAATGCCTCCTGCCATGTAACCGTCTTTCCTGCAAGGTCTGCCCTTTTAAGCCAGCACAGGTTGGTTAGTCTGTCAAGCACTACCTCATCATGCACATGAAACCTTGGCACAGGCCAGTGAATTCCATATTGAAACTCTCCATCCTGCCCGGTATTAGCACAACTAATTCTATTACCATCCTGGTCGTAACAGTACTTCTGTCCGGTTGCAGAAAGCACCGAAGAGACCCTGCCCCTTACAGGCCAGAGGAGGAAAAACTGCCTCTTTTCACCATAAAACATCCTTGCACCTTCCATGTGAATATACCAGGCATAGGCTGGATTGATTGCGGCTGTGGTTGATGTCCAGTACCATCCACTGAAGACATTTTCAAAGGGGTGACTCTCCGGTAATGCTGGCTTTTTCGTTTGATAACTGAGGAGACTTCTGAGTTCTTTTCTGTTGGGCATACGCCAGTCTGAATAGCCAAAGGCTCCATCTCTGTTCATCTTCTCAATGTATTCAAAGGCCTCCTGCCATGTAAGCGGTAGTTCTAAAGGATTTGCATTCCTGGTCCATATAAGACCTGTAAGACGGTCAAGCACTGTATTGTCTGAGCCCTGAAAACGAGGTTCAGGCCATCTAATGCCGGTTCTATATTCTGCATCCTGACCTGTCCCTTCACAGGGAATTGAGTTACCCTTTGTGTCATGGCAGGTAACCTGCCCTGTCTGAAGAAAAAACAGGCTCTTTTCTATGCTTTCCAGAACCTTCAAAAACTACTTCTCTTTCTTTCTTAAATCAAGCAGATACTGCCGCACTGCCATGGCTGCCTTTGCTCCTTCACCAGAGGCTATGATGATTCTCTTTCCAAAGGCATTAGTGACATCACCAGCAGCAAAGATTCCTGGATAAGATGTTGAGCAGTCGGGATTAATAACTATCTCACCCCGCTCGTTCAGGTCACACAGGTCTGAAACAAGCGAGGAATTCGGTTGAAGCCCGATAGCCACAAACACACCCTTTGCAGGTAATTCCAGTTTTTCATCTGATGCCATCTTTTTAATAACCACAGCACTGAGTGTCTTGCTGCCTTTAAACTCAATGGTTCTGTAGCCCTCGTAAATCCTGAGATTCTTGAATCTTTTTATTCTCTCGATTATCACAGGGTCTGCCTTCAGTTCGGAATCGGAAACCAGGTGGATATTCCTTGCCACTGTGTGAAGATTCTCAACAATCTGCATTGCTGAGTTGCCGCCGCCAACAACCACTGCATCCTCACCCTGAACAAAGGCAAGGTCCTGGATGTTGCCATAAAACACACCTCTTCGTTGAAACTCCTCCTCACCGGGAATCTTCAATTTTCTTCTGGTCATGCCGGTTGCCACAATCAGTGCCTTTGCGGTGTATTTCCGCAACTCTGATGTAATCACACTGAAGCCACCCTCTAAAGGCTCGATCTTCTCAACCTGAGACATAAGATGATCTATGTAGTGGGAGCGTATCAACTGGTCCTGAAAACGCTTTGTCAACTCAGGGCCTGTTATGAAATCGTACCCCATATAGTTTTCTATCTTGGTGCTATCAATTGCCTGTCCACCCAGGTCTTTTGCTATCAGGAAGGCATCTATTTTCAAAGTGGCGGCATACACCGCAGCAGTAAGCCCGGCAGGACCACCACCGATAATTATCAAATCGTAGGTGGTTCTTGGAAGTTTACATGCCTTTTCTTTAAGAAACTTATCCATGCAGCCTTCTGAGCAGAAATAGTAGGTCTGCCCATCACATTCCGTTGTAAGGGCATCCTTTTCATCTACTTCCATATTACATACGGGATCTTTTGGCAATTTTACCTCCTATTTATATGATTTATTTTACCCTGTCCATGCAAAAGCAACTCCAATACCAATAGCAAAAACAATAAATGACACAACCACCGTTAGAACCAAAGAGGTAGTAGAAACCTTTGCCGTCTGCATATCTGTTGAATGATTATTCATATACAAGCCATGTTTTGCATTACTATCAGCTTGTTTCTCCATGCTATGAGCCGTTCCTGTAGGTATTACTGTCATCATTCCGTGTTTTAGATGGTTTGATACCAGCCACCAGTTTACCGGATAGGCAAAGACAAAACCGGCTAATAAAGACATTGACATAACAAACCAAAAACCCATGGTCAAAGGGTTGTTACTGTCTGGAATCATCTTCATTCCAAACGACATTACCACCACCATTGCAGCCATCAGATAATTCATTGAAACAAGTTCTGGAATAAAGGTCTTCTTTAATGCCTTTAAAAAGGAGCCTCCAGCAGTGTCTTTCATAAAGAGTGCCTGAAAGATGGTCCATCCAAAACCAAACCCAAGAAGATACTCAAGACCTATCTCAAGTGGTCTGGAAAAATGAATTAGCCCTCCAATAACTGCACCTACAAGAATTCCCAGCCCATCACCAGATACGCAGTGCATGGTAGAACCCAATACCTGACGCCATCTATGTGATGTATATTGTTTATGAAGACCTGGAAGTGGCTCTCTGCAACCAAGTACATAAAGGAATGCACCAACCGGACCGATGTAAGCAGTAATCAATACAAATCCCCATTTAAGCACTGTAGATTCAGGGGTTTTTATAATATCTATTGCTACAAAAAACACAGAAACTGCTGTAAGTAAAAACCACAAGAGCATTACACCCTGTAACATTCATATCCCCGTTTCCTTGCATGTCTGTTCACCCGGTGCCCTGTGCAGGGCATCGGGTGAAAGGATCATTTAATAACCATAACAGCCGAAACCTGCAAAAGGGCTCTTTTTGTATATCTCTTTGCGAAGTTTTACTATCTCGTCTCTTAACTTTGTCAAAGTCTCAGGCTTTGTTTTTGGATTCCTCAGAGCCTCAAAGTACTCAAAACGCTTCTCGTTGAGCTGTTTTCTCAGGTCACGGGTTTCATCAAGAAACTTCCGATACTCCTTTGAGTATCCAGGCCCCATACCATATCCAGGTCCCATCATGCCATAACCGCCCATCATACCTGGGCCCATCATAGCACCTGGCCCCATCATGCCATAACCCATCATCCCCGGGCCCATCATCATTCTGTGCATCATTCCCATCATTCCAGGCCCCATCATCATACTGGGGCCCATTGCACTACCCATCATTCCATAGCCTCCACCAGGACCCATCATACCAGGCCCCATACCGTAACCAGGACCCATCATTCCATAACCACCCATCATACCAGGACCCATCATAGCACCCGGCCCCATGCCATAACCACCCATCATACCTGGTCCCATCATTCCGTAGCCATATCCTGCTCCAGGACCCATCTGGTAAGGCATCTGCTGTACAGGTGCCTGTTCCTGCTCGGGCTGGCCCATCATACCCTGCCCCATCATACTACCCATCTGAGCAAAGGCTGAACCTGCCATTAGCCCAAGGGCTACAATAATTGATAACAACATTCGTTTCATATACTGAAACCTCCTTAAATTCGTTAATTGGTTATTGGTTATTGGTTGATTAGCCCATCGCCTATTGCCTATAGCCTATAGTCTATAGTCTCTTGCCCATTGCCTTCCTTTAACAGGAACTGTGGCACTTGCAGGTTGATGATGCCTGCTTTGTGACCTTCTTTATCTTCATTCCTTCACCTCCCTTCTCTAAGTTAGAGCCTGTCCAACAGGCTCTAACTTATTGTTTTTAATTAATAATTCATTCCTTCAAAATTCTTTCACCTGAGCTTTGAGGGGGCATAGCCCCCTCAAACTCCCCTATTTGATTAATAATTCCATCCTTGTTGGGGTTCCAAAAGGGGCCATGCCCCTTTGAGGGGACTTTGTCCCCTCAAACTCCCCAAAAATTTATAAAAATCTTCCTTATTTTGGGGGTTGCAAAGGGGTGAAAACCCCTTTGAGATTTAGCCCCCAGCCTAAAACCTATGTTTTCTTGAATGAGCCTCTAAGTACTTTCAGTTTTTCTTCATACTCCTCATTAGAAATCTCACCACTTGCAAGTCTTCTCTTGAGTATATCCTCGGCTGTCTCAGAATCCTTACCAGTGCCATCTGATTTTTTATCAGTAAATACAGCTTTTATCAGGTAAACAGTAACAAGGATGATTACTCCCCAGAAAATTATCATGAAGACCCAGCCCAGACCAAATCCACCAAATCCCATACCAAAACCGGTACCATGCATCATCTTTCCCCTCCTTTCTTTCCTTCAGTGTTCATTATAGTTGTTTTTATACCAGCTTACAACACTTAAATTACTTTTACATGAACTATATCTGACAAACATAACCTTTTACTCCTGATTATTAGCATAGCACTTAATTGCGAAGAAATTGTGAAGAACAAAAAATATTTAATAACCAGCGTCAGCCATGTTAAGGAAATCTTTAAAGTATGTTATAATTGAACATGCCGGTTGCACTGAAGAAACAGAGGCGTTTTACCTACCAGGACTACCTCGAATGGCCTGATGATGAGAGATGGGAGTTGATCGATGGTGAGGCTTACTGTATGTCACCAGCACCCAAGATTATACATCAGAGAATTCTAAACAATCTTGCTTATGAATTCACAAGGCAACTTAAAAGATGTCAGCATTTCATAGCCCCTACCGATGTTGTCCTTGACGATTTCAATGTGGTCCAGCCCGACCTCTTTGTGGTCTGCAGTAAAAAGAAGATTACCGAGGACAACATTCAGGGAGCCCCTGACCTTGTGGTTGAGATAACCTCCCCTGCCACGGAACTGAAGGACCGCCGGGAAAAGAAGGCTCTTTATGAAAGGTTTGGTGTTAAGGAATATATAATAGTTTTCCCTGACAGGAGGTATCTCGAGCGGTATGTGCTGAAAAACAAAAAATATGGCCCGCCAGAGATTTTCAACTGGGATGAAACCCTGAAGCTCAGGACCTTCAGGATAGAGCTCAAACTCCATGAGGTCTTTGAGAAGGAGTTAAAAGAGGGAAATGATAAAAAACCCGGAAAAACTTCAGAAAATTAATCAATAAGTAACAGGGCAAAGTAGTTCCACCTCCCGTAGGGCTCCATTCTGGTGTCAATCTCAAACCCATTTGCACGAGCTGTCTTAAAAACATCAATACCACAGGCCTCCATAAGGGGCCTGACTCTCATCTTCTTCTGTGCCTCAGTCTGTGAACCCTCCCGGGTATCATTTTCTCCAGAAGGTCAGGTCATGCCAGGAGGTCCTGAGGAAAGTGCGGTCATTGCAAATGCCTTATAAAAGCCCATCCTGTATGCAATCCCTTCAAGTTTTACTGCTACCTCTGTAAGGGGCTTCCCCTTTGGGCCATTCATCAGTATGGCCCTTTTGTATTCCCTGAGCATCCTCCCTGTGGCCTCTGCATCAGGAGCACAGGGAGGATGATAAGCATCCTTTCCATAAAGTGGACAGCCATAGCGGCATTTCCATTTCACCCACTCTTCAACAACCACTGTATTTGTGTCTATTAACTTTGCCTTCTCTGCCCCCAGTTCAAGGGCTTTTTTCAGGAGAGAATCCATTGCCTCATCCTTAGAGGAAAAATCACTTTCACGCCTGTCATTATCTGAATCACTACTGCTATAGTACGGACACTTTATCTCACGGCAGCCGTGGGGATGTCTCCCTGGATGAAGGCAGGCCGATACCCTCTCTCTGGGAAGTCCAATCCCCAGGGATTCCCTGAGATATTCTGTAGCCACCTCAAGAGACCTTCTCACATATGCCTTACAGCAACTGGGTCCTGTTAGTTCTGTTATCGCCCCTGTAACCCTCGTGACTGCCTCCATTGTAATCCTCTGCTCTCTGTCTGTGCCACACTTTGACCCGGTCAGAACAGCAAAAACCGCTCCTATTGCAGGGGCAATACCGCAGACCCCGGTAAGTCCGCAGTATCCACCATGTGCCTGGCGTTTAGTCCTCTTAAAGACCTCCTTTATATCATCATTGGTTATCCCTCTTGAGCCCTCGTTTTTTATTGCCGCCATGAGTGCACCACCTGCGATGTAGGCATGGTGGCAGCCAAGCATTGGAAGCCCCGGGAAAGACATCATCAGCTCTGCTATCTCAACTGGATTTTGAGATTTAGTGCTGAAGGCCACATCCTCTATCATCCGCATGGCATCCTGGTTGTGGCAGTGCTCACAGAT
>WFMM01000056.1 GCA_015484595.1 Nitrospirota bacterium | reverse complement strand
TTTTAGATAGCATCCGGCTATCTTTAACTTAAAGGCTTGGGATCCTTCTTTTTAGCCACTCACCACCTCCTTTCTGGATCCTGCCTTTTAGTTTCTAACCACTATATCGGCCATTTTGATGAAAACTTTAGGGTTTGCAGAGTTAAAGATTTACTATATGTAGTCGATAAAGCATATAAAATAAATGAATGGGAGGCCAGAGATGGGTATCAAACAGTTCATTGCATTTAACATCGGTAATGATCTTTATGCCACTTCAATACTAAATGTTCAGGAAATTATAAACCAAACCGAAACGGTCAGTATCCCTGAGGCCCCAGAATACTTCTTAGGAGTAATAGACTTCAGAGAAAAAGTAATACCAGTGATTGACCTGAAAAAGAGACTTTCCCTTTCTGAGAACGATTCCTTAGAAAATGGCAAGATACTTATTCTAAATCTTGATAACATGCTTTTTGGTGGACTTGTGGATGGAATAAAAGGGGTTATTCATATAGATGAAAAGGATATCAGAACAGACATGACCGCCTTTAATTCAGAAAAAAGGGAATATCTCTGTGGATTTGTAAAAACCGAAGACTGTATCTTAAAGATCCTCGACTTTTCCTTCATACTCTCTCCAGGAGATATGATGTATATTAATTATAAAGGTGTTTCCCTGAACAACAGCACTGACCTTCCCCATCTGTGCGAAACCTACTTTAACAACCAGATACAAAACAACCTTGCAAGACATGTTCAAAGTCAGGAAGATGTAAAGGACATTATGGAGGTAATGGAACTGATACAGAATTTTATTGACTTTATAGCAGAGGGAGAACTGGCCAGGGCAGAGGATATCCTGAGAGATATAGCTCATTACGGAGATGGGAAATCTCTTGCAGAGGTTCAGAGGATAACAACCTCTTTAGAAAATTCTCTTTTAGAGTTTAAAAAACTATTAAACCCTGATGTCAAAAACATCCTTACAGAGGATATGCCCGAGGCTCAGGATAAACTCCAGTGGGTGATAAACAAAACAGAAGAGGCAGTCTCTCAAACTATAAAACTGGTAGAAAAGAATCTTGACATCCAGAGCGACATTGTCAAGAGACTTGATATCATTGACGCTGCACTTAAAAAATCAGAAAGCACAACCGACGAGGAACGAGAGGCAATGGAGTTCCTGAGAAATGCCCTGGAAGGGATGAACGCAGACCTTATGGAGCTGTTATTGATTCAGGAATACCAAGACCTTACAGGACAGATAATCAAGAAGGTCATTGAGCTTACTGGCACCCTTGAAAGAGAGCTTGGCAATCTGGTTAAGCTTTTTGGCAAGAACGAGCCAGTAAAGAAGGATGAAAAACTAAAAAATCAAGACGACCTCGATCAGTTACTCAGTGAATTTGGGCTATAAAAGACTATTGTCCCTCATCAGAAGGAACAAAGGGTATTCTCCTCCGAGGCTGATACTGTCTGTCGTATTCATCAGGGTAGTAAATATCTTCGTCATCTAAGAACTCGTCGTCATAAATTACCGGGGATTCTCTGTAAACATATGGTCTACGAACCCGTCTGACAGGCCGTCTTACATATCGGCGGTTTCTGTTGTAGTTTTTTTTGTTGTTCTGCTTTGCTTTTTTCTGTTTTGTAGTTATGGTAAAGACCTTCACAGCACTTATCTCACCAGTATTTGAATATTCTATCTTATAATTTGGTTCATTAAGAAGGGTAAAGACCCTTATAATCGCCCTGTCAAGGGGCATATTCCTGATGGTTGTTGTAACGGTTTTTGAGGCAAGGGCTGGCGGGATATTTACATTAAAGGAAAACTCCTTTGAAAGTGCCTTAAACAGGTCTTCAACCCTCTCATCCCTTGCCTCAAAACTCACATAAATGCCCTTTGCCTTGAGGTTCTTTAACTCAGACGAGGCAATGCCTGATATTAGCAGCTGAAAAAGTAATGCTATTATGGTTATTCGTTTTATCATGGTTTTATCTTACGACTTTTCTGCCTCTTTTTCCCTCTTTCTTTCCTCGATTATCTTCTGAGCAATGTTGGATGGCACCTCTTCATAGTGGGAAAACTCCATTGAATAAAGCCCTCTTCCAGAGGTCATACTGTGAAGCTGATTTGCATAGGTGAGCATCTCGGCCATAGGAACGAGGGCTATTATCTTCTGATTTCCACCTGCCTGAGGCTCCACACCCTGAACCTTTCCACGCTTTGAATTAAGGTCACCAATCACGGTACCCAGGGCATCATCAGGTGTGATAACCTCCACCTTCATTACCGGCTCAAGAAGCACTGGCTTTGCATCCATTGCTGCCTTTTTAATGGCCAGTGAGCCTGCAATCTTGAATGCCATCTCTGAGGAATCCACCGAGTGGTATGAGCCATCGTAAAGGGTTACCTTCACGTCAACCATTGGATAGCCTGCCAGTATCCCCTGCTTCATGGTCTCTACGATACCCTTTTCCACTGCTGGAATATACTGACGAGGGATAACACCACCTACAATCTTATCAACAAACTCAAAGCCCTGACCCCTTGGCAGAGGCTCTATCTCTATCCAGCAATCCCCGTATTGACCGCGTCCACCTGACTGTTTCTTATATTTACCCTGAGCCTTTGCCCTTGTCCTGATGGTCTCACGATAGGGTATCTTGGGTGTCTTCATCTCAACATCAACACCGAACTTTCTCTTAAGTTTCTGAAGTGCCACCTCTATATGAACCTGTCCCATACCAGAGATTATCATCTCCTTCGACTCTTCATCCCTGTGGAACTTAAGAGTGGGGTCTTCTTCAAGGATTCTCTGAAGTCCTGCGCTTACCTTTTCCTCGTCACCCTTGCTCTTTGGTGAAATTGCATAGGATATAATTGGTTCTGAAAACTTAACTGGCTCAAACACAATCGGAGCCGTCTCATCACAGAGTGTGTCACCGGTGTTTGTGTTTTTCAATTTGGCAACCACACCAATCTCTCCAGGGCCGATGCTCTGAGCAGAGACCTGTTTTTTACCAAGAAGATAGGATACCTGGCCTATCCTTTCCTTTGTCTCTGAAGATGCATTATAAACCGTTGAATCAGACTTAAGCGTGCCAGAATATACCCTCATAACGGTGAGTTTACCAGCAAAGGGATCGGCAATGGTCTTAAACACATAGGCTGAAAAGGGCTCACTCTCAGAGGGCTGCCTCAACACATCCTGGCCATCCTTTGGATTTCTTCCACTTATGGGCCTTATCCTTGCCATCTCCTCTGGTGATGGAAGACACAAAAGAATGGAATCAAGAAGCAGGTCAACACCCATGTTAGCCGTTGCTGCACCACATAAAACGGGCAGAAATCTCCTGGTAAGAGAGCCCTCTTTGACCCCCTTTAATATCTCATCCTCTGTGAGGTCTTCACCTTCAAGGTATTTCTCAATCAGGGCATCATCCGCCTCTGCAACCTTTTCAACGAGCTTTTTCCGGTACTCCTCAACCTCTGGATTAGAAGGCATGTCTATCTCTGTCTTTTTTCCATCTTTGTACTCATAGGCCTTCATCCTTATCAGGTCAATGACGCCCTTCATCTGAGGCCCCTCACCTATTGGCAGACTGAGGGGTATTGCGTCTATCTCAAAGGACTTCTCAAGGTCTCCAATAGCCCTTACGAAAGAGGCATTTTCTCTGTCCATCTTGTTAACGAAAACCACCCTTGGTAACTCGTACTCGCAGGCATACTTCCATATCTTTTCGGTTTCTGCCTTAACACCCGAGATGGCGCTCACGATAAGCACTGCACCGTCAGATACCCTCAGACAACCACGGGTATCCTCGATAAAGTTGATAAAACCAGGGGTGTCTATAATGTTAAGTCTGTGTCCCTGCCAGTCACAGAAACAAACTGAAGATGATATGGTAATCTTTCTTTCAATCTCCTCAGGGTCGTAATCTGTCACAGTATTACCAGCATCCACAGAGCCCATCCTGTCTATAGCCCCTCCGTTGAAAAGCATCGCCTCAACCAGAGATGTCTTACCAGCACCACCATGTGCCACTACTGAAAGATTTCTGATTTTGGATACCTCGTACTTTCCCATAATACCCCCTTTTGATTAAAATTCTAAATCCGAAATTCTAAATCCTAAATTCAAATTATAGCCACTGAGTATTTAATACAATCCTAAAACCCTATTTATATGGTATTAGGGCATAGGGGATAGCATGTAGGGGGTAGAATCCCTGCACCCTACACACTATTTCCCTGTCCTTCAATTATCTCCTCTATCACTGGCTTATACTCTACCTTTTTCTCCATACGGCTGGTTATCATACGGACTATTATAAAGGTAATTATCAAGAGTGAAAATCCACCAATAGCTGAAAGCAGATCGGGGTCCATGGTTATAAACCTGCTTAATACTTCCCGTCCAATTACTGCACCTATAATGAGCATCAGGGCAGGTATACCATAAATTAACACAGAGCCTCTCAGATATGAATAGGGTCTGAAAACAACCTTTACCCGCTGTCCCTCCTTTGCCCCTGCCTGATTAAAGGCCTCAATTATTGCTCCCCCCTCTGTTAACAGGCATTTACCTTCCGTGCATTTATCACAGATACTCTTACGCTCAACAACTACCTTTGCTATAACGCCATCGATGCTTTTTACAACACCAATCTCTTCCATATCAATAGCATTTTAACATAAATTCTCAGTTTTTAAAAGACAACGAGGTGCTATCCCTTAACAGCTCCTGCTGAAAGACCGCTTATTATCCTTCGTTGAAAAATAAACACCACAACTACCAGAGGGACAGTGGCCACAGTTGATGCTGCTGCAAGCTCTCCCCAGGGAAGCGTGTATTGACCCTGAAAAAGTGCAATTCCAACCGACAGAGGCTGCATCTCCCGCTGGGTCATTATCAAAAGGGCAAAAAAGAACTCATTCCAGGCATAGATGAACACAAGGATGAAGGCCGTAAATATGCCAGGTGCAGCCATGGGAAGGATTATGCGAAAAAGTGCTCCCATATAACCACATCCATCCACCATGGCGGCTCTTTCTATCTCTGAAGGGAGTTCGTTAAAGTAGCTTACCAGTATCCACACTCCAAGAGGAAGGGTCAGGGTAACATAGGGGATTATCAGTCCTGGATAGGTGTTTAACAGACCAAACCTCTGAAGCATTGTCCAGACAGGCCCGGCAATGGAAATCTGAGGAAACATGGAAACCAAAAGAAGGCTCCCAAGAATTAGTCTCTTTTTTGGCAGGTTGAGTCTTGCAATGCTGTAACCTGCAAACACAGATATCGTCACGGTTATCATGGTCGTGGCTGTAGATACAATGGCAGAGTTTTTTACATAACTCA
>WFMM01000055.1 GCA_015484595.1 Nitrospirota bacterium | reverse complement strand
TCTTTACAACCATAGACGAGTCTTTTAATCCTTGCCCCAACAATGGCTCCTGCGCACATGGGGCAGGGCTCTTTGGTAACATAAAGGGTGGTTTCAGAAAGCCGCCAGTTCTCAAGCCTCTTTGCAGCCTCTCTTATGGCAAGGAGTTCTGCGTGGGCTGTCGGGTCTTTTAGTGTCTCTCTCAGGTTGTGGGCCTTTGCAACAACCTCACCATCCTTTACGATAACCGCCCCCACTGGAACCTCATCCTTTTCAAAGGCCTTCAGGGCCTCCTCCAGGGCAAGCCTCATAAAACGAAGGTCATCGTTCATAAGACGATGTTTATCAGTCTTCCCTTAATGACTATCGTCTTCTTAATCTCCCTTCCAGCGGTGTACTTCTGAACCCTCTCATCATTAAGGGCCTTTTGTTTTATCTCGTCATCGGAAAGCCCTGCAGGTATCATTATCTTTGCCCTTACCTTCCCGTTTATCTGAACCACCAGTTCAACCTCCTGCTCCTTTGCAGCCTCTTCATCCCAGACAGGCCAGGGCTGATTAAAGATGCTTGGCTCTTCTCCTATTACAGTCCACAGCTCTTCTGCAACATGGGGTGCAAAGGGGCTTAACATTAAAAGGAGGTTTCTCAGGGCAAAACGCATAATCCGATAGTCTTCGTCTGCAGAGGGTTTAAAGGAAGAGATCTCATTAAAGAGCTCCATCATTGCAGCGATGGCTGTGTTAAACTGAAATCTCCTCTCGATGTCCTGGGTTACTTTCTTAATGCACTGATGGGTCTTTCTGAAAAGGCTTGCTCCTTTTCCAACTGGCTCAACCCTCTGGTCTTTGACCTTTTTAAGTCCTTCAGAATGTTCATGAACAAGGCTCCAGAGACGATTGATAAACCTGTACGCACCTTCTATGCCACGGTCAGACCATTCAAGGTCTTTCTCCGGAGGTGCAGCAAATAGAGAAAATAGCCTTGATGTATCAGCACCGTAACGATTTATGAGATAATCGGGGTCAATGACATTCTTTTTAGACTTGGACATCTTCTCGACCCTTCCTCTTGTAACAGGACTGCCGCATTTGATACACCTTTCGTCTTTTACCTCCTCGGGAAGCAGCCATCCATGTTCAGGACAGCTAAGCGTTTCCTTACAGACCATCCCCTGTGTAAGAAGGTTTGTAAAGGGCTCATCAAAGTCAACTATGCCTATATCTCTTAGTACCCGTGTGAAGAACCTTGAATAAAGCAGATGCAATACGGCATGTTCTACCCCTCCGATGTACTGGTCAACGGGCATCCAGTACTTTATCCGTTTCCTGTCAAGGGCATCTGCATCCTTTGGTGAGCAGTATCTGATGAAGTACCAGGAGGAGTCAACAAAGGTGTCCATTGTATCGGTTTCGCGGCGTGCCCTTTTGCCACACCTGGGACAGCTGGTGTACAAAAACTCCTCAGATGTTAAAAGTGGCGACATCCCTGTGCCTGTCAGTTCCACATCCTTTGGCAGAATAACGGGCAGGTCATCCTCGGGTACAGGGACAACTCCGCAATCGTCGCAGTATATGATGGGGATCGGAGTGCCCCAGTATCGCTGCCTTGAGATCCCCCAGTCACGGAGGCGGTAGTTTACCTTTGCCTTACCGATGCCCTTTTGCTCCAGGAAATCTATTATTGCCTTCTTTGCCTCAGAGGAGGGCATACCTGAAAACTGTGCTGAGTTAACGAGCACTCCCTCTTCTTCGTAGGCCTCTGAAAGTGGCTCTGAAAGACTGCCACCCTCAGGCTCTATCACCACCCTGACTGGCAAGTCAAAGAGCCTCGCGAACTCAAAGTCCCTCTGGTCGTGGGCAGGAACGCTCATGATTGCTCCGGTTCCGTATTCCATGAGGACAAAGTTTGCTATGTATATGGGAAGTCTTTCGTTGTTTACTGGGTTTATTGCGTAACGGCCTGTGAACAGACCGTGCTTTTCTTCTGCTTTTCCATAGGTGGACTTTATCCTTTCAAGGGCCTCCCGATCAGCTGTGAGTTTTTCAGCCATTGGATGAAGTGGAGAAATGCACATGAAGGTAGCACCCCAGAGCGTGTCGGGTCGGGTGGTAAAGATCCTGATGGTCTCGTCGCTACCCTCTATGGCAAAGTCCACCTCTGCACCGTGGCTTTTACCTATCCAGTTTTTCTGCATGGCGATTACATGCTCGGGCCATCCTTCAATGAGTTTTTCACATCCCTGAAGCAGTTCTTCAGCATAGGCGGTAATCCTTAAAAACCACTGTTCAAGCTCTTTCTGGATGACCTCTGAATCACACCTCCAGCATCCACCATCCACCACCTGTTCGTTTGCAAGCACTGTTGAGCAAGAAGGACACCAGTTAACAGTGGAGCTTTTGCGATAGGCAAGGCCCATCTCGTACATCTTTAGAAAGAACCACTGATTCCATCGGTAGTACTCTGGCTCACAGGTGGTCACCTCACGGGTCCAGTCGTAGCTCAGGCCCATCCTTTTAAGTTGTTTTTTCATGTAATCAATGTTTTCATAGGTCCACTTTGCTGGATGCACTCCGTGGTTAATGGCAGCGTTTTCTGCTGGAAGTCCAAAGGCATCCCAGCCCATGGGGTGAAGCACATTATAACCCCTCATCCTTTTGTATCGGGCGATGACATCTCCGATTGCGTAGTTTCTTACATGTCCCATGTGTATCCTGCCCGATGGGTAGGGAAACATCTCAAGACAGTAAAACTTCTCCCTTTCATCCTCTTTTGTGAGAAAGAGTTTCTGCTCTTCCCAGTAACGCTGCCATTTTAGCTCAACTTCTTCAGGATTGTATTTCACCTGTGTTCCTCCTGTGTTCGTTAATGTTTTCTGAACTTTAACCTGAACTACGAAAGTAATTCAAGTTTTTATTATAACTCAAATAGTTACACCTGTTGTTATTGCACCTTTTAGGTGATGCCTCCTCTGGTGGTTGGGGCGTAGCTCCAAAGTAACACCTCACAGGGTTTCGTAATTTGGGTTTAAATAAATGATATTGTATAATATAGATTATTTTCATGAAAAGAGTTTGACACTATCTTTTCTGTTCTGTTATTTTTAGGAATGAAAAAAATACTATATATTATAGGGGTCTTCTCAATAGTTATAATCCTCCGTCCCTCCTATGCCTTTGACAACCTTGGACTTTTGCCACCCCAACCACTTGGTGTTTTTTCCACCTTAAGTGCAGATACCATAGGAAAAGATAGTTACGGAGTCATACTGTCTGCTGAACGCTCTATCGATACCAGTTTTTACCGATTTTCACTTTCCACAGAATACGGGATGACCGAAGGCTCAGATGTTATACTGACGGTTCCATTCATAACAGGTTTTGAAGACACAGAAGGGCTTGATGACATAAGTTTTGGCTTTAAGAAAAAGCTCGTAAGTGGACTTAAATATGGCCCTAACATATCCTATCTGCTTTCCTTTTCCATACCTGGAAAGGATGCCTTCAGTTCCGGAGGACATGCAGGGGGAGGAATACTGTTAAGTAAGCGAGTGGGTCCCTTTCAGGGAAGTTTAAATTTCTTTTACTATAAACCTACATCAGCCTCTCTTGAAGACCTGTTTGAAACTAGGGTTGGATTTGACCTTGCAGCAGGGCATGATTTTAACATTCTCAGTGAATTTATAATAAGGAATTCTCACTCTTCAGACAGCATAAAGCTTTTTGAGGGGAGGTTTGGCTACAGGGTCAGGCTATCATCAAATAGCTTTTCTCTGTTAGGCGTAGGTTATGACTTCAAAAACCGTGACCCTGAATGGAGATTCTTTTTCTCCATAACCATGAACTTCCCTGTTAAGCAGAAAAAGATAAAAAAGATTTACGAGGAGGAATAGGTGAAACTTTATAAAAGTTTTTTGCTCATGGTAGCATTGACTCTTCTGTCCGTTAATCTGTCAGTTGCCCGCCCTGTGCCTGAGTCTTTTTCAGAGATAGTTAAACTCAGGGCAAAAACAGTCGTTAACATAAGCACCACCAAGGTTATAACCAAAAGGGGATCACCCTTTCCATTTTTACCAGGTGCCCCCATGGAGGAGCCAAAGAAGTTCAGAAGACACTCCCTTGGTTCAGGTGTAATTATAAGCAGTGATGGTTACATCGTAACCAACTACCATGTGATTGACGGAGCAGAGGACATAAGGGTCAGGCTCTGGGATGAGACCGAATACCCTGCAAAGGTGGTAGGTAAGGACGAAAAAACCGATGTGGCACTCCTAAAGATAGAGCCTGAAAAGGAACTGCCCGTTGCACCTCTTGGTGACTCTGATAAACTCGAAGTGGGCGACTGGGTAATAGCAATAGGAAATCCCTTTGGGTTCAGTCATACCGTAACTGCAGGCATAGTAAGTGCTAAGGGAAGGGTGCTTGGCACAGGTCCCTACGATGACTTTATCCAGACCGATGCTGCAATAAATCCTGGAAACTCAGGTGGACCCCTGTTTAACATTGACGCTGAGGTGGTTGGAATAAGCACTGCCATATTTTCCACATCTGGTGGCAACATTGGGATAGGTTTTGCCATCCCCATCAATGTGGTTAAGCAGGTTGTAAAGTCACTTAAGGAAAAGGGATTTGTTGAAAGGGGATGGCTTGGCGTTACTGTTCAGAAGGTTACCCCTGAGATTGCAAAGAGCTTTGGTCTTGACAGACCAAGGGGTGCCCTTGTGGCAGATGTCACAAAGGGCTCACCAGCTGACAAGGCCGGAGTGCAGAGGGGAGACATTATTATCGAATACAATGGAAAACCCATTGAGGGGATGTACGAACTGCCAAGGTTAGTGGCAGCTACGGAAGTTGGCACAACCGTGGAGATGAAGGTCTTCAGAGACAGAGAGGTAAAGACCCTTCATGTAACTATCGAGAGGCTCGCTGCTGGCTCAGCAACTCCTGAAAGCATAATTGCAAGAGTGCTTGGCCTTCGGGTCAAGACCCTTCATCCAGCCATAGCAGAGCAGTATGGAATAAAGGATGGAGGGGCTGTTATAGTGGTTGGCGTGCTTGAAGGCTCTGTGGCTGAGGAAGAAAACATTCACAGAGGTGATATAATTATAGAGGCAAACAGAAAAAGGATAACCACCGTTGAGGAGCTTGCCGAGGTGGTAAAGGAGCTAAGAAGTGGAGATTCCATACTTTTACTCCTTAAACGGGCATCAGGTTACATTTACATTAGTTTGAGGGTGAAGTAGCATGTTTGACATTGGAATGCCTGAACTGATAGTGATATTCGTGGTGGCACTTCTTGTGTTCGGGCCACAGAGGCTTCCCGAATTAGCAAGGAGCCTTGGTAAAGGGGTTAATGAGTTAAAGAAGGCACTTCAGGGTGTTAAAGAGCAGATTGACTCTGAGATGGAAGAGATAAAGTCGCCCATCGCATCAGAGATAAAGGACATAACTCGGGACCTTCCAAAGTTTGATTATAATGAGTACCTGAAGGAGGAAAGCAAAGAGGAAGAGCAATCTGGTAAAGAGTCCTCTGAGAAGGAGGAAAGGCAAAAAACTGATGAGTGAAGAAAAGCTTCCCCTCACGGCTCATCTTCAGGAACTCAGACAGAGGCTGATTAAATCTCTCATAGCCGTGGGTATTGGTTTTGGAGTTTGCTTTGCATTTTCTGAAAGACTCTTCAGGTTTCTCACATTGCCACTCAGGGTTGACCTCCACCTGAAACTCAGGTATCCCTATCTTGAGCTGATTCCCAAGGAAAAGCCAATTCAGAAACTTGTATTCCTTGCACCTGCTGAGGCGTTCTGGATGCACATAAAGGTTTCCATTGTGGCTGGTGTGGTGCTTTCCATACCAATTATCCTCTATCAGATATGGCAGTTCGTGGCTCCAGGACTTTTACCCCATGAAAAGAAGTATGTGGGGCCCTTTATCGTTGCAGGAACAGGGCTGTTCCTGATAGGTGATGTCTTCTGTTTTTTGGTTATACTGCCCTTTGCAATGGGTTTTCTGCTTACCTATAAAACAGGCTCATTGATGCCCATGATATCAGTGGGCAGTTATATTGACTTTACGCTTAAGTTTCTTCTTGCCTTTGGCGCCATCTTTGAGCTGCCCATCGTTATTTTGTTTCTCACACGCATGGGTATTGTTACGCCAAAGACACTATCTAAAAACAGAAAGTACGCAATACTGATAGCCTTTGTACTTGCAGCCATACTCACCCCAACGCCTGATGCCTTTAACCAGACGCTCATGGCTGGGCCTATCCTAATCCTTTATGAGGCTGGTATAATAATCTCTAAGGTCTTTTCAAAAAAACAGGACGGGAAGAAAGAGGATGATAAGGGGTAAGAGTGTAAGGTCTATTGTCTGGGACATCTCGGAGGGATATGTCACTGTTAATCCTCTTTTCCTGAAGCCCCTTGACTCAGATGTGATAAAACAGTTATATAAGGAAATCCAGAGGGCACAAAACGAGATAAGGGGGGAGAAGTTTCCTTACAATGACATCCAGGCAATCAGGCAGCGGAACATGAAACTGCAGCGGCTGAACTCTGCTTTGATGATCATCAGAAATTATCTGAAGCAAAGAAGAATTATCATTGTCTGACCATGTCACAGGATACCACAGAGGTTAAAGACCTTCTTCAGGCCATAGTTAAGGCAAGAAAAAACATCAGGCTTTATCCTGAAAACAACCCTGTCTATCAGAATACCATCCGTGAGGTGCACCAGCGTTTTAAGGGTCTGCTTGAGTACATGGATGAGTTAAAGCTGAGGATAAAGCACTTTGAGATAGTTTACGAAGATGAAACAGTCTATGAAAACAGAGAAAAGGACGAAAGCCTTGCCCTGTTTTTCTTTAAAGACGGCGTCAGGGAACTGAGCTTTAAAAAGGGGCTTCCAGAGGATGAACTAATTGATTTTTTGAAGATAATCTCAGCCGACTTTGAGAGGGAATACCTGGACGATGATGTGGTAACCCTGATGTGGGAAAGGGATTTCCAGTACATAGGATATGTGGTTGATGAAAACTTTGTCTTTGATGAGATTGACGAGGGATACGAATACGCTGCAACTGAAGAGGTAAGAGATGCCTCAGCAGGTGAAGACGAGATAATAAAGGCCTACGAAGATGCCTTTGGTGTAGCAGGCACCGAAAGGGTAAACATTGTGCCCCTTACAAATGAAGACCTTCAGGCAATCGTGGAAGAGATAGAAAACGACCCACCAGACAAGAGTGAGAAGTTTATGATTCTTCTTTTTGAGTGTCTCGGTTATGCTGAGACTCAGAATGAGGTTAACGACATAGCGAAGTTCATGAAGGATACCATTAGATATGCAATCGAGCATGGAAGCCTTAGCCCCCTTATCTATGCAATGAAAAGGATAGGGCAGTACAGGGAAGAGACCAGGAGGAAGTACTTTTCTGATGTGATTAAATACATCAATTCTGAGGACATAATACTTACCTTTGGTGACACCCTTGAAAGGGGTGCCCTGTATGAGCCAGAGGAGATAGAGGAGTTTTCCTCATACCTTGACTCAAGGGCAATTCCCCATCTGCTAAGGCTACTTGGAGAGCTTCAGAGTATGTCTTCAAGAAAGGTTGTTATCAACATACTGACAGTGCTTGGCAGAAACTATCTGTCAGATATTGCAAAGGGACTTAGAGACCCAAGGTGGTATGTGGTGAGAAATGTCATATACATCCTTCATCAGGTAGGCAAAAAGGAGGCAACCCTTTATCTGAAGCCACTGATAAAGCACCCTGATGTAAGGGTCAGGAAGGAGTGTATCAATGCCCTTGGAGCCCTTGGGGCTCAGGATGTCTTAAGGGCCCTTCAGGAAAGCCTCAAGGAAGAGGATGAATCAATAAGGCTTGCTGCTATAAGAAGCATTGCAAAAATAGGGGGCCCTCTTGCAAAAAAGATACTCCTTGACGAGATACAGAGCAAGGAGTTTTTGAGTAAGAGCTTTAATGAAAAGAAGGAGTTCTTAGAGGCACTTTGTCAGTGGAGAGAGCCTGAGGTGGAGGATTTGATAATTAGTTTTTTCAGAAAAAAGAGCTTTTTCAGGAAGGCAAAGTATGCTGAGCTAAATGCTATTTCAGCTTACTGCCTTGGTCTTTTAGGCACCGAGAGGGCGGTTGAGGTGCTTAAGAAAAACAGAAACCACAAAAACCCTGTAATACAGGAAAACATTAAAAAGGCACTAAAGAGGATAGAGGATGCCAGAAAGGGATGAGACACAGTTCAGGGAGCAGGCAAAGGAGCTGATAAATCAGCTTGCCATAATTATCAGGAATGCCTATTTCCACAGCCTTGATAATGTTGCTGTTCAGAGCGTAATGGAAAGGTTCCTTGAATCCTTAACCCCGTTTGTAGTTGAGGATGGTGAAGTCAAGATAGAGTTGCTCGGTGAGTACTTTTATCTTAACGATACCAGGGTTCGATATCCTGTGGAGCTTATGCTTAACTTTGATTATCTGATAAGAGAGTTCAGAAGAAGGGGACTCGGCGCAGTGGTATTCCTGTCAGGGCTCGATAAGGAGCATCTTAAACAGTTTGTTAAGGCCTTTGTCGAGGCAGCCTACCTCAATACCCCCTATGAGGCAATGGTGGCAAAGCTTGAAGATGTGGATTCAATAGATCTGGAACCCCTCAAGCATGTTAGTGAAGAAGAGGGGCTTGACCGGAGAAGGATAGTCAAGAAGACCTACTTTAATGCAGTCTCCTTTACAAAGGGAATCATCACCAAGTTGCGTGCCGGTGAAAAGGTAAGCATCAAGAAGGCAAAGAGGGTTATAGAGTCAATGGTAAACATGATACTTGAGGAGGAGCAGCTTCTTCTTGGCATGACAGCCATCAAGGATTACGATGAATACACCTACCACCATTCAGTAAATGTAAGCATACTCTCCATTGCAATAGGGCAGAAGATAGGGCTTCATCGCAGGGCTCTTACAGAGTTGGGCATAGTTGCCCTCTTTCACGACATAGGAAAGATGGAGATCCCCAAGGAGATACTCAATAAACCAACCGCTTTTACCG
>WFMM01000054.1 GCA_015484595.1 Nitrospirota bacterium | reverse complement strand
TCGTAATACAGGCTGGTATAGTGTCTTATAATGTCCCTTAGTGCATCAAATCCCTTTATCCTTGATAGATAAACTATGAACTTCTTTAAATCATCAGAGAGCGATAATTTTTCTGCTAAGGCCTCTATAGCGCTTATTCTCTCTTTTTCATCTATCAGTGGTGAGTAAAAAAAGTTCTTAATCTCTTTACTTTCATCCATAATGTCTGCAAGGTCAGTTAAGATGGATATCGTTTCCTCTGCCTTTTCTGCTCCAGTAAGATTAAAAAGCATCCTTGCATATCTTTTTGCTGACTTTTTAGCTCCCTTTGCCATCTTACTCCTCTAATCTCTTTATTGAATCCTCAAGTATTTTTAACTGTTCCTCTTCAGTAAGCTGCTCTTTGAGCCTTTTCTCTGCAAGTTTAACAGCAAGCTCTGCAGCCTCTGCTCTGAGTTTTGCCTTTGCGTTTTTAAGTTCCATGTCTATGTTGCTTTTTGCCTGTTCCTTTATCTTTTGTGACATCTCTTCGCCCTTTTTAATCAATTCATCTCTGTCTGCAACGCCCGATGCCCTTGCAGCTTCAATTATCTTTTCTATCTCTTCGTCCTTCAGTTTTATCTTTTCCTGAACCTCTGTGAGTGCCCTCTGGGCGAGTTCCTTGGCCTCTCTTGCCTCATCAAGTGACTTCTGGATTATCTCTGTTCTCTTTTTGAAGTACTCCCTCATGGGTTTGCCAAGGAATTTAACCAGAATTACAACCAGTATAACGAAGTTTATTATCTTCCAGAGCCACTCCTTCCAGTCAGTTCCGTGATGCTCACCTGCTGAAGCCTCCTCAGCTGCAAATACCACAGGGGCTATTAATACAGCCAGAGTTAATCCAAATGCAAGGGTCTCAAAAATTACCTTTAACCTTATTCTATTTTTCATATCCATTAAACCTCTACAAGCTTTTTTACTATTTCTTCTGAGAATTTTCTTACTACCTCTCCAAGTTCCTTTCTTGCCTTTTCGGTTTCAGCCCTTATCTGCTTCTGTGCCTGCTCTATTTCCTTGACTGCCTCTTCGTGAGCCTTTGTGATAAGCTCTTTCTGTTTTGCAAGCCCTTCTTCTCTTAGTGCATTATAGGTCTGTCGTGCCTGCTCTCTTGCCTCTGCAAGAGCTTTCTGGTATTCAGCTAAGACCCTGTCTTTTTCTTCATTAATCCTCTTTGCCTCTTCAAGGGCACCTTCGGTATTTTCCTTTCTCTTATCAAAGACCTCAAGTAAAGGTTTAAAGACAAGGATATTTAAGACAACGATCAAAAACAGAAAATTAAATAGCAGGACAAAGAACCATTTGTTGAGTTCTATCATCACCCTACTCCAGTTTATGGAAGATTTTTTAAAAAGTGTTGAACTTTATCACAGCTGTAAAATTTTTGTCAAGAATTCAGGGAATAATTTTTTTTATAATTTTAAAAGTTTTTTAAATTCTTAAAATCTGTGTTATAATCTTCTTTAAGAATTTGATTTTTTATTTTAAAAGGAGGAAGGCTTATGGGATTCTGGGACAAACTTAAGAGGGACATCAAAAAGGGTATCGACGAAGGGCTTGAGGCATTGAAGGAAAGCAAGGAGGTTATCAAGTCGAGGGCTGAGCATGTAACGGATGACATTAAAAAGAAGGTCAAGGTCTTTGAGCTGAAACAAAAGATACAGGCACAGCTTACCGAGCTTGGTGGGCTCGTGTATGACCTGCAACATGACAAAAGAAAGAATCCACTAAGGGATGAAAAGGTTCAGAAGGTGCTTGAAAAGATTGGTAAAATGGATGAACAGGTTAAAAAGTTGGAGGGCAAAATAAAGGAGACAGCAAAGAAGGCAAAAACCGTAGCCAGAAAGAAAACCACTTCAAAGGCTAAATCAGCCAAAAAGACTGTCAAAGCAAAGACAAAAAAAGCCACGAGAGCAGCGGGGAAGTAATCATGCCAGAGGTTGTGATTTACTCATCTCCAACATGACCTGACTGTCAGGCCTGTAAGGCCTACATGAAAGAAAGGGACATATCCTTTGTTGAAAGAGATGTCTCTAAAGATGCACAGGCCCGCGACGAACTTGCAACGAAATACGGAAGACTCGCCACTCCCACCATTGTAATAGACGGGAAGGTCTTCGTAGGGTTTAAAGAAAATTTAAAGGAGATAGAAAGGCTTCTTAAATAAACATGGGATGTCCTGCCCGGGCAGGACATCCCATGAAGGTTAACACTACTCTTCCCAGGAGATAGCTTCTACAGGACAGGTATCTATAGCTTCCTGGCAGTCACAGGTTCCGCAGGCATCAGGGTTTTTTACAAAGGCCTTGCCATCATCACCCATCTCAAAAACCTCAGGACAGATTGCTACACAGGATTCACATCCCTCACAAAGGTCCCAATCGATTACAGGCTTTGCCATATCAAAACCTCCTTTCTTTTTTATCTCCCCCTGGAGCGGGGCAATAATAAGTACACATTCATTAACTTTTAAGTTCTATAAAGTTAATTATATAATAAATTCGTAAAAAAGCAAATACTATGATATATATCAGGGACACAGTTTATTGCGTTGTTTGCGTTAATCGCGTTCTTTGCGTTTTTGCGTTGCTTTTTTCATAAGTTTTGAGTCTCAGACAATATTGGTATTGTAGTTTGGAAAATTGGAATTTAGGATTTTCCCTATTCAAATTTCACAAAAACTTCACAATACCATGAGATAATTAGAGTGTAAGGAGAGACAGGGCCATGACCATAACATTGCCAATCAAAGGGATGACCTGTGCAGCCTGTGTAAAGGCAGTTGAGAATGCCCTTTCAAGGGTTGAGGGGGTCAGTTCCGTGAATGTGAACTTTGCCTCTGAAAAGGCAAAGATTGAGGCTGAGGATACCGTAGACATTAACAAACTCATAAGTGTGGTAAAGGACGAGGGCTACGATGTAGTTACCATAAAGAGTGAATACTCTGTAAAAGGGATGACCTGTGCAGCCTGCGTTTCAGCAGTCGAAAGGGCTATTTCTGCACTTAAGGGTGTGATTTCTGTGAATGTAAACCTCGCAACTGAGAAGGCCTCAATCCAGTACATTCCCACTGTTGTAAGTTTTGAAGATTTTAAAAGGGTGGTAAAGGCAGAGGGATACGAGCTTGAGGTTATTTCTGAGGAGTTTATAGACCGGGAAAGGATAGAGCGGCAGAGGGAGCTTAATGACCTTAAGAGGAGATTCCTTGTAAGTGCAGTGCTTTCGTCTCTGGTTCTTGCAGGGAGTTTACTTAAGGTTCCGCTTCTTTCAAACTGGTATGTTCTTCTTTTACTTACTACTCCTGTTCAATTCTGGGCTGGTATGCGTTTTCACAGGGCTGCCTTTAATGCATTGAAACACGGCTCTACAAACATGAACACCCTCATCACGGTAGGCACCTTTTCAGCCTATATCTACAGTGTGATGGTCACCTTCTTTCCTGATTTTTTCAGGGCTCAGGGGCTTAGTGCTCATGTGTATTTTGATACTGCAGCGGTTATTATCACGCTTATACTGTTTGGAAGGCTTCTTGAGGCTCGAACAAAGGGTAGAACCTCTGAGGCAATGAGGCGTCTCATAGGTCTTCAGGCAAAAACCGCAAAGGTTGAAAGAGACGGAAAGGAGACAGAGGTGCCCATTGATGAGGTGGTGCCTGGTGACATAGTGGTAGTGAAGCCAGGAGAGCGGATACCCGTAGATGGGGTGGTAATAGATGGTTTTTCTTCAGTGGATGAGTCAATGCTTACTGGCGAGAGTGTGCCTGTTGAAAAAAGCACAGGCGATACGGTTTTCGGGGGCACTGTTAACAAGGCAGGAAGCCTTAAGCTACGGGCAACAAAGATAGGTAAGGACACGGCCCTTTCTCAGATTATAAGACTCGTTGAAGAGGCACAGGGAAGCAAGGCTCCCATTCAACGCCTTGCAGACAGGGTCGCCTCGGTATTTGTGCCTGTGGTTATCGTCACTGCAACGGTGACATTCTTTATATGGTACTTTTTAGGGCCTGAGCCAGCCTTCACACGAGCACTTATGAACTTTATAGCAGTGCTGATAATTGCCTGTCCCTGTGCACTTGGGCTTGCCACTCCAACCGCCCTTATGGTTGGCACTGGAAAGGGAGCTGAAAGGGGCATCTTGATAAGGGATGCAGAGGCACTTGAGATGGCTCATAAGATAGATGTGGTGGTAATGGACAAGACAGGCACTATTACAAAGGGCTCCCCTGAGGTGGTGGATGTCTTCCCTGCAGAGGGTTTTAGTAAAGAGGAGGTGCTTGCTATTTCTGCCTCAGCAGAGTCCTCTTCAGAACATCCCCTTGCACAGGCAATAGTGGAAAAGGCCAGGGAGATTAACATCCAGCTCACCCCTTCCGAGGAGTTTATAGCAATACCTGGTGGGGGTGTAAAGGCAAGGGTTTCTGGTAAGGATGTACTAATAGGAAACCCTGAGCTTCTGAAAAAGGAAGGTATAGACATAGAGGCTGTTAAGGAGACGGTTCAAAAACAGAACGCCCAGGGTAAGACCGCTGTGGTCGTCGCAATTAATGGAAAACCCTCAGGGGTGATAACCATTGCAGATAAGCTAAAGGAGAGCTCCCTTAAGGCAATTGCTGACCTGAGGGCAATGGGCATAGAGGTGGTCATGCTTACAGGGGATAACGAGGCAGTTGCAGCAAGTATCGCAAAGGAGGTTGGAATAGAGAGGTTTTACGCAGGTGTGCTTCCGGAGGGAAAGGTGAATATAATCAGGGAACTAAAAAAAGAGGGTAAGGTGGTGGCAATGGTTGGTGACGGTATTAACGATGCACCTGCCCTGACAGAGGCAGATGTGGGTATAGCAATAGGGACAGGCACAGACATTGCCATGGAGGCATCGGATATAACCCTGATAAAGGGTGAGCTTACCAGTGTTTCAGAGGCCATAAGGCTGAGTAAACTCACTATAAGAACCATTAAACAGAATCTTTTCTGGGCATTTTTCTACAACACCATCGGCATCCCCATTGCTGCAGGCATACTTTATCCCTTTGGAGGCCCCTTGCTTAATCCCATGTTTGCATCTGCTGCCATGGCATTCAGTTCGGTATCAGTGGTGAGTAACTCACTGAGACTCAGAAAGAAAAGGCTCTAATGTAACAGGGTATCTTCAATTTGGTGAATTATGGCATAATAAAGGACAGAGTGTTACCTTTACAGAGAGAGCTTTCACGGTCTTAATTTACTGAAAAAGGAGGATGCTATGATTATTACAAAGAATTATAAAGTCACCAAACCACCGACCTGCCCTTACTGTGGAACGAAGATGACAAAGATTGAGCCTCCACCCTATAACATTGGAGACGGTCTTGGCTGGGGTGTAGCCTACCTCTGGATATGTTTTAACGACGAATGTGAGTTCTTTGTGAATGGCTGGGAAAACATGAGGGAAAATTACGGAAAGACCGCCTCCTACAGACACATCTGCTTCCCTGACAACGGTGAGACCGGCGCAATCTGCGTTCTTTCCTACGATGGACTGAAGGGTCAGATAATCGAGGAGGACGACGAGGATTGATAGCCATCGTTGACTATGGCATGGGAAACCTCAAAAGCGTTGAAAAGGGTTTTTTAAAGGTTTCCTGTGATGCAAAGGTCACTTCAGAGCCGTCGGTGATAGAAAATGCAAGTGGTATAGTTGTCCCTGGCGTTGGAGCCTTCAGAGACTGTATTAGCCGCCTGAAAGAGCTTGGCCTCGTTGATGTGATACTGAAATCCATTGAGAAGGGTAAGCCCTACCTGGGGATATGTCTTGGGCTTCAGATTCTATTTACAGAGTCAGAGGAGTTTGGAAGGTATGAGGGGCTTGATGTGATCAAGGGCAGGGTCAGGAGGTTTCCGGACATGGGGCTTAAGATCCCCCACATGGGCTGGAACAGGGTACATCTGAAGAAAAGACCACCTGTTTTTGATAGTGTGCCTGATGGAAGCTACTTTTACTTCGTGCACTCCTATTATGTTGAACCCGAAGATACCTCTGTGGTGGCTGCAACCACAGAGTACGGTATAGAGTTTACATCCATGATATGGCGTGACAACATAGTTGCCATGCAGTTTCATCCAGAGAAAAGCCAGGCCCTTGGCCTTAAGGTGCTTGAGGGTTTCGGAAAAATTTGCAGTGGCAGTTAAAAGAGGTCTTCCTTTTCCATCTCCTGAATCTTTTCAATGTTTTCCATGCAGTCCACGCAGTATATGGCAAAGGGTATAATCTTTAATCTCTCCTCAGGTATCTCTGCTCCACATTCCTCACAGATACCGTAAGTCCCCTCCTGAAGCTTCCTCAATGCCTCGTCTATCTTGTTCAGCATCTCCTTATGGGTGGAGAGCTTTTTCAGATTTAGGTCTTCGTTGAGGTCAACTACAGACCAGTCTCCATCATCAAGGGCGGTTTCGATCTCCTGTTTGTTTTCGCCCCTGATGAACTTGCCTATCTCGGTCTTTGCCTCGTCAAGTACTTCCTGTCTCTTCTGAAGAAGAAGCTTCTTCAGGCGTTCCTTTCTTTGCTGCACTGACTCTGATTTATCCTTTTTCTTCGCCATCTCCTCCTGCCTTTTCCTGTTTTGAGGTATCTTCCTTGTAAACCTCTATTATGCTTCTTACCTTGATGCCAGCGGCCTTAAGAGCCTTCTGAATGTCAGGCAGTTTAGCGTCCTCCACCTTTACCATGAAGTTTGCGTTCATCTTAAAACCTCCTTAAACTTCCATGATTTCATTTTCCTTGCTTTCAAGGATTTTGTCAACCTTTTTTATGTGCTCATCGGTTACCTTCTGCACTTCGTCAAGGTCCTTTTTAAGCTGATCTTCACTGATCTCTTTGTTTTTCTCCATCTTTTTAAGCTCTTCGTTAAATTCCCTTCTGATGTTTCTGATGGCAACCCTTGCCTCTTCAGCCCTCTTTCTGACCACCTTTACAAGCTGTTTTCTTCTTTCCTCTGTAAGGGGTGGGATGTTTAATCTGATTACCTTTCCGTCGTTGGTTGGTGTAATCCCGAGGTCTGACTGAAGAATGGCCTTTTCAATGTCCGGGATTATCCTTTGTTCCCAGGGTTGTATGGTAATCGTCTTTGGGTCTGGCACTGAAAGGGTGGCAACCTGATTAAGCGGTGTCTGTGTGCCGTAGTAATCAACGGTAATCCCTTCAATTAAAGACAGCGATGCCCTGCCAGTTCTTATGGTGGCAAGGTCGTGTTTATACACCTCCAATGCCTTGTCCATCTTTTCCTGAAGCCTTTTCTTCAGAGCTTTATCCATGGCCCTCCTCCCTGCTTCAGTAATGTATTATAAGGTGACAAGAGTTCCTATGCTCCTGCCTTCGATGACCTTTTTCAGGTTGCCCTTCTTTTTTACATTAAATACCACAATTGGGAGGGCATTGTCCATACAGAGACTGATTGCAGTGGAATCCATTACATGGAGACGCTTTTTAAGGACATCTATGTAGGTGATCTTTCTGAATCTCTTTGCAGTGGGGTCCTTTTCAGGGTCTGCTGAGTAAACCCCGTCGACCCTGGTGGCCTTTATGATAACATCAGCACCGATTTCCATTGCCCTTAAAGATGCTGCTGTATCAGTGGTGAAGTAGGGGTTGCCCGTGCCTGCAGCAAAGATAACCACCCTTTTCTTTTCAAGATGTCTGATTGCCCTTCGTCTTATGTAAGGCTCTGCAAGCTCTCTCATCTCTATTGCTGATTGCACCCTCGTGGGAATCCCTTTCCGTTCAAGTGCATTCTGCAGTGCCAGGGCGTTTATAACGGTTGCCAGCATTCCCATATAATCGGCTGTTGCCCTTTCCATGCCGCTTGCGGTTCCCTGAAGCCCCCTGAATATATTGCCACCACCGATTACAACCGCCACCTCAACTCCAGCAGTATAGATGGATTTTATCTCGTCAGCCATGTAGTTGACGGTATCGGTGTCAATCCCATAGGGCTGCTCCCCCATCAGGGCCTCACCACTTAGTTTAAGCAAAACCCGTTTGTATCTGGGCTTTATGTTTTTACGACTCTTCGCCAAGCTGGTACCTTACAAATCTCCTGATAACGATGTTTTCACCAAGCTTTGCAATCATTTCGGTAAGCAGGTCCTTGACCTTTTTCTTCCCCTCAGGGTCCTTAACGAATACCTGGTCAAGGAGACACACCTCGGAGTAAAACTTCTCAAGCTTTCCCTGAACAATCTTTTCAACTACATGCTCGGGTTTGTTCTTAATCTGCTCTTTGTATATCTCCTTTTCTTTGTTAATCACATCTTCTGGGATGTCTTCTCTGCTTAGGTATCTTGGTGAGGCTGCTGCGATATGCATGGCCACATCCTTTACGAACTCTTTAAAGTCATCGGTTCTTGCAACAAAGTCGGTCTCACAGTTTACCTCAAGGAGCACTCCTATCTTGTCCATGTGTATGTATGAGCCAATCACGCCCTCTGATGCCTGACGGCCTGCCTTTTTCTCAGCCGCAGCAAGGCCTTTTTTCCTGAGAAGTTCAACTGCCTTATCAAAATCACCCTCTGCCTCGGTGAGGGCCTTTTTGCAGTCCATCATACCTGCACCGGTCTTTTCTCTAAGGTTCTTTACCATCTCTGCTGTTATAGTCATTATGTAACCTCCTCTGTTTCGGTCTTTTCCTCTATTGCTTCAGTAGCTGGCTCTTCAGTCTGCTCTTCCATTTCTATCTTTTCCTGTATTGCTGCCTCTTCGGCTGCCTCTTCAAGAGACTTGTTGAGTATATCCTTGCCTTCCACTATGGCATCTGCCATCTTTGATGTAATCAGTCTTATTGCCCTTATGGCATCGTCGTTACCCGGGATTACGAAGTCAATCAGGTCAGGGTCGCAGTTGGTGTCAACTATGGCTACCACCGGGATGTTGAGTTTTCTTGCCTCAAGCACTGCGATGTGTTCCTTTTTAGGGTCAACGATGAAGACAGCTGCTGGCAGGTCGTTCATCTCCTTGATGCCACCAAGGTTCTTTTCAAGCTTCATACGGGTCTTTTCGTATTTGGCAACCTCCTTTTTGGTCAGGGCCTCATAGGTGCCGTCCTCTCTCATCTTCTCTATCCTTTTTAGTTTTTCAATGCTCTTTTTGATGGTAGAAAAGTTTGTAAGCATTCCACCAAGCCAACGGTTGTTTACATAGAAAACCCCTGCCCTCTGGGCCTCCTCCCTTATGGAGTCCTGGGCCTGTTTCTTTGTGCCAACAAAAAGCACATGCTGGCCTGTAGCTGCAACCTCTTTCATGAAGTTGTAGGCATCTTCAATACCTCTTAAGGTCTTCTGCAGGTCGATAATGTAGATACCGTTACGCTCACCGAAGATGTACTTTTTCATCTTCGGATTCCAGCGTTTCACCTGATGTCCGAAGTGGACACCAGCCTCAAGCAGTTCCTTCATCGTTACTACAGCCATAATCTTGTTCCTCCTTAATCTGGTTTAATCCTCCGCCCTTAACCCTGCACTTACATCCTTCAGGGATGCAAGAACCACGCAGGAGTTTTACACAGGGCGTGTGTTCTGCAATGCCTGAAAAGATAACATAAATTGCCACCATTTTGCAATGGATTCTCTGTGCAGAGCTGACAGGGAATTTGCTATAATGTAAAACTCTTCTGTTATATTAATAGCTGCTGTTTATAAACTGCTTATAGGGAGGAGTGTCATGGACATAAAGGAGTTCGTCTTAGAGAAGGCCCTTGAGGCAAAAGAGGGTGCAAGGGCGCTTCTTCGGGCAAGCACCGAGCAGAAAAACAGGGTTCTTCTGAACATGGCCCAGAGGATTCTGGATGCCAGGGAGGAGCTAAAGAAAGAAAACTCAAAAGACATAGAGTATGCCCGTCAAAAGGGGCTTAGTTCAGCACTTATAGACAGGCTTACCCTCACTGACAAAAGAATAGATGAGATGGCAACAGGTCTCAAAGAGATAGCAGCCCTTCCTGACCCTGTGGGTGAGGTTACAAGGATGTGGCAGAGACCAAACGGCATGACCGTTGGGAAGATGAGGGTGCCCATTGGGGTTATAGGCATTATCTATGAGTCAAGACCAAATGTTACTGCCGATGCAACGAGTCTCTGTCTGAAGGCTGGAAATGCGGTTTTACTCCGGGGTGGCTCAGAGGCAGTAAACTCAAACAGGGCTATAGTGAAAATCCTGAGAGAGGCAGCCCAGGAAGAGGGTATACATCAGGGAGCCATCACATTCATTGACACACCTGATAGAGAGGCAATCTATGAGATGATAAAGCTTGAGGGCATCGTTGACCTTGTTATCCCAAGAGGCGGTGAGGGGCTTATAAGGGCTGTTACCGAAAACTCAAGGGTTCCCGTGCTTAAACACTACAAGGGGGTCTGCCATGTATTCGTTGACCGGGATGCTGACCCGGAGATGGCCAAAGAGATATGCATCAATGCAAAGGTTCAGAGGCCTGGAACATGTAATGCTATGGAGACCATGCTTGTTGATGAGGAGATTGCCAGAGAGTTTTTACCAGAGGTTTTAAAGAGGCTTTCAGAGCTTGGCGTAAAGATAAAGGGCTGTTCAAAGACAAGGGAGTACTTTAGGGAGGCTGAGGAGGCAAAAGAAGAGGACTACTACAACGAGTACCTCGACCTCGTGCTTAATGTGAGGGTGGTAAAGGACATGGACGAAGCTATAACACATATCGACAGGTACAGTTCAGGCCACACCGAGACCATCGTAACAGAGAACTACCACAGGGCTATGAGGTTTCTCAGAGAGGTTGACTCTGCTGCTGTAATGGTGAATGCCTCAACAAGGCTTCACGACGGTGGACAGTTTGGACTTGGTGCCGAGATAGGCATTTCTACCGATAAGATTCATGCCCGCGGTTCAATGGGGCTTGAGGAACTCACCTGCCAGAAGTTCATAGTCTTTGGAACAGGGCAGATAAGGGAATAGGGAGGTTGAGTTGGAACCAGAAAACGAATTGATACAGCAGAGAAAGAGAAAGCTTCAGGAGCTTAAAGAGCTCGGAATTGACCCTTACGGTGGTGTCTTTGAGACCACCCACAGCACATCCGAGGTCTTCAGACAGTACGGAGAGGTATCAGGCGAGCAGTTAGAGGCTCAGCCTGTTGAGGTCACCGTGGCAGGCCGAATAGTGGCCTGGCGTAGCTTTGGTAAGGCAGCCTTTTCACACATACAGGACAGTACCGGAAGAATACAGCTTTATTTCCGCAAAGACATTCTTGGTGAGAGGTTCAGGATAGTAAAGAAGTTTGACATCGGAGATATAATCGGCGTTAAAGGAAAGCTCTTCAGGACGAGGACAAACGAGCTTACAGTGCTGGTTGAGGACTTTCAATTCCTTACAAAGTCCCTGAGACCTCTGCCAGAGAAGTGGCATGGGCTTAAAGACATAGAGCTTCGTTATCGCCAGAGGTATGTTGACCTGATCGTTAACCCTGAGGTAAGGGAGACCTTTAAAAAGCGGAGTGAGATTATAAAGTTCATAAGGGATTTCCTTGAGAAGGAAGGGTTCATTGAGGTTGAAACCCCCATGATGCACCAGATACCAGGTGGTGCTGCTGCCCGTCCATTTAAGACACATCACAATGCACTGGGTATAGACCTCTACCTGAGGATAGCCCCGGAGCTATATCTGAAGAGACTCCTTGTTGGTGGTTACGAGAAGGTCTTTGAGCTTAACAAGAACTTCCGTAACGAGGGAATCTCAACAAAACACAATCCTGAGTTTACAATGCTTGAGTTTTACATGGCTTACAGGGATTACAACTTCCTTATGGACTTCACGGAAAGACTCTTTACCGAGTTGCTTACGAAGGTGATTGGCTCCATGAAGGTTAAGTTTGGTGAGTTTGAAATAGACTTTACACCTCCCTGGCCAAGGATTCCCATGTATGAGGCACTGAAGAAACACGGTGTGCCTGAAGAGATTTTCAGGGATTACGATAAGGCAAGGGCCTGGGCAAAGGAAAACGGCGTAGAGGTAAAGGATGCTCCTACCCTTGCAAAGCTGCTTGATGAGATATTCAAGGAAAAGGTGGAGCCCAACCTGATACAGCCTGTCTTTATAACCGACTATCCAGTGGAGCTTTCTCCACTTGCAAAACGGAAAAAGGATAACCCCGAACTGGTGGAAAGGTTTGAGCTCTTCATAGCACAGAGGGAGATTGCAAACGCCTTTACAGAGCTTAATGACCCTGAAGACCAGCGCGAGCGTTTCCTCAAGCAGGTTGAAGCAAAGAAACAGGGTGACGAAGAGGCACACTGGATGGATGAGGACTTTATAAGGGCCCTTGAGTATGGTATGCCACCTGCTGCTGGCGAGGGTATTGGCATCGACAGACTGGTAATGATACTTACTGGTTCAACCTCTATCAGGGATGTCATACTGTTTCCTCAGATGAAGCCAGAAAAGCATCCATCATGAACCTGCCCTATCAGCTTCTTATCGCAATCCGTTATCTGAGGTCAAAACGAAAGAAGAGGGGGATATCCTTCAACACGCTGATAACCACAGGTGGAGTGATGCTTGGCGTTATGGCATTGGTGGTGGTGCTTTCAGTGATGAGTGGATTCCACGAGGACCTCAGAAACAAGATACTCGGTGTCAATGCCCATGTGGTGGTGCTTAACTTCAAAGGCGGCATCAGTGACTATGAGGGGGTAATCAGGAAGCTAAAGGGCATCAAGCAGGTTGTCGGAGCCTCACCTTTTGTGCTTGGACAGGTGATGATCTCAAAGGGCAGAAATGCCCACGGTGTGTTCCTTCGGGGGATTGACCCGTCCTATGAAACATCAACCACCACCATCAGAAAGCACATAAAGGTTGGAAGGCTTGAGGCCCTTTATTCAGAGCAGAAGTTACCAGGTGTGATCATAGGGAATGAGCTTGCCTCCATGTTGAATGCCTACATGGGTGATGTGGTAAACATAGTCTCACCTGTTGGAGAGGTTGGCCCAATGGGGATGCTTCCGAGGGTAAGGAGGTTCAGGGTGGTGGGGATATTTGAGATAGGCATGTACGAGTACGATGCAAACCTCATACTGTGCTCCCTTAAGTCAGCTCAGGAGTTCTTTAAAACAGGTGACACCGTAACTGGAATTGAGCTGAGGGTAAGAGACATCTACAGGGCATCTGAGGTCAGGCAATTGATCCCCAGGGTGCTCGGCAGGTCCTTTTTTGCAAGGGACTGGATGCAGATGAACCGTAACCTCTTTTCAGCACTGAAGCTTGAGAAGTTTACCATGTTTGTTATCCTTACACTAATAGTGCTGGTTGCATCTTTTAACATCGTAAGCACCCTGATAATGAATGTAATCGAGAAACAGAGGGAGATTGCAATTCTTAAGGCAATGGGTGCAACAAACAGGGGCATTATGACCATATTTGTTTTTCAGGGGCTGGTGATAGGAGTGGTTGGAACGGTTCTGGGCATAATTGGAGGTTATCTGCTTTGCTACATTATCGGTCATTATCAGATTATAAAGCTTCCTGCTGATGTCTACTACCTGAGCCACCTTCCTGTAAAGGTCAACCCCTCTGACTTTATGCTCGTTTCAGTTTCAGCGATTGCCATCAGCCTGCTTGCAACAGTGTATCCTGCCTATCAGGCAGCAAAACTCAATCCAGTGGAACCCTTGAGGTATGAGTGATGTGCAGGTTTATTAAAAGGCTTATCTGTTTAATCCTGATATTGGTTATTGCAGGGCTGGTGATTGCCCTTCTCAGGGGTGGTGAGCCCTTCAGAAAGCTTGGTGAAAAGTCAGAACACCTTGGAAGGACCATCAGAAGGAAGTCAGAAGACATCGCAAAAGAGGCGGATAAGCTAAAGCAGACCAGGGAGGTTATTGAAAAGCAGAAAAAAGAGATAGAGCGACTGAAGGAGAAGCTTCGTGGCAGGTGATGTGCTGGTCAGTGTAAGGGGTTTGAGAAAGAGCTATGTCACAGAGGCAGGCCAGCTTGAGGTCCTTAAGGGCATTGACATCGAGATAAAAAGCGGTCAGATGGTGGCAGTGGTTGGTGCATCTGGTGTGGGAAAAAGCACCCTGCTGCACATCCTTGGCACACTGGACAGACCCACCTCAGGAGTGGTCTATTTTAACGGTGTAGATGTGTTTGGCTATAATGACCAGGAACTGGCTCTTTTTAGAAATAAAAAGATAGGTTTTGTGTTTCAGTTTCATCACCTGCTTCCAGAGTTCAGTGCCCTTGAAAACACCATGATGCCTGCTTTGATCGGAGGGATGACCACAAAGGAGGCAGAGCAAAGGGCAGTGGAACTCCTTTCAGAGCTTGGTCTTTCAAGGAGGCTCAGTCACCGTCCAGGGGAGCTTTCAGGTGGAGAGCAGCAAAGGGTTGCCGTGGCTCGTGCCCTGATAATGGAGCCAGACCTGGTGCTTGCTGATGAGCCAACAGGGAATCTGGACACAAAGACAGGCAGGGAGCTCTTTGACCTGTTAAGGAGACTTAATGAAGAAAGGGGCATAACCTTTCTGGTGGTAACCCACAACGAATCGCTTGCATCAGAGTGTTCGGTGGTGTTAAGAATGGTGGATGGAAGGCTTAACGATGCCCTTTCTTAGTATTTTAACCCTGCCCTCTACCACCTCAACTATAGTTGAAGGCTCTATGCCGTAGGTCTTACCACCGTCTATGACGAGGTCAATCCTGTCGTCGAAGTAATCTATGACTTTTTGCGGGTTGTCAGCAGGGGGCTTGCCAGAGATGTTTGCACTGGTTGCAGTAATCGGAAAGCCTGCCTGTTTGACGAGCCTTAGTGCAAATGACTTTCCAGGGATACGCATGGCCACCCTGCCTGTTCCTGCTGTTAAGTAGGTGCTCAGGTCCTCCTGAGCCTTTAGCACGATGGTAAGCGGGCCTGGCCAGTAACGCTCCATGAGCATCCTCTCAAGAAGGCTCGGATTTTTACAAAGCGTAAGGGCAGTCTTTATTGAGGGGACCAGAAGGGGCATTGCCTTTTCTTTTGGACGGTGCTTCACTTCGTAGAGCCTTCTTAGGGCATCTTCGTTGTCGTATTTCACGCCAAGCCCGTAAAAGGTCTCTGTGGGGAAGGCCACAATTCCACCTTTAAGGAGCACATCTATTGCCCTGCTCAGTGCTTCCTTTTCTGTGTCTGCTGTAAGTTTGATGTACTGCATCCTTTATCCTTTCATAAGGAGCATTCCACCCCTTTTTACGCCAATAAAATCAGCCACCACATCGCATTTTGCCTGAAATAGAAAGAATATCCTCTCGCCGTCATGATAGAGGGTCTCGAAGTTTCCCTGCCCCTTGCTTATGATTAGCGGACTAATATTATATACCTTTTTAAACTCCTCTGAACACCAGGGTAAAATGGTCCCGATACAGTCAGAGCCGTTTGTAATCACCTTGGCATACCGGTCAATGCCTGTAGAGGTGGCATCCTCAAGGGTTGCATCGTTGATAACCGGAGAGCCCTTTACAACCGCCGTGACCTCAATGTTCAGGGAGATGAGGGTTTCAATCAGTATGCGGTCAAACACTATCTCACCTGCGTTGTCAAGAAGATAAAGTACCTGGCCTGCCTTTTGGAGGCTTTCTCTGAACAGGCTGTAATCATCCCTTGCAAGAGGCTCCTTTAGTGACCTCTGAATTTCTGACTCGATGTCAACCGATGTGTAAATTCCAAAGTCTATTGAATTGCCTGCGATACTTAGCCGTGTTGCGGTAAAAAGTGGGTCATCCGAGCCTGTTACCAGTTCTTTCAGTTCCTGATAGAGGGAAAGCCCGATGCGGTTGTACCTCTTCTTGATTTCTGAGAATGGGTCTCTGCCGATAAGTGTCCTCAGTTTTCTGTGCAGAAAGGTGGTGCTGTGTGCAGGGGTTGTTGTGATGTCGGTCTTTTCAACCTCTTCGAGGGTGCTTTTTATGATGTCTATCTTTCTTTCCCTGTCAAAGTCTGTCTGGTTAAGAGAGATAATGACCTGTCTTAAAAAACAGGGAAAACACTCAGGCTGAACTGTAAAAAGTCTTTTGTTCATAATCAAATACAGGGTGTAGGGAGTAGTTTTTAGTTTTGAGTGCATAGTTTTTAGTGTTTAGTAAAAAACATAGCAACTCAACTAACGCTATCAACGCTATTAACCCGATAACTACTAACCAAATCCTAATTTCTAAATCCTAAATTCTAAACAAATTCCAAACTCTAAATTCCAAATTCCAAATTACAAACTCGCTAACGCAACTAACTCGATAAACGCAATCAACGCAACAAACTCATTTAACTCAATAAACGCTATTAACGCAAGTAACGCAAAGAACTCTATTAACGCAACCAACGCAATTAACGCAAGTAACGCAACCAACGCAATAAACGCTATTAACGCAATCAACCAGCCTATCTACAGCATTATACCTAAGGCACGGATAATAAAATTAACAAAACCACCCACAGAGAACGCAAGAAAGAATACAATAGCAGTAACGGCAAATGCAACCTTTGGCCCCCGCTCTTTGATTATCATAAATAGGTTAGCCAGGCAGGGAACGAAGAGGGTGATAGTGATGAGACTTATCAGGGTTTGAAGCTGGCTTAGCTGTCCCTTCTGAAACATGGCAAAAAGTCCTGCAGCACCGTAGTCTCTTCTCAGGAAACCAAGTATAAAGAATCCTGCCGTCTCTTTGGGAAGTCCAAGAAGCCCTTTAACAAGAGGGGAGGCTGCAAGCTCGATGTATCTTAACAGTCCGGTTTTGTCTGCAAAAAACAGAACGAGGGTGCCAAGTATGAATAGCGGTACCGCCTCTTTCAGATACCACTCAATCCTTCCCACTGTCTTAAGAAGGACATTTTCAAGCCTCGGAATCCTAAGTGGTGGCACCTCAAGGAAGAACTCGGTCTTTTCCCCTGGGACCACCTTTGCTGCCAGATAACCTGAGACCAGCAAAACCCCCACCACGGTCAGTATCCAGATAGAGGCAGCCTTCATCGATAGTGCTCCAAACATGCCAAGTATAACGCCTATCTGGGCTGAACAGGGGATGGCAAGGGCCAGAAGGAAGGTGGCAATAATCCTGTCTCTTCGGGTCTCCAGAATCCTCGTGGTCATCACTGCCATGGTCCCACAGCCAAGCCCGAGTATCATTGGAAGGATGGCCTTACCGTTTAGCCCAATTATGTTGAAGGCCCTGTTTGAAAGAATGGCAAGCCTTGGAAGGTAACCACTGTCTTCAAGGATGGAAAAGGCTATAAAGAATGTGGCCGTGATAGGCAGTATTATGGCAATGGAGTATGTAAGGGCTACGGTGATGATACCGTATTGCCCTACGAGCATATCCCTGAAAAAGGGCACCGGCAGTAAGGTGTCAATGAGTTTTGTAAACATGGGATTCAGATACCTTCCGAATATAACACCTTCAAAGAAGTCAACCATGGTGCCTGCCCCAAAGACACCAACGAACTCATAAACCAGAAACAGGACCACAAGGAGCACCGGTATCCCCCACAAAGGATGCATGCTCATCTGCTCGAGTGTTCTGAAGAGCTTACCCTTCTGGACTGTTATTTTTTCAACAGTTTCAGAGATTATCTTTTCGACCAGCTTTACCCTGGTTTCGTTTATTATCTGTGCAAGGGGGACGGAAAATAATGACTGGCATTCGTCTCTCAGTTCCTCTATCTTTTCTATTTTCTTAGAAGAGAGATTTGACTTAAGCCATGCCTTAAGGCTTACATCTCCAGTAAGTATCATAACCGCTATAGACCTTTTAGATATGCCAGAGGAGGGTAGCAATGAGGATATGCCTTCGATGTAGTGCTCTATCTTTTCATGATAGGCAAAGGAAAAGGCGGTCTCATCAGGTGAAAGCATGGCGTCCTTTAGCTCCCTTATTCCCTTTTTTCTCGTTGCAACGGTGCCAATTACCTTTATGCCAAGTATCTCGGACAGCCTTTTTTTGTCAATCCTGATTCCCCTGTCCAGTGCCTCGTCTTCCATGTTGAGGTCAAGCACGAGGGGAAGCCCCATCTCAAGCAGCTGAACCGTTAGCATGAGGGTTCTTTTGAGGTTTTTAGAGTCAGCCACCTGAAGGACTGTATGGGGATGCTCCGAAAGCAGTATGTCCCTTGTGACTCTTTCGTCCTCACTCATGGGGATAAGGCTGTTTACACCAGGTGTGTCTATGAGAAGAAAACGCTCGCCACGGAGTGTGATGTTTCCCCGAGATAGCTCAACCGTGGTGCCCGGATAATTTGACACAGTAACATACCGGCCTGTCAGAAGCCCAAAGATAACGCTCTTTCCTACATTTGGGTTTCCAACAAGCACAATGGTTTTTATCTTTGAAGTGGCCCTGTCTTCTGAACTGTGCATAACAGAAAGTTTGCTTATTGAAAATTATTATCAATATCATTTTAAGAAATAACATGACTAAATGTCAAATAAGATTTTTGATGAAGGAATTAAGAGGAAATCTTAACTTATAGACTCCCTACCTGAAAAACTGCAGTATGTACTTAAGAGCCACTATCAGTATTACCAGAGAAAGGATGAGTTTTATTGCCCTCTCTGGCATGTGCTTCTGAGCTCTGGCACCAAGATACATTCCACAAAGACCGCCAATGCCAAAGAGTATGCCAAGTAACCAGTCAGGTGGGGCGGTGACACCACCTTTTAAGGGAAGCAGGCTATAAAAGGCAAGCCCTGATATAGAAGTCATAAATGTCCCCATTAGCACTGCACCTGAGACCACATAAACGGGTATGTTAAGCACACTAATCAAAAAGGGAGCAATTAACGCACCGCCACCGATACCGTAGATTCCACCTATTACACCTACTATTAATGAAAGAAAAAATACCACCGGTGGGCTGAAGGAGACCTGACTGCCTGAAAAATCAAAACCTATTCTGGTAAGCGAGTATCGGACATTGCTAATCCTGAATGCATCCGGAGATGCTTTTGAGGTATGTCTTTTTTTTCTGATACTTAAAGACAGCCTGTATCCAATGTAAAGTAACACACAACCCACAAAGAACTTGAAGTTTCGGGGGTTAGGCAGATATTTGATCCTGATAACATATCCTGCCAGCACGCCTGGCAGGGTGCCAAGTACGATGCAGGCAGTCAAGGGCCAGGCCATCCTGCCTTCCTTTATGTATCGGTAAACACCACCTGGTATGCCTACCAGATTGTAAAGAAAGTTCGTTGAGCTAACAGATGGTGAAGTAAATCCAAGCACACTCATCTGGAAGGGAAGGATAAGGAATGCCCCGGAAACACCTGCCATGGAGGTGAAAAAAGATATACAGAAGGCAACTATGGGTGGCAAAAACCAGTAGGTCTCAATTCCAGCCACAGGAAAGTAGACCTTAAGTATCTCCATGATGCTTTAACCTCGCTCGTTTTTTCCTCTTGAGTTTCTGTTTTCGTATCTTTTCAAACCTCTTAGCCTGCTGGCTCTTTTTTCCAAGTTTAAGGACTTCTATTTTATCACAGAGTTCCTTTCTTGCATAGTATCTGTTTAAGTTCTGGTATCTGCTTCTCTGGCACTTTATCTCAATCCCCGTTGGGAGGTGCTTAAGATACACGCAGGTGGAACGCTTGTTAACATTCTGCCCGCCACGGCCTGCAGAGCGGACAAACCTCTCTTGTATGTCCTCCTCTTTTATCCCCAAAGACTGCATCCTTTCTTTAAGGGCTTTGAGTTTTTCAGGCTTAACCGTTGACATAAATATAATATCCAAATTTGAAATTCTAAATTCTAAACAAATCCCAAAAATAATAAATCCTAAATTCTAAGCACTAATTTCTAAACAAATTCTAATTTCTAACTTCCAATTTCCAAACTATAAAAGCAATGTTTTCGGTAAATCTGAGCTTATGGCAATAGTAGTAACCCAATTAACTCAATAAACGCAAGTAACGCAAAGGACGCAATCAACGCTATTAACGCAATCAACTCGATTAACCCAATAACCAATCTCTGTTTAGAAATTAGAATTTAGTGCTTAGGATTTTATCTATTGCCCTATACCCTTTTAAACCACAAGTAATATAATATAAAAATACACCTGAAATTTTGTATGAAATTTTTTGAGTATATAAAGAGGGATTTTCAGGCGGTTTTCGAGCGTGACCCGGCAGCCAGAAGCAAGCTGGAGGTGCTTTTTACATATCCTGGATTTCATGCCATATTCTTCCACAGAATAAGCCATGCACTGTACAAAAGGGGGGTGCCTTTTATACCTCGCCTTCTGTCTCACATAGTAAGGATATTTACGGGTATTGAGATACACCCTGCAGCAAAGATTGGTCCTGGTTTTTTCATTGACCACGGAATGGGGGTGGTTATTGGTGAGACCACTGAAATAGGAGAAAACTGTCTCCTCTATCAGGGTGTGACCCTTGGTGGCACGGGCAAGGAAACGGGTAAGCGTCATCCCACCCTTGGAAACAATGTGGTTGTGGGAGCAGGGGCAAAGGTGCTTGGTGCCATAAGGATAGGGGATTATGTTAAGATAGGTGCCAATGCGGTGGTATTAAGGCCGGTGCCTGATTACAGCATCGTGGTTGGTGTGCCTGGAAGGGTGATCAAGCGAAAGGTCCTGAGGGTTACCGACCTTGGTGTGGAAGAGGCGCTTGACCACATACACATGCCAGACCCGATTGAGGAGAAGTTCAGGGCACTGGAGGGGCACATTGCAAAGCTTGAGAGAAAGATAGAGATGCTCGAAGGTAAGGGAGGAAAGATGAAGATCTATAACACCATGAGCCGGAAGAAAGAGGATTTTGTACCTGTTGAGGAGGGAAGGGTAAAGATATACGCCTGTGGTGTTACGGTCTATGACCTCTGCCACATCGGACATGCAAGAAGTGCTGTTGTCTTTGATGTGATAAGGCGGTACTTCCGTTATAAGGGGTTTGATGTTACCTATATCAGGAACTTCACTGATATTGACGACAAGATAATAAAGAGGGCAAACGAAGAGGGCATCCCCTGGCACGAGGTTGCAAGGAAGTACACCGAGGAATACTATCGCGATATGGATGCCCTTGGCATAGAGCGGGCTGACATAGAGCCAAGGGCAACGGAGTACATTAACGAGATGATTGAGATGATAAAGGTGCTTATAGAGAAGGGCTACGCCTATGTGGTTGACGGAGATGTCTTTTACTCGGTGGATAAGTTTAAAGACTATGGAAAACTCTCACATCGTTCCATGGACGAGCTGAGGGCAGGTGCACGGGTAGAAGTAGACAGGAGAAAGAGGAACCCCCTCGACTTTGCCCTCTGGAAGGCATCAAAGGAGGGCGAGCCATCATGGGAAAGTCCCTGGGGGCCTGGAAGACCAGGATGGCACATCGAGTGCTCTGTGATGAGTATGAAGCACCTTGGTGAGACCTTTGACATCCACGGCGGTGGTGCTGACCTGATTTTCCCCCATCATGAAAACGAGATTGCCCAGTCAGAGGCATACACAGGGAAGCCCTTTGCCCGTTACTGGGTTCACAATGGGTTTATAACAATTGCCAAAGAGAAGATGTCAAAATCCCTTGGCAACTTTTTTACAATAAGAGACATACTGGAGAGGTTCGACCCTGAGGTGGTGAGGCTCTTTCTGCTTTCCACCCATTACAGAAGCCCTATAGAGTTCTCAGAAGAGCAGCTTAAGGAGACAGAGGCAGGGGTGGACAGGTTTTACTCAACGGTGATGAGGGTAGAGTCCTATCTTCAGAGGATGTCAAAGAAGGAAAAGGACATACCAGAGCAGAACCGCATGGAGGAGCTTCTGTCAGGTTTCAGAGGCCGCTTTGAAGAGGCAATGGACGATGACTTCAACACGGCCCTTGCCATAGGTCATATATTTGAGATGATAAAGGAGGTCAACCGGTATCTTGATGCAAAGCCTGGTGGCAAAAAGGCAGAGGAGACACTTAACAGGGCAATGGCCGAGATAAGGGAATTAAGCGGTGTGTTAAACATCTTTCAGCGAAGCCCCCGTCAGTGGCATCTTTCGCTGCTTAAGACCAGGAAGATAGGCATTACCGAGGCTGAGATTCAGCAGAAGATAAAGGAGCGTCAGGAAGCCCGTGCAAAGAAGGACTGGCAGAGGGCTGATGCGATAAGGGATGAGCTTTCTGCTCGTGGTATCGTGCTTGAAGACACACTTCAGGGCACTCTGTGGAGAGTTAAGATTTGAGATTTATGATTTTAGATTTCAGATTTATGATTTCAGATTTCAGATTTAGGATTTAGTGATTAGAATTTAGAATTTTCCCATATGTTATGGCTCAGGAGTGGGTTTATGGTATCAATCCTGTAAAGGAGGCGCTCAGGTCAGGAAGACCTGTTTATGCTGTATACATCTACGGCGGTATAGGTGAATCAAAGAGGCATTCCATTGTTTCGCTCTGTGCTAAGAGGTCAGTTCAGGTCAATCTGGTTGATAAGTCCTTTTTCAAGGCCTTTCCAAAGGCACATCAGGGTGTGGCAGCCCGTGTATCAGAGTTGCCAGAATACACACTTGAGGACCTGCCCCGGATAAGCCAGAAAAGAGGCAGCCTGCCATTTTACATTATAGTGGATGGGGTTGAGGACCCTCACAACCTTGGTTCGATTATAAGGACATCAGAGGTGGCAGGTGTGCATGCCGTGGTGGTTCAAAAGAGGCGTTCAGCAGGCGGGCCCACGGTGGCAAAGGCATCGGCAGGTGCTATTGAGCACATACCCCTGGTGAGGGTGCCAAACATAAAACATGCCATAGGGTTTTTAAAGACCGAGTCAGTTGTGGTAATTGGGGCAACATCAGATGCAAAGGATGACCTCTGGGAGGTTGACCTGAGGGTGCCCCTTGCAATAGTGCTTGGCTCAGAGGGAAAGGGGATAAGGCAGACCGTAAAGAGGCAGTGTGACAGACTCATCAGGATACCCATGTATGGAAAGGTCAACTCCCTTAATGTCTCTGTTGCAGCAGGGATTTTGATATACGAGGTTTTAAGACAGAGGACTGAGGGAGGTCATTCCCTGTCGTAGCTTCTTCTGTCTATAAAGTAATTACTGCCTTCAAAGGTCTTGGCATAGCTTTTTACCTCGGTGGCTACTGAGCTTATCTCTCCGTAGTGTTTAAACCACTTCCTGTTCAGGGTGATTCCAATGGAGATGCTAAGAAAGGGATAGTGCCTGACCTTTCCGTCTCTTCCGTGGGATATGATGTATCCCCTTTCTCTGTCTTCAGGGTCGTAAAAGGAGGGGATGATCTCGTCAAAGTTCTTCACTATCTCCTTTGATGTCTTTTCTACCCGCTCAATGGATGTGATGTAAACAAAGTCATCTCCACCAATGTGCCCTACGAAGTAGTTGTGAGGGTCCTGGAGCTTTACTGTATTTGTGATCAGGCGGCCTGTCATCTTGATGACCTCGTCACCGCGGGAAAAGCCGTATTTGTCGTTGAAGGGTTTGAAGTTGTCAAGGTCAGCATAGGCAAGGGCAAACTCCTCCTGCCTGTCCAGTCTCGACTGAACCTCCTTTATAATAGGGGTGTTTCCTGGAAGCATGGTAAGGGGGTTTACCTCAACGATTCTCCTTGACCGCTCTATGGAGAGGTAAAGCCTCATGATAAACTCTTCTCTCTGAAGGGGTTTGGTTATGAAGTCGTCTGCAGGGAGGTCTTTCCAGTGTTTTATGAACTCCCGGTCTTCAAGCAGAAGGATTATTGGTAGATGGCTGAATATGTGGTCTTCTCTGATGGTGCGGATGTAGTCTTTGTAACGGGCACCGCCGTTGAAGATTATCAATGTGGGAGGGTTGTTGTAGATGCTTTCTATGATTTCGGAATTCTTTTTAATGAAATTTACATTAAAGCCCTCGAGAAAGCTCTCAAGAGTGGTGTTAATCCCTTCGTCGTCGGAGACTATGGTTATCAGTTCCATGGTCTTTTAAAGTATAAGGGCATCCCTGTCTTTTATGGTGTCTTCCACTTCGCTGAAAATTGCCTTCATCTCATCCATCTGTAGTCCGGTGCAGTCCCACACAGCATCTTCTATTGTGTGAACATAGGGGTCACCGCTAAAGCCAAAGCCCATCATCTTAATGATGTTTTCTGATAGCATCACGATGCAGGCAGTCCTCTGAAACTGTCTGGCTGACAGGGGACTGTGATGAAAGGCAACCGATTCCACGAGCTCTCTGGGGAAGTTCCACCTGGTGGTTAGCCATCTGCCAGCCTGGGCATGGGTAATACCAAATACCTCCTTTTCAGCCTCGGTTATGTAAATCTCCCTGTCCTTTGCTATTTCAAGTGCCTTTTTGTACAATTCAGGGTAACACATGCTAAGTGCCACCTTGCCAATGTCGTGAATCAGGGCAGCCACAGAGATGTCGTCAGCGTTTTTAAGTCCAAGGTGGCCTGCAACTATCCTTGCCGTAATGGCAGAGCCAATGGAGTGCTCCCAGAGCCCGATCATACTCTTTTGCATTATGTCGAATATGGATATTCCAAGGAGCATCCCCTTTACTGCTCCAAGCCCTATGAGCATAAGTGCCTGATGAACCGAGGATATCCTCCCTGGGAAGCCATAAATCGGTGAGTTTACAATCTTTAGCACCTTTGCTGAAATGGACTGGTCCTGAGATATAAACTCGCCTATCTTTTTTAAGGAGACATCCTCAGAGTCTATGAGACCCAGGATCTTGGTTACAACAGGTGGAATTGACGGAAGAGAGCTAAGCCCCTCTATTTTCTTTTTTATTGCAGTTATTTCAGGCTTCTTCATACAGAGCCTCAATGTGATTAAGAAGGGTTTGTCTTATCTCTTTCATAAGGGGGGTGTCTTCTGTTTTGCTGAATGCCCTTTCAAGGGTGTTCAGATACCGATTCTTTGACATCCTTGGCTCTGAGTGACCTTCAACGGTTATCACATCTATATTCATTGACTTAAGCCTTGAGATGGCTCTTTCGTCAAGCTCCATCCCCTGTGCAAATAAGACTGCACCTGTGGAGCTTTCCACTGGTTTGGCAAGCACCATACCAGGGGTTGCCTTATCTATGGGTATCCTTTTCATCCTCTGTCCTGAGCCCAGAAGGCTCTGGTTTACAGACAGGGCAGAACTCCATGCCCTGGTCTAAAAGGCAGTCGTGACCACAGCAGTCAAGACATATGCACTCATTTGCAGGCAAACCGCAGACTCTGCAAATCTCTGACATAATCTCAAACAGATACAGGGTGTAGGGAGTAGCGTGTAGGGAGTAGTTATTAGTTTTGAGTGCATAGTTTTTAGTGTTTAATAAAAAACTTAACTCAAAACTCAACACTAACTACATCCCACCCCAACAAATGCTATAAACCCAATCAACGCTAATAACGCAATAAACGCAAAGAACTCGATAAACGCAATCAACGCTAATAACGCAAAGAACGCTACCAACGCAAAGAACTCAATGAACGCGATAAACGCAATGAACGCAAATAACGCAATCGACATAAAATTATATCACAAAAGGACAAAAAAAGAGCTGCTGCCCTAAGGTAGGGAGCAGCAGCAGTATATTAGGGGAGGTAACGAGGCGCTATGTTTAATTTATATCATAATTAATCTCTTTTGTCAAGAAAAAATTTAAGGTAATATAATAATTATAAATTTAACTTAATATTAAATCATTTCACAGTTTCACCTCCGAGGTGTAGCTGTAGAGGTTGACTCTATCTTTACAGGAGTTGGATGGGCATTGCCAAGTCTTGAATGTGAAACAAGGTAATTTACCCTTGCGTGGGCAAAGTGGACAGGCACAAAGAGCATACCCTCTGGTATTTCATCAGAGACCCTTGCCTTTATAAAGACCTCTCCAAGGGGGGAGGATATCTTGATGAATTCACCGTCCTTTACGCCGAATCTCTCAGCATCCTCGGGACTTATCTGCACGAAGGCGTCAGAAAGCACATGGCTCAGGCTCTTTGACATGACAGACAGGGCCCCCGAGTGCTGCATGATATTTCCTGTTACCATGATTATCGGATAATCAGTAGTGGTTTGTGCGACCGAGGGCACCTCTACAGGGCTAAACCTCCACCTCTGCTGTCCCCTGTCGGTCTGAATCCTTGAGAGTTCCTCTCTCAGTTTACCAAGTTCAGTTATACCAAGGTCGTGCTCCATAACACGGGCAAGGTTTCTCAGTATCTGCCAGTCAGGCACCGAGTCACCCTGTGGAGAGACCACCTTTGGGAAGGGCTGTGGGATGCCCTGTGAGTTTATAAAGGTGCCTTCCTTTTCAGACCATGCTGCAGCAGGTAGCACCACATCGGCAAGCTTTGCTGTTTCTGAAAGCCTGATGTCCTGAACTACCAGAAATTCAAGCTCCTCGAGGGTCTTTTTTACAGTGTTACCATCAGGCATGGTAACCAGGGGGTCTTCGCCCATCACATAGAGGGCCTTCAGGCTGCCAGGGTTATAAAGCATCTCATAGAGGTCCTTTCCACCCTCAGTGGGTCTTGTGCCCGAAAGCCATGCACCAAGGGTGTTTGAGTAATCAGAGGGCACCTGCAGGGAATCAGGCCCCTCTCCAAGAAGCATAAGAAGGTTGGCAGCTGCCAGCACTGTTTCGTATCCCTTCTGGTTTTCAGCAGCCCCGACAGTCAGTGCAATAAGCCTTGTTTCAGCGTTAACGAACCTTGAGGCAGCCTCTATGAACTGCTCAGTGTCAACCCCTATCAGTTCACTTACCTTCTCTGGTGTGTAGGGTTTGACTGATTCAATAAGGCCATCTATGCCCTCTATCTCCTTTTCTTCCCTTAAGTGAGCGCCTTCCCTTATGGCATAGTTTATCAAACCAAGCAGAAACACGGTGCCTGAGGCAGGCTTGATCCTTATCCACTTAGATGACCGCCTGGCAAGCTTTGTTTTCCTGGGGTCAGCAACCATCAGGTAGGTGCCTTCGTTCTTTGCCTCAAGGAACTTAAGACCAAATATGGGATGGGTGGATGTAAGGTCAGACTCAAGGACAAGCACCACTTCCTTTCCAATGGGAGAGTCAAGTTTAATGGGGTTTTGATTTATCCCGTAGGTGTCATTTAGTGCCCTAAGTACCCAGGCGTAACCGAGTCGGGCTGAGGTGTCGATGTTGTCTGAGCCAATGACCTCCTTCATGAACTTCTTAAGCATGTAGTTGTCCTCAATGCCAGCCCTTGCTGAGCCAATAGCACCTATTGAGTCTGCACCGTACTGCCTTTTTATATCTCTTAAGCGGTTTGCAACATAATATAGGGTCTCTTCCCAGGTGCTTTCTACAAGTTCACCAGCCTTTCTTACAAGCGGGGTCTTCAGTCTTGTATCACCGTATATGAAGTCAAAGCCAAACCTTCCCTTACCGCAGAGGTCTCCGTCGTTAACGCCCTTTCCGTCAACCCCTCTTACCCTCAGGATCCTGCCCTCTCTGAGGTCAAGGGTGAGGGTGCATCCTACGGAACAGTAGGGGCAGATGCTGTCATGACTTTCAAGAAACCAGGCCCTTGCCCTGTATTTATAGGGCTTTGCTCCAAGTGCTCCCACAGGGCAGGCATCCACACACTGACCGCAGAACTCACAATCAAGGGTCTCTTCAAAGGCAGGGCTTATCTTTGTTTTAAATCCTCTGCCAATAAAGTTTATGGCTCCAACCCCCTGATGTTCCCAGCACACCCTTACACACCTGCCACAGAGTATGCAGCGGTTTGGGTTTCGCTCGATAAGGGCACTTGTGGCCTCAGGGTCGTGTTTCCTTTCTGCATAGAAACGGCTTTCTGAAGGGCCATACTTGTAGGCAAGGTCCTGGAGTCTGCACTCACCTGCCTTGTCACAGACAGGGCAGTCAAGGGGGTGATGCACAAGAAGGAGTTCAAGAACCGTCCTTCTTGCCTTCTGAAGATTTGGTGTGTCCGTGTGGATGACCATCCCGTTGTCTGCAGGTGTGGAGCAGGCTGCCATCAGTTTCCTCTGACCTTCCACCTCCACCAGACAGAGCCTGCAGCCACCGTAGGGCTTGAGCCTTCTGTCCCAGCACAGATGAGGGATGTATATGTTGTTTGCCTTTGCCACCTCAAGTATGGTCATCCCCTTTTCAGCCTCTATCCTTTTACCATCAATCGTTAGTTCAATCATGCCTGAACCTCCTTTTTAAACATGTCCCTTGGTCCAACCTTAACGGCTCCGAATTTACATTTCTCATAACAGGTTCTGCACTTAATGCAGACTGACTGGTCTATCTCGTGGGGTTTTTTCTTTTCCCCTGATATGGCCTGAACAGGGCAGTTCCTTGCACAAACTGTGCACCCCGTGCATACATCTTTGTCTATGTAGAAGGTGGAAAGCTCTCTGCATACCCCTGCCTTGCACCACTTCTGGTGGATGTGTGCCTCGTATTCGTCCCTGAAGTAACGAATGGTGGTGAGTATGGGGTTTGGTGCTGTCTGACCAAGGCCACAGAGTGATGTCTTGATAATCTCACGGGCAAGGTCCTCAAGTAGCTCTATGTCACCATCCTTTCCTCTTCCCTCGGTTATGTCAATCAGTTTATCAAGCATTACCCTTGTGCCAATCCTGCAGGGTGGACACTTCCCACAGGACTCATCGGCTGTAAAACCCAGGAAGAACCTTGCCACATTGACCATGCAGTTTGAATCATCCATTACGACCATGCCACCTGAGCCAACGATTGCACCTGTTTTCATGATGTCCTCGTAGGTTACAGGGGTGTCGAGAAGGTGCTCGGGTATGCAACCTCCTGAAGGACCACCAAGCTGAACTGCCTTGAACTTTCTGCCCTTCTTTATACCACCACCAATGTCGTATATCACGGTTTTAAGGGGTATACCCATTGGCACCTCGATAAGCCCGATGTTGTTTATTGCACCTGTAAGTGCAAAGACCTTTGTGCCTGTGGATTTTTCCGTTCCGAGGCTCCTGTACCATGAGCCACCTCTGAGGATTATCTGGGGGATGTTTGCATAGGTCTCCACATTGTTAAGCACCGTTGGTTTGCCCCAGAGCCCTTTGTTTACTGGAAAGGGTGGCCTCGGTATGGGCATACCTCTTTTGCCTTCAAGGCTCCGCATGAGGGCGGTTTCCTCTCCACAGACAAAGGCACCTGCCCCCTGGTATATCTCTATGTCCAGATTAAAGCCCGAGCCAAGGATGTTCTCACCAAGCAGACCGTGTTCTTTTGCCTGGTCTATTGCCCTCTGAAGCCTTCGCACGGCAAGAGGATACTCTGCCCTCACGTAGATGTAACCCTTTGAGGCCCCGATTGCCTTTGCACCTATAATCATGCCCTCAAGCACTACATGGGGGTCACCCTCCATGATGCTTCTGTCCATGTATGCTCCTGGGTCACCTTCGTCACCATTACAGAGTATGTATTTGAGGTCACCCTTTGCCCTGTGGCAGAGTTCCCACTTAAGCCCTGTGGGAAATCCTGCGCCACCGCGCCCCCTGATGCCAGAGTATTTAACCTCCTTTATGATATCCTCAGGGGTCATCTCAAAAAGTGCCTTTGCTGCAGCCCTGTAACCATCCCGGGCAATGTATGCCTCAAGGCTTTCAGGGTCAGTGATTCCCTTGTTTCTCAGCGCCCTCAGTACCTGATGCTTGAATATGGGAAGCTCATCTGTAAGGGGTATACCATCGTAGGGGGTTACCTCCCTTCTTTCAATGTCCTGATTTTCCCACCCCTGAGAAAAGGCAAGTTTTACGACTGCCTCACCCTCAATGGCATGCTGTTTTATTATTTCTCTTGTTTTTTTCTCGTTAAGGTCACAGTACTTAACAGGTGGCCTTCCATTAACCTCAATGGTAATCATGGGCTCACGGCTACACTGTCCTGCACAGCCCGATGTGGTTACAAGGACATCCTTAACCCCGTTACGAGACAGTTCATCTTTAACCACCTCCATGATCTCACAGGCTCCGGCAGCTTCACCGCATGTTCCCATGTGCACTATGACCTTTGACCTGTATTTTGAAACATCCTGTCTTTCCAGGTACTCCTTTTTTATTCTCTCGAGGTCCTCTACTGTTAATCTTTGCATCTGTATCCTCCTCTAATCATACTGTTTAAGGATTTCTTCAACCTTCACAGGGTCAACACCTGCGTGAACATTGCTTCCAACCATCACGACAGGGGCAAGACCACAGGCCCCAAGGCAACGGACTGTCTCAAGGGAGAACTTTCTGTCTTCAGTGATGCCGCCTTCCTCTATTCCAAGCTTTTCTTTTAGCTTCTGAAGTATCTCCTGAGCTCTCTTTACATAGCATGCCGTTCCCAGGCAGACCCTTATGTTGTGTTTGCCCTTTGGCTTCATGGTGAAAAAGGAGTAAAAGGATACCACGCCGTGGACCTCACTGACGGGGATGTTCAGCTCCTTTGCAATAATCCTCTGAACCGCTGGTGGCAGATAGCCCAGCACCTCCTGGACCTGCTCAAGAATAGGTATAAGGGCACCTGGTTTGTGCCTGTTTTCGTTAATTATCTCCATTATCCTGTCTATCTGAGCCTCCACATCCTGCTCTTCAAAGGATCGCTCCTCGGTAACCCTTGCCTTTGCAGCGTTTACCGCCTTTTCAGCTACATCAATGAGCAGTTCAGGAGAGAAGGGTTTGGGCAGATAATCAACGATGCCGTGCTCAAGGGCATCCTTTATGCTTTCCTGTGAGGGATACCCAGTTATTACAACCACCGCAGTCTGAGGGGTGTTGTCTCTTATCCAGTGTATCAGCTCAAGGCCATCCACATCAGGCATCTTTAGGTCGGTGATTACCACATCGGTTCCACCGTTTTTTAGTATCTCCATGGCATCTCTGGCTGAAGTGGTGCCCCGCACACTGTATCCCTCAGGCTTGAGTATCCTCTCACAGCTTTTTATTACCACCTCTTCGTCATCAACAATAAGGATGTTGGCTTCCATAAAAACCTCCTTTTTTTCATAATTCCAGAGGAACTACCCTTACAAGCCATACAAGCCAGCCCTCAGAAAGGTGTTCCTTGAAAAGAGAACAGATAACATCATTTGCCCTGGTGTTTAACTCTTTTATCTCTGCAGTCATCGGTGAAGGAAGGTCTATTATCTTTCCAGAACCAGCAAGAAGCCTTGCAAAGGGCTCCCCTGCCTTAACCTTCTGGACATTAAGAAAGTCCACATAGAGCATCTCACCCGAGGCAATCTCGTAACGAAGGTCATAGCCCACTTCCCAGAGGCCCGAGCGGGTAGGCCTTGCCCATACACCCTCTTTGTAAAATATAACGGGGTTTTCCCTATCTCTTAAGGGAACTATGTAGTCTCTGAACTCGTTGATGTATGCCTGCCTGAGTATCCATCCCCGTCGGTCAAATATCTTTTTAGCCACATTGAGCATGAACTCAGGGGTGAAGGGCTTTTCAATGTACTCAAAGGCACCTAACCTTATGGATTCCTTTGCATCCTCAAGCGTTGGATATCCTGTGATAACCACCACATCTGTGTTAGGCTGAACCCTTCGGGTCTCCTTAAGCACATCTATCCCTGATGTGTCAGGTAGCCGGATGTCCGTTATGAGCAGGTCGAACTCCTCGTTTTCAATCCTTTTGATAGCTTCCTCTCCCCTGCTTACGGTGATTATGTTGTAGCCCTCAGCTCCGAGGATTCTCTTACAGCTGAGGGTGACCACCGGGTCGTCATCAAGTACTATGATTTTCCCTTTATCCATGAGCACCTCCTTTGAAAAGGTAAGAAGCAATCCCTGTGCCAGTAATACCTGAAATTGCTAATATGCTGAAAATAAAAAGAAAATCAGAAAGACCAACCTTCGCAATCCTCTTAAGTGTATTGAATTTTTATACACCTGACGGGCATTATCTGCTGGTATTGTTTAGAAACTCCCTGAAAGTAAAGAGATAATTCCCTGTATAAAAAAAACATACACCCCTGTTCCCTCCCCAATGCCTTTAAAGAAGTGGTATAATTAAAAAGTTAATAAAATTTTCGAAGCTGTTCAAGAAATTATGGGGTTCAGGGCTGGGGCCTCAAAGGGGCTCTGCCCCTTTGAAATCCCCCATAATTAAGGAATTAATTTTTTCTTAATAGGTGAGTTTGAGGGGGCAATGCCCCCTCAAAGGGGCTCCGCCCCTTTGGAACCCCTATAAGGATTAATATCTTAACCATAACTTAGAGCCTGTTGAAGAGACTCTAAAATTTTCCACGAGGAGGAATACTTTGAAGACGCTCAGGTGGGCTGGGGTATTTTTAATTTCACTCCTTTTTGTATTTCAATCATCCCTTCAGGCAAAGGAGAGGCTTCTTATATGTGGCACTGGAGACAGCCAGTCAATTCTTCGTGAGATAGCCATTATGTTTGAGAAGACACATCCTGATGTGGATGTGGAGGTGCCAGACAGTATCGGAAGTAGTGGTGGTATTCGCATGACTGCAAAGGGCAGGTGTGACCTTGGGAGGGTGGCAAGGAGGCTAAAGGAAAAGGAGAAGAAATACCAGCTTAAGTACAGGCTCTTTGCCTACTCGCCTGTGGTGTTTGCAGCAAATCTAAAGGGCAGAAGCTCACTTGGGCTAACCTCTGAGGAGATCCTTGATATATTTAAGGGAAAGATAAGGACATGGAAGCCCTTTATAGGTGAAGACAGACCCATTTATGTTGCAAACCGTGAACCAGGGGATTCCTCAAGGAGGGTTCTTGAAAAGACCATGCCTGGCTGGAAAAACATAAAGACCTTTGCAGGCGCTACTGTTTATAGCACACCCGAGCTGGTTTCAACGCTTATAAAGAACCCATACACCATAGGTTATGGCCCCCTTGCAATGCTTCAGAACAGAGGCTTAACCCTGATATCAATAGATGGTTATGGGCCTGATGTGAAAAATGTCCAGAAGGGCCTTTATAGACATCTCACCCCCTTTGGCATAGTATGGAAGGGGAGGCTTGAGGGAAACAGGAAGGCCTTTGTTGATTTTCTCTTCAGTCCCCAGGTAAGGGAGTTGCTACTTAAAAGAGGGCTCATCCCTGCGAAAGGGTGACATCAAAGAGTATCTCTTGAAAGGGCTTTGCCGGGTTAATGACGCTTAAGAAAAAGATCATTTTTTCATGGATGGCTGCTGCCATCATGCTTACGCTACTTTTAACTGGCTCTGCCCTTTATGTGCTTTTAAAGACCCACAAAAGAGACATCAACGCCCACCTTTCCACCCTTGCAAAGGATAAGGCTCAGGAGCTTTCCCTTGTGCTTAAGACATACGAAGATGTCATGGATAATATCACAGACTCAAGGGAATTCAGCGATTACCTTAAGTTTTACAGAGATGAGGCCCTGCTTGCCCACTTTGACCGGTACAGAAAGATCTTTCCCCTTCTGAGTTTTATTAATCAGGATGGAAGAGAAGAGCTCAAGATGCTCTATGGAAAAGAGGCATCAAGGCTTAATGACTACAGTGGGGCTACATTTTTTAAGAGGCTTAAACCCGATGAGGTCCTGGTACTGCCTGCCCGGTATTCAGAGGAGCTAAAGGAGATGGCCGTAAGGATGTTTCTGCTTAAAAGACACTATTTCGGAAACAGGTTTATGGGGATATTGATGGCTGAGTTGCCAGTGAAAAGGATTATAAGGCCTTCCATATTGCCTCTGAGCCTGCAGGATGCCTTTGTCCTGGTGACAGACAGGAACGGTCGTATTATCTTTGAAAAGAAAAACTTCCCGAAGAGACCCTTTAAGAGGGTTGATGTCTCAAAGCTTGGCTCAGTGGTTAAAAGGGTCAGGCTTGAAGGCAGAGATGTCCTTGCCAGTGCTCAGGAGGTTCAAAAGGCTGGTCTGTATGTCATATCGGTGCTTCCCTATTCATCCTTTATCAAAGAGCCAAGGAGACTCGTTCTTACCAGCGTACTTCTTGTGATTGCCTTTTTGCTTTCCTTTGTGCTTCTTGTGCTCAGGGCCTCTGAAAGGATCACCTCTCCCCTTATAAGGCTTGTAGAGGCTACAGGGAAGATTGCCAGCGGAAGGTTTAAGGAGCATGTTGAGATAGATGTGCCAGCCTCGGTTGAGATTGCAAAGCTGATTGACTCATTTAACAAAATGGTTGACGAACTTGACAGGACAGTGGTGAGCAAGGATTATGTGGAAAGCATCCTTGAGTCAATGACAGATGCCCTCGTCATAACCGATGATGAAGGGGACATTCTGTATGTAAACAGGGAGACTCTCAGACTGACGGGTTACGATAGAGAGCAGTTACTTTCAATGAAGATAGACGGCCTTTTTAAAGAAAAGCCTCCCGGGGAAGAGTTCTTCTACAGTGTTTCTAACGAGAGGGTTACCGCAGAGGAGACCCTGATTACAAGCTCAAACAGGGAAGTCCCGGTCTTTGTTGGTGTGTCATCTCTTAAGGGTGGTGAGATGCTCTTTTTACTAAAAGACATAACGCCACTTAAAGAATACGAACGAAAGCTACAGGAGAAAAACAGGCTTCTTGAGAGAAAAAACAGGGAGCTTCAGGAGTTTGCCTACATTGCTTCTCATGACCTGAGGGAGCCGCTTAGAAAGATAAACTTCTTTGGGGAGAGGCTACTTAAGAAACATGCCTCTGAGCTTTCTGATAAGGCAAGGGATTACCTTGAAAGGATGATGAGGGCTTCAAGAAGGATGGATGCCCTTATCACAGGGCTTCTTGAATACTCAAGGGTTGAAACCAGGGCAGGTGACTTTGAAGAGGTTGACCTAAACAGGATAGTTGAAGCTGTAAAGGAAGACCTCTACATGGCAATAAAAGAAAAACAGGCAAACATAACACACGATGAGCTTCCGACCCTTGAGGCAGACCCCCTTCAGATGAGGCAGCTTTTTCAGAATCTCATATCAAACTCCATTAAGTTTTCAAAAGACGGAGTCCCCCCAGAGGTGAGTATTTCAGCCCTTGTGGATGAAAAAAATAACACTGTTGTGATCAGCCTTGTTGACAACGGGATAGGATTTGAACCAGAATATTCTGAAAAGATCTTCGGTATGTTTCAGCGCCTTCATGGCCGTTCGGAGTACGAAGGCACGGGAATAGGTCTTGCGGTTTGCAAAAGAATCGTTGAGCGGCATGGAGGCACAATAGAGGCAAAGAGTAAACCAGGGGAGGGCACCACCTTTACCATAAGGTTACCCCTGAGACAGAAGGAGAAAGAAAGTGAGTGAGGAGCTGCTTATACTGATGGCTGATGACGACGAAGACGACTGCCTGATGGCAAAAGAGGCCTTTGAGGAGGCCCATGTTGTAAACGAGTTGAGGTTTGTCCACGACGGTCAGGAGCTTATGGATTATCTGAAAAGAAGGGGCAAATACGCTGACCCTGCCGTGTCTCCAAGACCTGGGCTTATCCTTTTAGACCTCAACATGCCACGAAAAGACGGAAGAGAGGCTCTTAAGGAGATAAAGGCTGACCCTGAACTCAGGTCAATCCCTGTTGTCATACTTACCACATCCAGGGCAGAGGAGGACATCCTGAACACATACTCAAACGGAGCTAACTCCTTTATTACAAAACCCGTTACCTTTGAGGGCCTGGTAAAGGTGATCAGGGAGATTGACCAGTACTGGTTTAAGATAAGCATCGTGCCAGAAGCGGTAAAGAGGGGGCAGAAATGGAAGAGTTAAGGATACTGGTAGTTGAGGACGACGAAGACGACTTTTTGATCCTCAGGGAGATGTTTGACGAAATAAGGCTATGGAGGGCTGATGTCCACTGGGCAGACTCCTTTAAGAAGGGGCTTGAGCTTATAAAGAACCAGAGCTTTGATGTCTTTTTGTTTGACAACCGCCTTGGTGGTAAAACCGGGCTTGAGCTTTTAAGGATAGTGGTAGAGTCAGGTATAAAGACACCTGTAATCATACTTACAGGGCAGGACGACATTGATGTTGACATAAGCGCAATGGAGCTCGGGGCGTCGGATTACATGGTAAAAGGAGAGATTACCCCGGCACTTCTTGAACGCTCAATCAGATACAGTATTGCCCAGAAGCGTGCAGAGGCAGAAAAGGACCGGCTGATCAAGCAGCTTCAGGAGGCCATGAAGGAGATAAAGACCCTTTCAGGGCTTATCCCCATATGTGCATCCTGCAAAAAGATAAGGGATGACAGTGGATACTGGAAGCAGGTAGAGCAGTACATAGAAGAACACTCTCAGGCCGAGTTCAGCCACGGCATATGCCCTGAATGCGCTGAGAAACTCTATCCCGAGTATTATAATAAGAAAAAAAAGAACTGACTACCCACATTTGACCTTTTCTCTTAAAACCTGATAAAGTATATATACCCTGAACTTACAAAGAGAAAAAAACGCCCGTGAGGCAGATAGATTAAAAGAGTGGCCTTTCCACTCTTTTAATTTTTATAGGCAATGAACAAAGAGGAGATACGAGAGAAGGTTCTTTCGCTTGCCAGGGAGGCTGCAGAGGTGGCAGGTGTGCTGGTGGATGAGGTGGAGATACTGGGGCATCCTGGCAATATGACGGTGAGGGTAATAATCGACTCGGAGCAGGGTATCACCATTGATGACTGTGAAAGGGTTAGCAGACAGCTTGAGGCCCTGCTTGATATAGAAGACCCGATTGAGGGTAGTTATAACCTGGAGGTATCCTCTCCAGGGCTTGACAGACCATTAAGAAGGCTTGAGGACTTTATAAGATTCAAGGGAAGGCTTGCAAGGGTGATAACGAGACAGAGAATAGACAACCAGACCTTTTTTGTCGGCAGGATTGAGGATGTCAGGGAAGACGGCCAGATAGTGCTAAGGCTGAAAAAGGGCACTGTCAGCATCCCCTACAGTGAGATATCAAAGGCAAGATTGGAGATAGAGATATAATGAGCAAGGAGCTTAAGTTTTACATCGAGCAGATTTGTAGAGACAAGGGCCTGTCCAAGACACAGGTTGTGCAGTCCCTTGAGGTGGCCCTGTTAAGTGCTGCCAAGAAGGCCTTTGGTTCAAAAAAGAATGTAAACCTCACCATAGACCCTGAAACCTGTGAGATATCCATTACTGCCAAGAAGAAGATAGTGGAAAATGTTACCAATCCCAAGGAGGAGATATCCCTTGAGGATGCCAGAAAGATTGCACCTGAAAAGGAAGTGGGTGATTACCTTGAACTGCCAGTTGAGCTTCACGACTTTGGCCGCATAGCTGCACAGACCGCTAAACAGGTGATACAGCAGAAGGTCAGAGAGGCAGAGAGAAAGGCAATACTTGATGAGTTTAAGGACAAGGTTGGAACCATAGCTTCAGGTGTGGTGCTTCGGAAGGAAAAGGGCGTTTATGTGGTTAATCTTGGCAGGGCAGAGGCCGTGCTTCCCGTAAAGGAGACCCTGCCAAAGGAAAGGCTTAAAAGGGACGACCCTGTAAGGGCTTACATAAAAGAGGTTCGTATGACCTCAAAGGGGCCAGAGATAGTGCTTACCCGCACAGCCCCTGAGTTTGTTGCCGAGCTTTTCAAGATGGAGGTCCCGGAGATTGAGGATGGTGTGGTTGAGATTAAAAAGATAGTAAGAGAGCCTGGAGAGAGGACGAAGCTGACCGTTGTATCAAAGGACCCAGGCATAGACCCTGTGGGTGCCTGCGTTGGAATGAAGGGCACCAGGGTGCAGGGCATTGTAAGGGAATTAAGGGGTGAGCGAATAGACATTATCCCATACAACGATGATCCCCGCATATTTATCGCAAGGGCACTTACGCCAGCACAGGTGGACAAGATAGGCATTAACGAGGAGGACAAAACGGCAATGGCTGTCGTTAGTGACCAGCAGCTTTCCGTTGCCATCGGAAAGAGGGGACAGAATGTAAAGCTTGCAATGAAACTTACAGGCTGGAATATAGACATAATCAGTGAATCAGAATATGCAAAGATAAAAGAAGAGGAATCCGAAGAGCAGCAGTCTGAAGAATAACTGATGGCGTGAAACGACCCCTTAATGAGTATTCAGTCCAGTATGTAAAGGGCATCGGGCCTCAGAGAGCAAAGGTTCTTGCACGCCTTGGGATCAGAACTGTTCAGGATGCCCTTTTTTACCTGCCCTACAGATACGAAGACCGTCGCCTGCAAAAAAGCATCTCCCAGCTCCGATACGATGAGTTTCAATCCGTCTATGGAAGGGTGGTCTCTGCAGAGCTGGTGAACACGCCCAGAGGAAAGATGAAGATATTTGAACTCGTTGTCAGTGATGGCACAGGTGTGATAACGGCCAAGTGGTTCAATCAACCCTACATGAAGAAGGTCTTTAAAAAGGGAGACATGGTGTACCTAAGCGGCATTGTCAAGCGAAATCGGTACTGGGGTGTGGGGTTTGAGATTCATAATCCTGAATACGAGATTATCACCGAAGAGGACGAGGCCGAACAAAGCATACACACCAATCGTATAGTGCCCGTTTACCGTTGCACTGCCCGGCTTACCACGAGAAACTTAAGAAGGATGATGTTTAACATTATTCAGTTTGCCCTTCCTCACATTGAGGACTACCTCCCTGAAGAGATTATAAAGAGGTATAAACTCCCCTCACTGAGGGATGCCCTTCTTAATGTACACTTTCCATCAGAGGATGTATCGGTGGATGAGTTAAATCAGCTAAGAAGTATCTACCATAAGAGGCTTTCCTTTGATGAGCTTTTCCTCCTTCAGGCAGGGCTTGCAATAGTAAAAAGGGGGATGGCACGACAGAGGGGGATATCCTTCGTATGTGAGGGAAGGCTCTGGGAGAGGGTCTTAAAGAGCCTGCCCTTTGAGTTAACCGATGCACAAAAGAGGGTTATACAGGAGATATACAACGACATGCAGAGCCCTCACCCAATGAACAGGCTTATACAGGGTGATGTGGGCTCAGGTAAGACCATCGTTGCACTCGCGGCAATGCTAAGGGCCGTTGAGTGCGGTTATCAGGCAGCACTTATGGCACCAACGGAGATACTGGCAGAGCAGCACTATCAGAACATAAAGAAACTCTTAAAAGACACAGACCTCAGGGTGGAGCTCCTTACGGGCAGTAAAAGGGAAAGAAGAATCAGCGAGATTGCCTCTGGTGAAATAGAGATCGTGATAGGCACTCACGCCCTGATACAGGAGTCTGTGGAGTTTGGAAGGCTTGGCCTTGTGGTAATAGATGAGCAACATCGGTTTGGTGTTATGCAGAGGGCAGTGCTTAGACAGAAGGGGCTTAACCCGGATGTGCTCGTGATGACAGCCACTCCCATACCAAGAACCCTGTCGCTTACACTTTACGGTGACCTTGACTACTCGGTGATAGACGAGCTTCCACCAAACCGCAGGCCAGTGATAACGAAGGTGTTTCAGCACAATCAACGGCCACTGCTTGTTAAGTTCCTGAAGGGGGAGTTAAAAAAGGGAAGGCAGGTCTATGTGGTTTATCCGCTGATTGAAGAGTCAGAAAAGCTCCAGCTCAAGGATGCGGTCACAGGCAAGGAGGAGCTTGAGGCAATGCTTCCAGAGTGCAGGGTGGGGCTTGTTCACGGTAGAATGAAGCCACAGGAAAAGGACGAGGTTATGGCTGAGTTTAAAAGTGGTAAAATAGATGTGCTCGTAAGCACTACTGTGATAGAGGTAGGTGTGGATGTGCCAAATGCTACGGTGATGGTGATATTTCATGCAGAGCGGTTTGGCCTTTCACAGCTACACCAGTTACGGGGAAGGGTTGGAAGGGGGGCTCATCAGTCTTACTGTCTGCTCTTTGCCCACGGAAGGCTTACAGAGGAGGCAAGAAGAAGGCTTTATTGCATGGAAAAGTACAGTGACGGCTTCAGGATTGCCGAGGAGGACTTTAAACTGAGGGGCCCTGGTGAACTCTTCGGGACAAGGCAGTCAGGTATGCCCGACCTCAGGGTGGCTGACCTGATAAGAGACGGCAGGATTCTTGCTTACGCCAGAAAGGAGGCCTTTAATCTGATAGAAAAGGACCCTGAGCTTGAGGGTTACCCAGTGCTTAAGAGCAAACTACAGGGTTTTTGGAAAGACAAGATGGAGATCTTTAAGACAGGGTGAGTTTAGGGAGTAGGGGGCAGGGTGTAGGGATGATTTTAGTTTTGAGTGCTTAGTGTTGAGTGTTTAGTTATGTTTTTTTATGTTACAGTATTTCTTTTTGGAGCGGTGATTGGTTCCTTTTTAAATGTCTGTATTTACAGACTGCCAAGGGGGCAATCCATTGTGTATCCCTCTTCTAAGTGTCCAGAATGTGGCCATGGCATTTCTGCAAAGGACAACATCCCCCTTTTAAGTTATCTGCTTTTAAAGGGCAGGTGTAGAAACTGTGGCGTTAAGATATCAGCCCGTTATCCTCTGGTGGAGTTTCTAAATGCACTGCTTTATGTGCTTGTCTTCTGGCGATATGGCTTTAGTGTTTCGTCTGCTGTGTTTATGCTTTATATGTCCTCCTTAATAGTAATAACCTTTATTGACCTTGACTTTCAGATTATACCTGATGTGATTACGATTCCGGGGGCGCTGATTTCTCTCGTGCTTGGTGCTTTGGTGCTGAAAGACCCCTTTTTGAGGTTTTCAATGCTTGGATGGAAGGCATCTCTCATTGGTGCAGCCCTTGGGTTTGGGCTTTTTTACGGGATTGCTGTCCTAAGCAGAGGTGGTATGGGTGGTGGAGACATAAAGATGATGGCCATGGTCGGTGCCCTTACAGGCTGGAAAGGCGTGCTTCTAACAACATTCCTTGGCAGTCTGCTTGGCTCTGTGATTGGTATTTACCTTATGGTCTCAAAGGGAAAGGGTAGAAAGACAAAGATACCCTTTGGCCCCTTTCTATCTGCAGGCTCTGCTATTACTGTGCTCTTTGGACAGGAGATTCTGAGACTTTATCTTGGAGGGTGATGTCAGGGTGTAGGGAGACACCATGCGGTGTTAACGCAGAGTGTCTCCCTTTTCATTTTACTAACAGGATGATTTGCACTTGCAGGTTGAGGACTGAAGCTTTCTTACCTTTCTGATCTTCATGGGCTGCACCTCCCTTTCGTAGGGTTTTAACCTGCTTCATGCAGATTGTAGTCCTGTTGAAACCATTATAGCACAAATTAGAGGTGAATTGAAGTTTTTCAAATCAGGCTTATAGACTTTTTGGGAAATTAGAAATTGTAATTTGTTCAGGATTTAGTGCTCAGGATTTAGAATTTGTCCTTTCCCTACCCCATACACGCTACACCCTACTCGCTAATTTGACCCCTCTCAGACTATTATGGGATAATTAATTGATGAGAAGGTTTATCATTCCCATTATCCTTGCCCTTGCGCTAACGGCCTGTGCAGGGACTAAAAACACGGTAAAAAGGGTGCCCTCAGAAAAGCCCCACGCCTTAAAACAATACCCCTCAAAGGCTAACAGGGATGCCTATTTCTACTACATGCTTGGTGTTAAGGCAGAGATGGAAAGAAGATGGGACGATGCCATTGACTATTATAAAAGGGCAATAGAGTTTGACCCAGAAACACCCTACCTGCGGGTCCAGTTAGCCTCCATGCTGCTTAAAAGAGGAAGGGTAAAAGGGGCAACCAGTGAAATGGAGTCACTTATAAAGAAGTATCCCGACTACCTTCCAGCACTGAAGCTTTTGGGGCAGCTTTATAATGGGCAAAAGATGAAGGAAAAGGCCATAGAGGTTTACAAACACATAATAGAGATTGATCCAAAAGACACGGATTCCTACCTTTTTCTTGGCTTAATCTATGCCACTGAAAGGAGATACGATGATGCCATAGAGCTCCTTAAAAAACTGCTTAAGGAAAAGCCTGACAGCCTGATGGGGCTATATTACCTTGCATCTGTGTATTTTGACTCCCACAAGTATGACAAGGCAGAGGAATATTACCAGAAGGCCCTTGAATACAAACCCGACTTTGACCCCGCCCTTTTTAACCTCGGATTGATTTATGAGATAAGAGGACAGAACAAAAGGGCCATTGAGTATTACAAAAGGGCATCTGAGATTAATCCTCACAACTTTCAGGCAAAAGAGAGGCTGTCAAGGCTATATATAAAGGAAGACAAAATCAAAGAGGCAATCGGCGTGCTTGAAAAACTGAGCTCTCAACTGCCAAAGAACATAGAGATTCACAAGAGGCTTGGGCTTCTGTACATGGATCAGGCCGACTACGAAAGGGCTGTAGAGGAGTTAAGACTGGTCACTACTGCAAAACCTGATGACCTTAATGCAAGGTATTACCTCTCACTTGCCCTTGAGGAGCTAAAACAATACGAACTTGCCATCAAGGAGATAAAGTACATACTTGAGAAAGACCCTGAAAACCTCAAGGCTCTTCTTCACCTTGCCTACATATATTCAGAACAAAAGAGGTTTGAGGATGCTATAAAGGTTTACGACAGGCTAATATCAATCAAGGCACAACCTCAGTACTTCAGCTACAAGGCAATGAATCTTATCAGATTAAAAAGGTATAAAGAGGCAGAGGCGGTTCTGAAAGAAGGCATAGGGCTTTACCCAGACAACGACGACCTTTACTTTAACCTTGGGGTTGTATACGAAAAGCTCAAGGACTTTGAAAGGATGGAAAAGAGCCTTAAAAAGGCAATAGAGCTTAACCCCGAGCATGCCGATGCCCTTAACTACCTTGGGTACAGTTATGCTGAAAAGGGCATAAATCTTAACAGGGCATTAGAGATGATCAAAAAGGCGCTCAAGCTTAAGCCAAACAGTGGTTACATCATCGACAGCCTTGGATGGGTCTACTTCAAACTTGGAAGAATCGAAGAGGCAAGAAAGACCCTTGAGAAGGCACTAAAATACATTGACAACGACCCCGTGGTCTATGACCATCTTGGAGACCTGTACCTAAGGCTTGGCAACAAGGAAAAGGCCATCGAGTATTATAAAAAGGCGCTTAAGTATCAGGAAAAAGAAGAGGGTATAAAGGAAAAGGTAGAGGAAAAACTAAGAAGGCTTATATCCCATTAAGGCATGCTTACCTTAAAATCTCCTGCCAAGATAAACTGGTGTCTGCGAGTGTTCGGAAGACGAAAGGATGGCTACCACGACCTCTGGACAGTTATGCAAAGGGTAACCCTCTTTGATGAACTCCGCTTCAGGAAACTTAAAAGGGATGTAAGGGTTTATACAGATCCTGAACTGGGTATACAAGAGGAGGAAAACCTGGTATTCAAAGCAGCACTAAAGCTAAAAGAAAAGACAGGCTTTAAAGGTGGAGTGGAGGTGTTTTTAAAAAAGAACATCCCCCCACAGGCAGGCCTTGGTGGTGGAAGCTCCAATGCTGCTACCACACTTAAGGGGCTTAATGAGTTGTGGGGGCTCAGGCTTGAGCCTGAGGTGCTCAGGGAGGTTGCCTCCGAGCTTGGCTCTGATGTGCCCTTTTTCTTAACCGAGGGAGTGTGTGTTGTTGAGGGTAAGGGTGAGAGGGTGAGGTCAATTGGGAAGTCTATGAGGCAGAGATGTCTGTTACTTGTAAAGCCTGACTACGGTATCTCCACAAAGGAGGCCTACGATAGACTGGATATGTACAGTTCACCAGTTGAGAACCCTGAAAGGATTTTCGAAATTATTGTGTCAGGCTCTGATGAGGAGCTTTCGGGCGTAATGGTAAACGACCTTGAAGGGGCTTCATTTCAGATAGCACCCGAGTTAGGAGAGATAAAAGAAAGGCTTTTAAAAATGGGTGCACTGAAAGCACTTCTTTCAGGTAGTGGTTCAACCCTTTTTGGACTTTTCAGTACTGAAGAGGAAGCCATGAGGGCCTCTGAGGAGTTTAAAAACTACTGGACAGAAGTGGTTAAGACATTGTAAAGTTTTAAAGAATTCTTACAAAGGAGACGATAACATTCTTACAATGGGGGTGCTTGAAAAACTAAAAACAGGCAATGTGAAGCTTCCTTCACCACCAGCCATTGCAGTGAAGATACTGGAGGCAGTAAAAAGCGACCGGCAGGACTTCAGGGAGCTTGGCAGGATAATATCTTCAGACCCTGCACTTACTGCAAGGGTGTTGACCCTTGCAAACTCCTCATTCTTTGGGCTTCCGAGTAAGGTTGACAGCCTTGATAAGGCAATTAGCATAATCGGCACAGAGGCCTTAAAAAACATAGCGCTGTCTTTCGTGATAGTAAAGAACTTCAGGGGGGCCAGTCAGAATGGATTTGACTACAACCTGTTCTGGAAACGGTCCATAACATCAGCAGTAAGTGCCGAACTTCTTTCAAAGCAGATAGGTAAAAAGAACGAAGACAGTTTCGTTACAGCCCTTCTTATGGATGTAGGTATTATGACCATGTATCTATGCAGACCTGTCGAGTATCAGAGGGTCTTTGACGAAAAGAGGGCGGGGGGGCTTTCGGTGATTGAGGCTGAAAGGATGGTATTTGGCTTTGATCATCAGGAGGTTGGTTTTGAATTACTTACGGAGTGGGGAATCCCAAAGCAGATCACTACTCCAATCTTAAGGCATCATCACAAGCCTACAGGTAAGGAGATCACTGCCGAGTCAGTGCTGTATATTTCAGACCTTATCTCAAGTATCTACCACAGTTCAAAGAGTGTCGAGAAGTTCAAGACCCTTCAGGAAGTGCTTGAAAGGGTAGCAGGCTACGACGAGGAAAGAGTTCAGGAGCTGGTTGATGAGGTTGGTGAGAATACCCTTGAGATACTCTCGTCTTTTGAGATTGATGCAGGAAAAATGAAGCCTTACTCACAATTACTGCAGGAGGCAAATGAGGAGCTTGAAAAACTGAATCTCTCCTATGAGCAACTGGTAATGGAGCTTAAACAGGAAAAGGAAAAGGCGGAGAGGCTTGCCAGTGAGCTTTTAGAGGCAAACAGAAAGCTAAGAGAGATGGCCTTCAGAGATGGCCTTACGGGGCTGTATAACCACAGGTACTTTCAGGAGCTGATGGATAAGGAGCTAAGAAGGGCAGAACGCTACAGAAGACCCCTTTCACTGGTGATGATTGATATAGACCACTTTAAGAGGATTAACGACACCTATGGACATCCACAGGGTGACATGGTGCTTAAGACAGTAAGCAGAATAATACAGGAGACTATCAGGAAGGCTGACATTGCAGCCCGTTACGGAGGTGAGGAGTTTGCAATAGTGCTTCCTGAAACAGATTTAAAGGGGGCTGCAGTGTTGGCAGAGAGACTACGAAAAAGGGTGGAGTCAGAAAAGTTCAGCCTTAGTGGTAAAGAAGTGGGAGTCACGGTAAGTCTTGGTGTGGCCTCTGTTAACAACGCAAAGAAAAATATCAGGAAGAGTCAGATAATAGATCTTGCTGACAAGGCACTTTATAAGTCCAAGACATCAGGCAGAAACAGGGTAACACTTGCAGCAATTAATTAATTTAAGGGAATTCATTGAAAAAGCAGTCAGCCCCCTACATAAAGACCACCTCTGGAAGAAGGTTATCAAGGTTAAGCGAAGCAGAACGAGAGGCCCTGGAGCTTGTGCTTCCTGCAATTGAGATTACCATTGAAAACAGAGCGAGGCTTTACAATGCCTTAAACAGATACCCAAGGGTTGTCCTTGAGATTGGTTTTGGCAGGGGAGACTTTCTGTACTCCGAGGCCTTAAGGGAGCCTGAGACACTTTTTATCGGGGTTGAGGTCTTCTTAACAGGTGTGGCAAAGCTTTTAAGAAGGATGGTTAACTTTGAAAACCAGAATAAACCCCTGCCTGAAAACATCCTTTTAAGCACAGAGGACATAAGGGTGGTGCTTAAAGAGATAATCCCTGATGGCTTGCTTGACAGGGTGTATGTCCTCTTTCCTGATCCATGGCCTAAAAAGAGACAGAAAAAAAGGAGACTCCTAAAAGAGGAGTTTGTCAGCCTATTAAAGAAAAAACTGAAGCATGGTGCTGATGTGGTGGTTGCCACTGACTGTAGTGATTACGCAGAGGAGATATACCATAACTTCCTTTCACAGGGTTTTATATGCAAAGAAAAGGACCTTCCTCAGGTGCTCACCACAAAGTACGCCCAAAAGGCACTTTCAAAGGGGCATGACATTTATTCATTCAGGTTCAAAAGACAGGAGTAATTTTTTGCTGGCCTTGAATATATAGAGCAAGCACTGACTCCATGGTCTTGCCATGTTTTTTACTTTTTTTATTAATTAAAACAGGACAAAAATAGTATAAAATAGAATTATAATTGTATTTAAAATAATTTCTTGACAAGAATGATTTTAAAGTAATATCATTTATTTAAATAAAATGGTTCAATAGAGGTTGGTATGGAAAGGTACAGAGAGATAGGTTTAAAGCTTACACCCCAGAGACTGGCTATTTTTGAGTACCTGGATGGCAACAAGGAGCATCCATCGGCAGAGGATGTTTACAATGCGGTTAAGGAGAAGTTTCCGACCATGTCCTTTGCCACGGTGTATAACACCCTTGAAGCACTACGAAAGAGAGGTTTGATACTGGAGCTGAGCATAGACCCTGACAGAAAGCGTTACGACCCTAACATCGAGCCCCATCACCACATGATATGTCTGAGGTGTAAGAGGATCGTTGATGTTCATACGGATTTTGAGATTACCATCCCTGAAGAGGAACTAAAAGACTTTCATCTGCTTGGAAACCACATCGAGTTCTACGGCATCTGCCCTGACTGTAGAGATGAAGGTTAATGAAATGAAAAGGAATTGTATTTAGGATCTTAGAGTTTAGAATTTTCAGAAGAAAGGGGGTGCTTTTTATGGCAGTATTTAAATGTGAAAAGTGTGGTGCCACCAAGGAGGGCAGGTGTAAACCAAAGAAGTGTCCATCCTGTGGTGAGACAGGAACCATGAAGAAGGAGGGATAATCCCTCCTGCCCTTCAGGGCAAAAAAGAGATTGACAATCGTTTTGTAATTTGATAGAAAGAAGGAGGATTTACCTATGTGTATGGAGTATTCAATGAGGTGTAGCTGTAACTCAAAGGAGGCAAGCTTTCAGTTTCGTGACGAGATAATGCCTCCTGAGGTAATAAGCAGGCTTTACTGTCCTGAGTGCTCAAAGGAGATAAACTTTGACCCTGAAACCATGATTGCAGACAACGGATGGGTCATTGAATACGATATGGATGTGGCAAGGTTTTCTGCCACCAGGTCACCAAGGCTTCTTACAAAAACCCTCACACCAGAGGTGCTCTTTGACGAGGGGCTTGCGACCTGGAGAGGTATATACCCTGGTGACCACATTGACAGTCTGAAAGAAAGAGAGGAGATAGTGGCGCTTGCAAAGACAGACCCGAAGGCCTATCTTGAGAGAATAAAGACCTGGGGCACAGAGAGAATGAAACGCCTCAGAGAGGAAGGATGGAGGAAGGCAAATGCAGACTGAAAAGGAGATTATAAAACCCGCCTGTGCCGAGGTTAACAGGCCGTTTCCTGAAGAAGTCGTCTGCCCTTCCTGTGGGGCAGAGGTGGAGGTATGGTCTGATGAAGAGGAGCCTCGCTGCACGGCCTGTGGGGCAGAGTTGAAAAAGGAGGATTAAGATGAAGGATGCCTATTGTGTAATAGGCTGTGATGAAAGCTTTCCCTATGAGCTGACCTGTCCTCAATGCGGAGCAGAAGTGGATATATGGTCTGAGGTTTACGAAACTCAATGCAGGCTCTGTGGATATTTGCTTTACAGACACGAAAAGTATGTAAATTAACGAAGGAGGGTGTCATGGCGGTGTCAGAGGCGGTTGAAAGGGCTATGAAGATGGAAACCGATGCAATGAAGTTTTACAAGGAGGCAGCCCAGAAGACATCCCATCCCTTTGGCAAAAAGATGTTTGAAAGCCTCGTAAGGGATGAGGCAAGGCATCTGAGGCTTCTTCAGGATATCCTTAAGGGGCTTGACATAGACCCCCATGTGCAGTGTATTGGTGATGTTCGCACGGTTTTTTCTGACCTTAAAGACCAGATGATGCAGCGCATCTCTGTCTCAACTGACGAAAGGGAGGCAATAAGGATTGCCCTTGAGATGGAGACCGAGGGTTATAAATACTACAGAGAGGTTGCTGAACAAGCTGAGGATCCAAAAGAAAAGAAACTATTTGAGGTTCTGACTAAAGAAGAGGAAAGACATTACCAGATTCTAAACAATACTTACAGCTTTCTTGAGGACACGGGTAACTGGTTTATGTGGGAAGAACTGAGTATTGTGGAAGGAGGATGATATCATATGAAGGCGATTGAGATTAAGCCCAACATCTACTGGATAGGAGCGATTGACTGGGCAGTTAGGGACTTCCACGGCTATGTTACCCCAAACGGAACTACCTATAACAACTATCTTATACTGGATGATGATGTGACCCTGATTGACACAGTAAAGCATGAGTTTGCAGAGATTGGTATGTCAAATGTAAAGAGCCTTGTGGATTTTTCAAAGATCAAAAACATAGTGGTAAATCACATAGAAAACGACCACATGGGAGCACTTGGAATTTTCATGGACTTAATGCCACAGGTTACCATCTATACTACAGGTCGTGGCAAGCAGGGGATGGAGAGGTTCTTTGACACAAGTAAATGGAACATAAAGGTAGTAAAAACGGGTGATGAGTTAAAAACAGGAAAGTACACCCTTCAGTTTATAGAAACACCAATGCTCCACTGGCCTGACAGCATGATGACCTATGTCAAGGAGGCAAAACTCCTTATTTCTCAGGATGCCTTTGGTCAGCACCTTGCAACCACTGCAAGGTTTGACGATGAGTTCGTTGAGTGTGCCTCTCATGCTGAACTTGAAGACGCAGTTATAGACTATTATGCAAACATCCTGATGCCCTTTGGCAGACTCATAAAGAGCAAGATAAAGCAGATTAAAGACATGGGGCTTGAGATTGAGATGATTGCTCCTGACCATGGAGTTATCTGGCGTAAGGAACCAATGAGACCCATTGAGATGTATCTTGACATGGCTGAAGGCAGGACGAATCTGAGAGTTGCAATAATATACGATACCATGTGGCACAGCACTGAGATAATGACACAGCCCATCATGCAGGGTATTAAAGACGAGGGTGTTGACTGCAAGGTAATAAAACTCCGTGCTACACCCATGAGCGTGGCAATCAAGGAGTTCTGGAAGTCAAGGGGAGTGCTTGTTGGCTCTCCAACACTGAACAACGAGGTATTCCCCTCGGTGGCTGAGTTTATCACTCATCTCAGGGGGCTTAGGCCCACAAACAGGATTGCTGGTGCCTTTGGTAGCTATGGCTGGGGTGGTGGAGCTGTTAAGTGGCTATATCAGGAGTTTGAGCATATGAAGCTTGAGAGGTTTGAGCCTGGAATACAGGTTCAGTACAGACCTTCTTCAGAGGATGAGCAGAAGTGTTACGAGTTTGGCCGTGACTTTGCAAAGGCAGTAAAGGATTATCACAAAAAATTTCAATAAAAGGAGGCCTGATTTATGCAGTACCGTTGCACTGTGTGTGGTTATATCTATGACGAAGAAAAGGAGGGCACACCCTTTGACCAGTTGCCAGATGATTGGAGCTGTCCTGTATGCAATGCACCAAAGGAGGCCTTTGAGCCAGTATAAAAAGTTTGTAGAGGAGTCTGTGAACCCTTTGGGTGTTACAATTAAAGATTATTTTAAATTAGATAAAATCTATCCTGTTTAAGTTGCTGTAATGTTAATCAAGGCAGTGTATGAGAATAGTGAAAGAGGTTATGAGTTATGAATGATGAGTTCTGAGTGGTGAATGGTGAATTAAGGTAAGTATTTTCTTTAACTAAGAACTCAAAACTCACAACTAAAACTAAATTTGGAGGTGTAAAGATGTCAGAGAAAAGTTTATTTTGTGGAATCAACAGGCCTCAGGACCCTGCTAACAAGACAACCCTTGAGCAGAAGCACACACCTGTAATTGAGTGCCCAGATACGGTTAAGGCTGGAGAGCCCTTTCAGGTAAAGATCAAGGTAGGTGAGATTCCCCATCCCAATGAAGAGGGACATCACATTCAGTGGATCGAACTATACTCGGGGCAGAACCTCTATGCAAGGGTTGACCTCACGCCGGTGTTTGCACAGCCCGAGGTGACCATAACGGTTGTCAAAGGTGGCAAACACAGGACCTCCACCCTGAGGGTGCTTGAGCGTTGCAATCTGCACGGCACCTGGGAGGCAACGAAGGAGATAACCATCACGGAGTAGTGTTGAGTGTTGAATTGTGAGTGTTGAGTTACACATTTCTTCTTAACTCAACACTCAACATTAATAACTAAAAACTGACCTCAGGAGGTGTGTTATGACAGAGGATATTTGCTGTGGTTTAAGGGTAGGCCAACAGGTGCCTGATTTCGAGATGGACACCTATGAGCCTGCAAAGGGAAAGTTTGGTAAGTTCAGCATTAAGAAACAGAAGAAGAACAAGAAGTGGACCGTGCTGTTTTTCTATCCTGCAGATTTTACCTTTGTCTGAGCTACTGAGTTTGCTGCTCTGGCAGAGCAGCAGGACGAATTCAAGAAGCTCGGTGCAGACATTGTCACCGTAAGCACAGACACCCAGTTTGTTCACCTTGCATGGCAGAGGGACGAAAAACTGCTTGAGAATGTAAAGTTCACCATGGCTGCTGACCCTACTGGACAGGTTTCAAGGCTCTTTGGTGTTTACGACGAAAGCACAGGGCTTGCACTTCGTGGCACATTCATAATAAGCCCTGATGGAACTATATTAAACTCAGAGGTGAACTTCTACAACCTTGGAAGAAATGTTGAGGAGATCTTAAGAAAGATAAAGGCAAACATCCACATGGCAAAGCACCCTGAAGAGGCTTGCCCTGCTCAGTGGCGTGACGAAGGAGATAAGACCCTTAAACCCTCTGAGGACCTTGTTGGAAAGGTCTATGAGGCTTTGCAGTGATAAAACAGGGGAGGCAAAGCCCTCCCCTTAAAAATTTTATGTCAGAGGATATAGGAGATAGATTTCAGCAGGAGACAAAGTACGACCCTCATTCACTGGGCGGCCACAGGCTTGACTGGTCTGAGCGTCCAGAGCCGTTTAAGGAATACCTAAATGCAACTGAGCGTGTAAGGTTGCCCGATGTTGACCTTTCAGGATACAGTAAGCCCCTTGCGGAATGTCTTTTTCAAAGACGCTCCATCAGGGCATACAGAGAGGGTGAGTTAACACTTAATGATTTAAGCTTTCTTATTTGGGCAACTCAGGGGGTAACCGCTCGTTACGGTGATACCCTTTTCAGGACAGCACCATCTGCAGGTGCACTATATCCTGTTGAAACCTATCTCTATACCCGCTCTGTTGAGGGTCTTAAAAAGGGGCTCTGGCATTACAATGTAAGGAGCTTTGAGCTTGAGCTGATAAAGGAGGGTGAACTTGAACATGAGCTTGCCCAGGCAGCACTTATGCAACCAGTGGTTCAGAAGGCACAGGTGGTCTTTCTGTGGACTTCGGTTTCTGAAAGGTCAAAGTGGAAATACTCTCAGAGGGCTTACAGATACATATACCTTGATGCAGGGCACATCTGTGAAAACCTCTATCTGGCTGCCACCGCCTGTGGGCTTGGATGCTGTGCAATAGGGGCATTCTTTGATGACTGGTTAAACAGGATTATTGGAGTAGATGGAAAGACGGAGACCATAATTTACATGGCAACCATCGGGTTGCCAAAGAAGAGATGAGGAGGTGAGAAATATGCCAGTAAAAAAAGAAGGTGAAAAGTACCGTTGCAATATCTGTGGCAATGAGGTGGTGGTCGTAAAGGCAGGCGGTGGTGAGCTTGTCTGCTGCGGCCAGCCAATGGAGCTTATTGAAGGGTAGTTAATTTCAGATTTGAGATTTCTGATTTAAGATTTAAGATTTCAGATTGTAGATTTTAGATTTAGGATTTGAGATTTGAATTTCATATCTTGAAAGGGAGGAGTGTTTTATGTCCAAAACAGAAAAGAATCTTCAGGATGCCTTTGCAGGTGAGTCACAGGCAAACCGTAAGTATCTTGCCTTTGCCAAAAAGGCAGAGGAGGAGGGCTACCCACAGGTGGCAAAGCTCTTTCGTGCAGCAGCAGAGGCAGAGACCGTTCATGCCCACAACCACCTGAGGGAACTTGGTGGCATTAAGAGCACAAAGGAGAACCTTGAGGCAGCAATCTCAGGGGAGTCCTACGAATTTCAGAACATGTATCCCCAGATGATTGAGGATGCAAAGCAAGAGGGAAATGAGGGGGCACTCAGAAGCTTTAACTTTGCAAACGAAGTGGAAAAAATCCATGCAGAACTCTACAGGAAGGCCCTTGAAAACCTTGGCAAAAACGAAGAGGTTGACTACTATGT
>WFMM01000053.1 GCA_015484595.1 Nitrospirota bacterium | reverse complement strand
TCTCTACAGGTAATCCTTGAAAGCCATCCTGCAAGTAAATAACTGAGATAGGTGCCAGCAATGATGGATATAGTCGTGAGGATTATAATAAGTCTTTTAAGATACATAACGGTCTTAAAACCACCATAATCCAGAGAGACCTCCTGGACAAAACACCATGCATTCCTTTCATCGGTGCCAGGATATATAGGTGCAAAGGCAAAGACCTTTTTTGTCTTGCTGTCAAGGAACACATCCGCACGTTTCGACTGAAGTCTCTTCACCACATAATCCGGATAATCCTTTTTTATATTCTCACCCGTGTTAAGATCACGGGGTCCACCCCATTCCTTGCTCCTGTCAGGATGAGAAAGGTAATAGCCCTTACTATCAATAAGCATTGGCCTTATTGACTCGTCTATTGCGTTTTTTTGCAACTCATTCAGAAACTGCCTGGCATCTACATTTGTGATAACAATTCCCCTTTTGTTGCCTCTTTCATCAAAAACAGGGGTTGCATACCTTATAACAGGTCTGAAGGGCATCTCTATCTTACCCCATTCCCTGTTGAGATCCATAGGGGATGCATATATCTCACCCTTTTTGAGTTTCATGGCTTCAATAAAATAATATCGTTTACTTTTATCCTGCAATCTTTCAACAGGAACAGGCCTGCCATCATTGACCCTCACTACTTCCATACCCTTCTCATTAATATACCTGATCTGATAATAGATAGGTTTATGTCTTGAGAAAGATACAAAGAAGGTCTCCAGTGCTGATCTCGTTCTGTTTTTATCACCCTTGTTGTTGATCAATTCCTTTAAATACTGTGATTCAGAAAGGAACAATACCTCTGATTTAAACTCCTTTGTTCTTGCCTGAAGCATCCCAGCAATGTTAATGGTATCCCTCATCAATCTATACATCTCCATCTTTTCCATATAGGGTATCAATCCTTTTATACCAACGATAAAGAATATCGGCAGAGGAATGATAATTATGAGAAAAAAAGCAAGGAAAAGCCTCTTTCTGAGATTGTATTCCGTCATATCTGGGATGAACGGTGATGTAAAAGGACTGCCACGGGTTTGTTATCACTGTACCAGTACACAAGTCTGTAACCCTTAAAGTCTCCTATAAGAAATGTCTTTCCCTCCACATTAACAGGATACAGCCTGACACCTGATGGAAACATTGGCTTTAAAATACTATCGCTTCCATGCATATAAGTCATTACTTTACCGTCTATGTTGACCGTCATTTGCGCGATGATAACCTCACCACGGCCATATTCAGAGAGGTTAAAAAGTGCAAGGCTGTTAGGCACTATTATCTCGGGGCTATCCGGCATAAATTTCAGAATCGTTGAAAGTTCAGCCTGCCTAAGCTTCTTAAAGACCCTTGCAGGTCTTTGACTCAAAGACTGAACCACCCGGCATGCCCTTGCATCTGGCTTTGTTGCTATAAGCACTGAAAGCATAAAAATCACAACTAAAAGTGTAACAATACCCCATGAAAATTCAGGCTGAAAAAACCATCTTCTTTTCTGAGAGGGGATTGTTTCTGACTCAATTCTTGAAATTATCTGTTTCTTAAGGTATTGAGGAGGGATGATCTCTGACTGAACATCCCTAAGAATGGTCCTTAATGAAAGCATCTCTTGCATCTCAGTATTGCACACCTTACATGTCTTGAGATGCTTTCTAACTATTGCAGTTTTTACAGGACTCAGTTCTCCATCAATATATTGACCGATCAGGTGATTGACCCATCTACAGGGTAACCTCATTTCTCGCTCTCCCTTTCAATATATGACCTTTAAAACTTAATAAAGTTCCTTCTCAGGCACCGCTGGCCTTTTTATGCTCTTTTTCAAAAACCGCCTTCTTAAGCATGCTCCTTGCCCTGTTTATCCTTGACCTCACAGTCCCTACAGGACATTCCATAATAGCTGATATCTCAGCATAACTGAGCCCTTCATAATCACGAAGTAGCAGGGCAAGTCTGTATTCAGGCGGCATCTCTTGCAGTGCCCTCTGTAGCCTACCCTTTGCAGACTTCATCAGAAGGGCATCTTCTGGATTGAATCCCCCTGGATCAGGGATTTCCTGCGATACATCATCTATTGAAACATGTTCCTTGTTTAGATTCCCTTTCATGCTATCGATGATGATGTTTTTAAGTGTCCTGAAAAGATATGCCTTTGGGTTTCTTATACGAGTTCCCTTGCAATAGGCATTAAATGCCCTGAGGAAGGTCTCCTGCGTCAGGTCTTCAGCCTCCTCAGGCAGAGAGGCAAACCGGGCCGCCATCCTATATAGATCATCCATAAAGATGAGCACTTCCTTTTCAAACTTTTCTAATAACCTGTCTTCGTGCATTTACTAAAATCAATACCTTAATTAGTATCACCAAAATACTTGCCCTTTAACTACTTCCTCTTGGTGCCATTGTAACAGAGGGAAAAGGGATGATGCAAGATCCGCCTTTAAAAAATTCTCATTAATTCAGCAATTACTAAAATACAGCTTGAAACACTTTTGACACTGCTCAGATCTACCATCTCCTTGTGAATACCCTGAAACCCTATTGACTTATAAATCCACGATTGGTTATCCTTAATAGTTCATTTAAGGAGCAGGCATCGTCTCCTTGCCCTTCTTCTTTGAGGGAGGGCTATATATCCAGAAGGAGGTCAGAAAGAGTTATGAATTACTACGAAAACATCGTAATCGTTGAGCCCTCACTTGGTGATGAAGAAGTCACAGAGGTCTCGAACAAGTGCAAAGAAACCATCGAAAAATACGGTGGAACCATCCTGAAAGAAGACAACTGGGGCAGAAGAAAGCTTGCCTACGAGCTTAATAAAAGAACCCAGGGCTACTACATCCTTTACACCTTCAAGGCACCCTCTGATGCAATTGCAAAGCTGGAGCGTTTCTACAGGGTCTACGAGCCTGTCTTTAAGTTTATGTTCGTCAAGTTAGGGAAAAAACAGCAAAAGGCACTGCTTGACGAGCTCAGGCAGCCTGAGGAAACCTTAACCGAAGAAGCACCGCAAGAGGCTTAGATGTTTAACAGGATCATCCTAATAGGAAACCTGACCCGAGACCCCGAACTCCGCTATGCACCATCAGGCACTGCCGTTGCAACCATGAGGATAGCCGTTAACTCAAGGGTTAAACAGGGCGATGAATTCAAGGACGAGACCCTTTTTATAGATACGGTGGTCTTTGGGAAACAGGCTGAAAGCTCCACCCAGTACCTCTCAAAGGGAAGCCCCGTACTGGTTGAAGGCAGACTCAGGGAGCGAAGATGGGAGTACGAAGGTCAGCAAAAAAGCAAGTTTGAGGTTATAGCAAACACCGTAAGGTTTCTCCCAAGGCGCGAAAGCCCCACAACCTCTGGCATTGACGATGACATCGTCCCACCAGAGGAATCAACAGAACTGGAACCATTTTGATTATGAGGCTGATAAAGAAAATAAGGGGTTACGCTGGGTGCTTTGCCCCCAGAGCCCCGAAAATAATAGATCCTTGATATTTAGGCAAAGGGGCATGGCCCCTTTGAAACCCCAAAATAAGGAATTAAATTTTTCATTAATGGGGAGTTTGAGGGGCGGAGCCCCTCAAAGGGGCATGGCCCCTTTGAAACCCCAAAATAAGGAATTAAATTTTTCATTAGTGGGGAGTTTGAGGGGCAGAGCCCCTCAAAGTAGAGGTTAAATATTTTTGAAGAAAGTAATCTTGATTAAAAATCAATAACTTCGAGCCTGTTAAACAGGCTCAATATAGAAAGGAGCAGGTATGGTAAGAAGGTATCACAGCAGAAAGTTCTGCAGGTTTTGTGCTGACAAGGTGCCCTTTATAGACTATAAGGATTACAAGACCCTGCGGAATTACATGACCGAAAGGGGTAAGATACTTCCAAGAAGGATGACAGGCACCTGTGCAAAACACCAGAGAGAGCTGACAACCGCCATAAAGAGGGCAAGAAACATAGCCCTTCTGCCATTTATGGAAAGATAAGATGCGCATTCCCCGTTCATGGGTTCAACCTATGGCAAGGAGGATAGTGGAAGACCTCCTGAGGAAAAAGTACATTGAGCCGAAGGTGGACAGGGAAGAACTCATCAACCAGACCCACGACATACTGCTTGATGAGCTTATGGTGGAAGACAGGCTCAATGAGGAGGTCAGAGAGATACTGAAGCAGTTTGAAGAGGAGATTGAAAATAAACGGCTTGATTACAAAAGACTCTTTGACCTTACAAAACAGAAACTTGTCAGGGAGAGAAACCTCATACTATGATGCTTTCAGACGAAAAGATAACCCACATGAGCCACATCCTCCTCAGGGAGCTTAAAAAGAGAGACCTTATAGCAGTGTTAGAAGAGGAAGGTAAGATTCGGCGTCAGATAAGAAGGAGCATCATGGATGAGCTTAAGCTGGGAGAGGAGATCGACGAGGCAGTAAGAAGAAAGATTAACTCCATGTCAAAAAGACCTGCAGAAGGCACGCCAGAGTGGGATGTCCTTTACAAAAGGTTCTTTAAAGAGGAGGAAAAGAGGCGAGGAAGAGAGAGCTAATAGACACCACCCTTCCCTATTTCTTGATAGCCCTTGTGGGCATCCTTTTATACCTTAAAACCGCTGAAAGGAAACCGCTTTACAACCTGACCATCCTGACCCTGCTATGTGGCTACCTGATATACATAGCTTTTTTTAACCAAAAAAAGAAACCATACCTTTCGGGACTTTCTGTTTTTACTGTACAGTTTATTTTAGAGAGCCTGTTTCAGCTAAGACACACAGGGCTTATTCACCATGCTCACATCCCGTTAGCCCTTACTGCATCGGTCTTTGTTCAAAGGCGGTCCTTTGTGCTTCTTATGCTTGTTCAGCCTGTTTTACACATCCCTGAGCTGCTTACATCCCCTGAGAAGTCATCCCTCTGGCTCCTTCTTTTTATATACCTGCCCTCTTTGACCCTCTTTATCACAGCCTATAAAAACAAAAGAACCATCCATAACTATTCAGAAAAACTTCAAACCCTGAAAAGGGAGGCCCAGATTATAGCCAACGAGGCAAAGGAGATAAACGAAGACCTTGCCCTGTCTTCACACATTGTAAAAGAGGAAAAGCTAAAAAGCGAGATAATGGAGCTGCTTAACATTGCCCAGAAGGCCTTGATTGCAGAGGATGTCCACCTCTTTCTACAAAGGGACACAGGGTTTAGGTGTTATCTTTCAACCTCTGAAAAGGCTCCATCCGTGGAAGATGGTGGGTTAATACAGACCGTGCTTAAGGAAAGGGATGCCAGGGTGGTATTTTCTGAGGATGGTGAAATCCTTGACAGTGGTTATGTCACGGATGCACCTGTAAGGTCAATTGCGGTCTCCTCAGTGGTTGACCAGGAGGTGGCACTTGGTGTGATATGCGCTGAGAGCCTTCGTTACAGGGCATTTAACGAAAAGGACCTCGAGGTGTTAAGGGGCATTGCCTCCATTGTAGCACAGACCTTTCACCGTCACAGGTTGCTTTCAGTGCTTAATTTTGCTGGAAGTTCCCTTAAGATACTGCACAACGAAAGCTCTATTCTTACCAGAATACTGGATGTTGAAGAGATGATAAAAACCATAACCAGCTCTATTCAGAAACTCTCAGGTGCAGGCGGGATTGTTTTATGGCGAAGGGCTGCAAGCTATCAGGTCTATACATCAGATAAGCTTCCCCTGAGGACAGAAAAGGTAAGCATTAAAAAACTGAGGGGAACCCTTCTTGACAGGATTCATACTTACAGGGAAGAAAGCATTTCCATTAATGAACTGAGCAGATTTGACAAAAAAAATCCCCTTCCCGAGGGTTTTCCCCCTTTTGAAAGCCTCATTGCGATGCCTCTTTTTGTCAATGAAAGGCTTCAGGGCATTGCCATGGCTGTCTCTGAAAAAAAGGAAGCCTTCAATCAATCCCATATCTCACTGTTCAGGGTTTATCTCAATCAGGCCTCTGAGAGTCTATCAAAGGCACTGCTACACGAAGAGATAAAGCAACTGGCCTTTACCGATGGATTGACGGGTCTTTACAACCACAGAAGGTTTCAGGAAAGGCTTGACGAGGAGCTTAAAAGGGCTGAGCGATACGGCGAGCCCCTTTCCCTTATCCTTCTTGACATAGACCACTTCAAAAGGGTAAACGACACCTATGGGCATCCAGCAGGTGATGCGGTACTTAAGAAACTGGCAGAGATTATAAAAAGGACGGTTCGTGAGATAGACTTTCCAGCCCGTTACGGTGGAGAGGAGTTTGCCATAATCACCCTTAAATCAAGGGCAAGGAATGCAGAAAAGATCGCCGAGCGTCTTAGAAAGACGGTTCAAAAGACAGTTATAAAAACCGAAGACACCGAGATAACGGTCACCCTGAGCCTCGGCATTGCCTCCTACCCTGACGATGCCACCACAAGGGAGGCCCTCATCGAAAAAGCCGACCAGGCCCTATACAAAGCAAAAAACTCAGGAAGAAACAGGACAGTATTGTATAGAGAAATCCTAAATTCGAAACTCTAATTTCTAAACAATTTTCTTTTAGGATTTAGAAATTAGTGCTTAGTGCTTAAATTATTATAATACTCCATCTCAAGCAGTCTTCTTTTTATATCAATGCCTGATGAGTATCCGCCGATGTTGCCGTCAGACTGGATGACCCTGTGGCAGGGAATAATAAGTGGCAGGGGATTCTTTTTAAGAGCCTGTCCAACTGCCCTTACCCCACGGGGTTTTTTAAGCTTTTCTGCAATCCACTTATAGGTACGGGTCTCACCGTAGGGTATGCTGGATGTAAGCTCCCAGACCTGCCTTTCGAATTCCGTCCCCTCGGCCAGGTATCTGAGTGTAAAGGCCCTCCTTTTTCCGTCAAGAAACTCCTGAAACTGTCTTTTTATCTCATCTCCGAGGGGCCTCTTCCTTGCATCTAAGCGTTTTGTGCCAAAAAGAACCTTCAGTATCAGGGTCTCGTCATCCCTTTCAGTGTAAACGATACAGAGTGGCCCTACCCTGGTGTCTATACAGTCGTAAAATCTCTCAGACCTTGAAGCTTTCGATTTCCTTTGAGAATACCTCAACCCTGTCGCCACCCTTTGATATGGCATAGGAAAGTGCCTTTTCAGCACAGAGAATGAGCTCCTCTGGTGATTGTCCTGAGTAAAAGGCAAGGCCCACGCTTGCGGTGATCCTCTTCTTGGGTTGCACCTCCTCCTGTGGGAAAGGAAAGTTCTTGATTATGGCATTAAATCTGTTGCTTAAGGATATACCAGCGTTAAGCACCGTATTTGGTAAAACCACCGAAAAGGAGTCACCGCCGTAACGAACCACTATGTCTGAGCCCCTGATGTTCCTTTTAAGCAGGTCTCCCACTTTCTTCAGTACAGTATTTGCGTTGTACTGCCCTGCCTTTTCAATGTAATTTCCAAAGTGGTCGATGTCAATCATTACGAGAATCAGAGGAAGCTTGTATCTTTCGGCCCTTTCTATCTCCTGTGCAAGCCTGATGTGAAAGTACCTATGGCTGAAAAGCCCTGTAACACCGTCAACGAGCCCTGCCCTCTTTGGATAGATTATCTCAAGCTCCTTGATGTGCTCGATGAGTTCCTTTGTGTCAAAGGCCCTCTTTTTAAGCACCCTGTCAATCTTACCAAGCATGTCAAGGCGCTGCTCAACGGACAGGTCCTTTTCAGACATCACGAAAATGGGGATATCCCTTGTGGCAGGCGAGGACTTAAGCTCTTCGATGATGTCAAAACCATCGGAGTCATCTTTTGTGTCCACATTGACCATGATAAGGTTTGGCCTTATGGCTATGGCAAGCTCCATGCCCTTTTTAAGGTCATTTGCAACATAGACTATGGTGCCTGAGTCCTGAAGAAGCTCTTTCAGTTTTTCTGCCTCTGACTCTTCAGGCTCTATAAGTAGCACCGTTGCAGGAAGCCCTGTCTTTACCTTTGTGGCTGCAATCTCGTTTAGTTTTTCAAGCAGGATGTCCTTGTCAAGGGGCTTAAGTATGTAGTCCGTTGCACCAAGGGCAAAGGCAAGGTCTTTGTTGTCAACAATGGAGTGAATGATAACCGGTATGTTTGCAGTGGTCTCGTCGCTTTTTAACTCCTGAAGCACCTCCCAGCCGTCCTTTTTGGGAAGCATCACATCAAGGGTTATGGCAAAGGGACGGAGGGTGCGAGCCTTCTCAATCGCCTCCTCTCCATTGTAAGCATGGGCCACCTTGTAACCTGCCTGTGTAAGGTGTATCGTAAGAAGCTCTACCGTGGCCTTGTCATCCTCTACAACCAGTATCAGGGGTGCATCCTTTTTCGTCCAGGGATAATTAAGCTGAACAGCCTCCAGGAACTCCTCCTTCTTCTCCTCCACTACCTCCTCTTTTACCTCACGGGCCACCGGCAGGGTGAAGTAGAAGGTGCTTCCCTTACCGAGTGTGCTTTCAACAGATATGCTGCCTCCGTGAAGCTCCACGAGCCTCTTTGTAAGGGTAAGTCCAAGCCCCACACCACCGTACTGTCTTGAAAGAGATGTGTCTATCTGCTCAAACTCATCAAATATCCTGTCGAGGTCATCAGGCGGTATCCCGACACCCGTGTCTTTAACGGCAAACCTTACTGCCTCTTCGTCGTTTATCCTGTCTCTGTGAGCACTAACCGAGACGCTGCCGCCTTCGGGTGTAAACTTTATGGCATTAGAAAGCAGATTGTAAAGTATCTGTTTAACCTTTACCCTGTCTGCCGTGAGGGTGTCTATCTCAGGGTCTATGTTGATGACGATGTTAAGCGACTTTGACTCTGCCATGGGCTTCATCGTCTCAACCACCTCGTTAATCACATCCTCAACGAAAAAGGTCTCGTACTGAAGCTCGTACCTTCCTGAATCAATCTTTGAAAGGTCAAGCACATTGTTTATAAGCTCAAGCAGGTGTTTACCAGAGTTCTGAATGTTACGGACATACCTCATCTGGTCGTCGTTTAGCTTGCCAAAGGTCTCCTCAAGGAGGATTTCAGAAAATCCAATTATTGAGTTAAGAGGTGTCCTCAGTTCGTGGGACATGTTGGCGATAAATCGGCCCTTCAGTTCGTTTGCCTTCTCAAGCTCCCTGTTCATCCTCTCAAGCGCCTCTGTCCGTTCAATCACCTTCTGCTCTAACATCTGATTAAGAGACTCCAGTGACTTCTTTGCCTCCCTTAACTCCTCTGTAAGCTTAAGTTTCTCTGATACATCCTCCATGGAAATGATGTATCCCTCTGCCTGAGTATCGGCTGTCTTAACGGGGGTTGCATTAAGTATCAGCTCCTCAATGCCTGTCTTCAGCCTTAGTTCCTCCTTCAGTCTTACTCGCATCTCATGAACAACCGATGCCTTCTTCAGCATCTCCTCAAGTAGTGAGCCCTGTTCTTTTTCAAAGAGCTCTCCTATCATCATGCCAGCAAGCTCACCCTTGCTAAGGTTGTAGTCAAGGAATCTGCTGTTTGAGTCGGTTATCCTCCCTTCCCTGTCGGTAAGGACTATGAGGTCAGTTGCACTGTCCATCAGTGCCTGCATCTCTGTCTGAACACGAGCCAGCTCTTCAACGCCTGAAAGCCAGTTTATCGTGTTTGCAATAATCCTGGTAAGCAGGATTATGGTGGTCTTCTGTCGGGTCGAAAACCTCCTTGGTTTGAAGTCGTCAATAAAAACTATCCCCACACAGTCATCACCAAAGAGTATTGGAAGTGCAAGCACTGCCCTTATGTTTTCTATCATAAGGGCTGGGTTGTTGTACTCACTCGTCAGGGTATCGTAAATCTCAACGATCTTTTTCTCCTTAACCACCTTCTCGGTAAGCCCGCCTGATATCATGTCCCAGCTCGTCCCCTCAATAAACTGCTTGCTAAGGCCCATTGAACACTGTAACTGAAGCCTCCCCTCTGAATAGGTCACAAGACTTCCCGCAGGTGCCTCGGCAATCTCAAGTGCCTTCTTCAGGGAATGCTTCAAAAAACCCTTCAGGTTCAGCTTTGCTACTGAAGAGGTAAGGGCAGTAAGGGAGTTAAGGTTCTGGAGGGTCTTTACGGTTTCAACCCTTGCCTTTTTCTGCCTTTCTATGAAATCCCAGAGCATCTTGGCAGCCTTAGCATTTATGACTTCCACATCCGGGCTAAAGACCCTTTTTATCTTCTCTGTTATCTCTGGTTCAGGAAGGACATTTATCACTATGGAAGGGTTGTGCTTGACTAACTCTTCAATACTGCTAAAGACGGGTATCGCCCACTTCTGGGCAAGCATCGCACCAGGGGCATCTAACTTTTCCTCGTATATCCCAACTATCTTGATGTTTGGCTCTGTCCTTAAAAGAGAAATAAGAGCCCCACCTGCTATGTTCCCTCCAACAACGGCAATCCTTATCAACTTAACTCTCCAGGCTAAAGGTATACCTGCTGTTTATCATGTAGTCCTCACCAAGGACTCTCAGCATGTCAATAAAATTTCCAACAAGCACCGGGTCCCACTGCCCGTAATCCCTCTCTTTAACGAATATATCAAGCACCTCGCTGAAACTGAGCCCCTTCCTGTAGGGCCTTTCAGAAAGCATGGCATCAAAGGAATCAACAATGGCAAGTATCCTTGCATAAAGGGGAATCTCTTCACCCTTCAGTCCATCAGGAAAGCCCTTTCCGTCCCACCGCTCGTGATGATGCCTGATGGCAGGGAGTATGAACTGAAGTGAATTAAGTGGTCTGCATATCTCCTCCCCTATAATGGGGTGTCGTTTTATCACATCGTGCTCTTCCTCAGTCAAACGGGCAGGCTTCATAAGAAGGCTCTCGCTGAGCCCTATCTTTCCAATATCGTGTAAAAGCCCTGCCTTCCTTATCATGTCCTGGTCATAACTGCTAAGACCTATGTATTCGGCAAACTTCCTTGAAAGGTCTCCCACCCTGGTGGAATGTCCCCTTGTGTAGGGGTCCCTTGCCTCAAGTGCAACCGCAAGGGTCAGGATGATGTTTTCAGAGTGGTCCAGTTCATCGTAAAGGAACTTTATCCTCAAAAGAGATTTTAACTTGGCAAGAAACGCACGGGGCTCAAAGGGCTTTGATATGAAATCGTCTGCACCACACTCTATTCCCTTTATTCTGCTTTCTTTGTCGTTTAATGCAGTAAGAAGGACTATTGGGAAGTACCTCTTTCCAGCCATGTCCTTGAGTATCTGACAGAGCTGATATCCATCAATATCAGGCATCATTATGTCAAGGACTGCAATGTCAGGCTGCTCCTGCTCGTAAATGTTGATGGCATCCCTTCCGTTAGTCGCCTTTAAAACTCTGTAACCCTCCCCTGTAAGTACTGCCTCAACCAGTTCCAGATTGGACAGTATGTCATCTACTATTAGAACAGAAGGGGTAACAGGAAATGTTAGTCCATTTAACATATTCAGAAATAATTAAATCATTTTTGAATAAATTTGTCAAGGAAAAAATATTATATTTTTAGAAGATATATAATGAATTTAAATTTTTTACATTAAAATAAAACACTAACTACTGGAATAATCAAAATAAAAATACAACTTTTATTGACAGATAAAAGGTGGTAACTTATAATTAAAAAAACGGAACAGGCAAATGATACCCTTTAAGGACGATAATCCCACTGAGACCTTTCCCTTTGTAACAATCCTTTTGATTGTGCTAAACATTCTTGTGTTTCTGATTGAGCTTGGACATCCTGCTGGCATGGAAAGGATAATATTCAGTTATGGTGCTGTCCCACACTACCTTGTTCAGCTAAAGGGCCCCCAGCCCATACCTCAACCACTCACTGTTTTTACATCCATGTTCATGCACGGAGGGTTTGTTCACATAGCTGGAAACATGCTCTACCTCTGGATATTTGGAAACAATGTGGAAGACCGGCTCGGCCACATCAGGTTCCTTGTGTTTTATCTACTTTCAGGCACTGTGGCAGCCTATGCACAGGCACTAAGTGCCCCCTCGTCCAGGGTGCCCATGGTAGGGGCAAGCGGTGCAGTTGCAAGCATCCTTGGTGCCTACCTCTTGCTTTATCCTCATGCAAAAGTGCATACTTTAATATTCTTTGGTTTCTTTATAGATATCGTGGCTCTCCCTGCTGCCCTGGTAATAGGGCTCTGGGGGATACTTCAGGTCCTTAATGGTCTGCTCAGCAAGGGAGCAGGTGTTCAGGGTGGAGTTGCCTGGTTTGCTCACATTGGCGGGTTTTTCTTTGGGTTGTTAACCATAAAACTGTGGTTACCCAGGAGGCGGAGGCCTCGGGTCAGGTGGAGGTAAAAAGTGATAGTAGTCTGTCCAAAGTGTAAGGTAAAGCTAAGGATTCCGGATGAAAAGATCTCTCCAGAGGGCAGCCGTTTTAGGTGTCCTAAATGTAGCAGTGTATTCCTGGTAAGAAAGGCAAAAAAGAAGTTCAAGGAGATTAACAGGTCATTGGTGCTGGTTGCCCATCCAGATGATGAGATTATTAAAAAGTGCACATCCCTTTTAAGGGCAGAGGGATACGATGTGCTTGTTTCAAAGGATGGAATCGATGCAATGGTGAAGGCCATGAGGGAGCATCCCTTTTTGGTGATAATCGATGTCTCACTGCCCAAAATATACGGCTTTGAGGTCTGTAAAAGGCTTAAGGAGAGAAAGGAGACCTCAGACATAAAGGTCATAATAATCGGAAGCATATACGATAAAGAAAAGTACCGCAGAAAACCCGAATCCCTCCACGGAGCAGACGACTACATCGAGGCACACGAGATAGAGAAACTCCTGACAGACAAGGTCAGATATCTGGCCACAGGAGAAAAACCCCAGGCACCTTCTGCACCTAAAGAAACCGGGCCTTCACCACAGGAAGACAAAGCCACACAGCCCGAACAGACACAACAGACCGTGACATCTCAAGATGCAGGTGTAGAAAGGGCAAGAAGGCTCGTAAAGACCATCCTTGCCGACATTTATCTTTACAACCCCGAAAAGGTAAAGGAAGCAATCCGACAGGGTAACTTCCAGGAGGTCTTTGCCTCACAGCTTAACGAGGGAATGAAGCTCTACAATATGCGCATACCCCAGGAGGTAAGACAACAGAGAGATATATTCAACGAAGAGCTTCAGAGGTTCATCGAAGAGAAAAAACAGGAGATATCAGGATAATTTTTCTGATTTTTTTAGTTTATCCCCATTAAATTCAGGTATTACCCGATAAACAATCTTTTTCGCCCTTCTGTGCCCTTGCCTTTAAGGACAAAAAAACATTATATTAGCACTCGATAAGAGCGAGTGCTAACAAATAGAGAAGAAATTGAAGCTATTGCCCTTAACTCTGAATCCAGGTCACAAAGCCCTGTCAGGGCTTTAAAAATCTAAAAGAAAGGAGTGGTAGCCTATGAAGTTCAAACCATTAAAGGACAGGGTCTTTATTTCCTACACTGAAGATGTTGAAAAGACACCAGGCGGAATCTATGTGCCTGACACTGCAAAGGAAAAGCCCCAGAGAGGCAAGGTGGAGGCAGTGGGTGCTGAGGTGAAGGAGGTAAAGGTTGGAGATGAGGTGATGTTTGACAGGTATTCAGGCTCAAAGGTGAAGATGAACGGCACAGAGTATCTTATTATCAAAGAAGAAGACATCCTGGGAATAGTTGAAGAATAGAGGTTTTTCAGTGAGCTAAAACTCAAAGGGGCATAACCCGGTTGTAATTGTTGGGGAGTCAGAAGGGTAAAGCCACTTAAAAGGATTTTACCAATTTTAAACCTGTTATTTTCCGTTGTTGGGGAGCTTGAGGGGCGAAGCCCCTCAAAGACTGAGGAAAGTTGTAATTAAAAATCCAATATGTTCGACCTGCCGAGCAGGCTCGAAGAATAAGAAAGGAGGTAGGAACTATGGCTGCAAAACAGTTAATGTTTGATGAAGAAGCAAGGAATTCCATACTGAAGGGAGTTACAATACTCACCAATGCCGTAAAAGCCACTTTGGGGCCAAAGGGAAGAAATGTCGTTATTGACAAGAAGTTTGGTGCCCCCACCATCACAAAAGACGGTGTTACCGTTGCAAAGGAGATCGAGCTTCAGGAGCCCTTTGAAAACATGGGTGCCCAGCTCGTAAGGGAGGTTGCCTCAAAGACCTCTGATGCTGCAGGTGACGGAACCACCACTGCAACAGTGCTTGCCTATTCCATCTACAAAGAGGGTATGAAGAATGTTGCAGCCGGTGCAAACCCCATGGACCTCAAGAGGGGAATTGACAAGGCAGTTGAGGTAGCTGTTGAGGAGCTTAAGAAGATGAGCAAGTCTGTTCAGGACAAGAAGGAGATTGCCCAGGTAGGAACCATCTCTGCAAACAACGACCCCTCCATTGGTGAACTGATTGCCGATGCCATGGACAAGGTTGGTAAGGACGGCGTTATCACCGTTGAAGAGGCCAAGGGACTTGAGACCACACTGGATGTGGTTGAGGGTATGCAGTTTGACAGGGGATACATCTCACCTTATTTTATCACCGACCCTGAGAGGATGGAGTGCACCCTGGATGATGCCTTCATACTGCTTCACGACAAAAAGATCTCAAGCATGCGTGACCTCATCCCTCTGCTTGAGCAGATTGCAAAGATGGGCAAGCCACTTCTTATCATTGCAGAGGATGTAGAGGGTGAGGCACTGGCAACACTGGTTGTCAATAAGCTAAGAGGCACGCTTCAGGTCTGTGCTGTAAAGGCACCTGGCTTTGGTGAAAGAAGAAAGGCCATGCTTGAGGACATTGCAATCCTTACAGGTGGAACCGTTATCTCAGAAGATGTTGGTATGAAGCTTGAAAATGTCAGAATCGAGGACCTCGGTCGTGCAAAGAAGGTCACCGTTGACAAGGAAAACACCACCATCGTAGAGGGTGCAGGTGACCCTGCCAAGATACAGGGCAGGATTAAACAGATAAAGACCCAGATCGAGGAGACCACCTCTGATTACGACAGGGAAAAACTCCAGGAGCGTCTTGCCAAGCTGGCAGGTGGTGTGGCGGTTATCAATGTTGGTGCAGCCACTGAGGCAGAGATGAAGGAGAAAAAGGCAAGAGTGGAAGACGCACTTCATGCAACAAGGGCAGCTGTTGAAGAGGGTATCGTGCCTGGCGGTGGAGTGGCACTCCTTAGGTGCATACCTGCACTTGAAAAGCTCAAACTTGAGCATGACCAGCAGATTGGTGTGGAAATCGTAAAGAAGGCCCTTGAGGAGCCAATCAAACAGATCGTAAGTAACGCCGGCCTGGAAGGTGCCATTGTGGTTGAAAAGATTAAGGCCTCCGACAACATAAACTACGGCTTCGATGCACAGAAAGAGGAGTATGTGGACATGATGGAGGCTGGTATCATTGACCCAACAAAGGTTGAAAGAACAGCCCTTCAGAACGCTGCATCAGTGGCATCACTGCTTATCACCACAGAGGTGATGATCACCGAGATTCCAGAAAAAGAGGAAAAGATGCCAGCACCAGGCGGCGGAATGGATATGTATTAATAAACAGTCAACAACCACTTTTCAGAGGGCAGGCCATAGGGCCTGCCCTTTTTATTTCCACCTACGAGGTGGAACTGAGGTTAGAATTTCTCCTTTTCTTTTGGGTATTATAAATCTATGCAAAAAAGCAAGGTCCTCTTCGTTACGCTGGCACTACTTCTTGCCTTCGTCTATGCCTTTACAAACCCCTTTTTCTTAAAGCACAGGATAAAAAGCACGGTTGAGATTGAAGTGCCAGAAGGGATGAGCTTCAGCCAGGTGGCAAGGCTCCTTGACAATCAGGGTATCCTTAAAAGCCGAAGGCTCTTTGTCTTCTGGGGTCGCCTGCTTGGTCTTCAATACAGCGTAAAGTCAGGCATATACCGTTTTGAAGGAGCTATCTCTGACTACAGTGTTTTAAAAAAACTAACAAGAGGGGATGTTGAGCTCGTAAGGGTTACCATACCAGAGGGCTTTAACCTGTGGCAGATTGCAAAAAGACTTCAAGACCTTGAAATAACAGAAAGTGAGGAGTTTTTAAAGGCTGCAAAGGACATAACCCTGCTTAATGAGCTTAAGATAGATGCCCCCTCTGCTGAGGGCTACCTATTCCCGGACACCTATCTTTTTCCAAAACACTGCCCAGCCCAAAGGGTGATTAAAGAGATGGTAAGAAACCTGAGAGCCCACATTACAGAGGAGATGAGGTCCCGGGCACAGAGCCTTGGTCTTACGGAAAAACAGCTTCTTACCCTTGCCTCACTTATAGAAAAGGAGGCAGAGGTTGACGAAGAGCGTCCCTTAATATCAGCGGTCTTTCACAACAGGCTTAAACGGGGCATGCCCCTTGAGTCTGACCCAACTACAGTATACGGAATCTATCCACCGCCTGTAAGGATAACTCGTAAGGACCTTAAAAGACCCTCTCCATACAACACCTACCTGATTAAAGGGCTTCCACCTGGTCCAATTGCCTCACCAGGGCTTAAGTCGATAAAGGCAGCCCTCTATCCGGCAAAGGTGCCATATCTGTTTTTCGTTGCAACTGGGGACGGAAGACATCACTTCTCTGTAACAAATCACGAACACCAGAGGGCTATAAAGTGGTTTAGAGGCAAATGATTATTAGGGGGTAGGGAAGGAAGATGAAGAATTGGGTTATAATAAATCACCATGCTTGAAAGAAAAAAGACGAGACAGATAACCCTTGGAGGAGTTAAGATTGGTGGCGATGCCCCTGTGGTTGTTCAGTCTATGACCAAGACAGACACCAGGGATGTTAATGCCACAGTCCGCCAGATAAGAAGGCTTGAACGCCTCGGCTGTGAGGTTATAAGGGTGGCTGTGCCTGACATGGTTGCTGCAGAGGCAATAGGTGAGATCACAAAAAGGATATCCATCCCACTTATAGCTGATATCCACTTTGACTGGCGTCTTGCACTAAAGTCCATAGAGCAGGGAGCTCATGGATTGAGGATAAACCCTGGAAACATTGGTGCAAAGTGGAAGGTAAGAGAACTTGTAGAGGCAGCTAAGGACAGAAAAATACCCATCCGTGTAGGTGTTAACTCAGGCTCTCTGCCAAAGGACCTGCTGAAAAAATACGGCCATCCCACAGCAGATGCCCTCGTGGAGGCTGCCACCCGACAGATTGAGATGCTCCATGAGCTTGGCTTTCACCAGATAAAGGTATCCTTAAAGGGCACCGATGTCCCCCTTACCGTTAATGCCTACAGGCTCTTTTCAAGCAGATTTGACTACCCCCTTCACATAGGCATTACCGAGGCAGGCCCACCTCCGCTGGGAATTGTAAAAAGTGCTGTTGGGCTTGGAATACTGCTTTCAGAGGGGATAGGAGACACCATCAGGGTCTCACTTACTGCCCCACCCTATGACGAGGTCAGGGTGGCCTATGAGATACTTTCAACCCTGGGGATAAGAAAGCATGGTATAAATCTTGTATCCTGTCCTACCTGTGGAAGATGTACCGTAAACATACAGGGCATTGCAAGGAAGCTACAAAAAAGGATAGAGGGCATTGAGAAACCCCTCACAGTGGCAGTAATGGGATGTGCAGTAAACGGCCCTGGTGAGGCACGGGAGGCTGACTTCGGTGTGGCAGGAAGCAAAGGAGAGGGTTTACTCTTTAAAAAGGGAAAGGTTGTAAAGAAGGTTCGGGAAACCGAGATGCTTGATGAACTAATCAGGATGATAAAGGAGGCTTAAGGCAAATTGAAGGTCTTTAACGATGTCCTTGATATGCAGAGTTATTCAAAGGGCCTCAGACTTAAGGGGAAAACCATTGGATTTGTGCCCACCATGGGTGCACTTCACGAGGGGCACCTGAGCCTCGTAAAAAGGTCACTTGAGGAAAATGACATCACCGTTGTAAGCATCTTTGTAAATCCCATACAGTTTGGACCACAGGAAGACCTGGACAGATATCCAAGAGACCTCGAAGGAGACAGAAAAAAACTGGAATCCCTCGGGGTGGATGCCCTCTTTCTGCCAACCCCTGAAAAGATGTACCCTGAGGGGTTTAAGACCTATGTGACAGTTGAGGGGCTTTCTGAAAAGCTCTGTGGTGCCTTCAGACCAGGTCACTTCAGGGGTGTGACCACGGTGGTGCTTAAGCTCTTTAACATCGTAAAGCCCACACGGGCATACTTTGGTCTTAAGGACTTTCAGCAGACCCTTATCATAAAGACCATGGTAAGAGACCTGAACCTCGACATAGAGATAGTTCCCTGCCCCACTGTAAGGGAGCCCGATGGGCTTGCCATGAGCTCAAGAAACAGCTACCTCAGTGAAGACGAAAGAAGGGGTGCAAACCTTATATACCTTGCAATGAAGGAGGCTGAAAAGACCCTCATGGAAAGCATGAGTTTTTCCAGAGCTGTAGAGACACTGAATGAGCATCTAAGAAAGTCACCCCATGTAAGGGAGATTCAGTACGCCTCTTTATACGACCCTGAGACACTTGAAGACTTAAGAGATGTTGATGTTAAAATATACGGCAAAAAAGAGGCGGTATTTGCCGTTGCCCTCCTTTATGGAAAGGCAAGGCTGATTGATAATCTTATAGTAAAGATAGGGGGTAGGGAGTAGGGGGTAGTATGTTACAGCGTATTCATATACAGATACTGGATAATCCCTTTGAGGATTTAAACTTCAGCGAAAGCTACTATGATGAGGGAGTAAACAATCAGGCCTTTGCTGAAGAGCTTCAGGCAGCACTGGACTACCAGTATCCAAACCTCGTGCTGGTGGAGTACATAGACCTCTTTTTAGAGGATGAAAGCAGATTCACCGAAGTCAGAGAGCTCGTCAGTCACGGTCTATTGTCTCTACCTGTGGTGTTAATAAACGGAACACCCTTCATCTACGGTGCCATCTCTTACAGGGCAGTCCTGGAAGAGGTAGAACGACTACTTTCGACAGGCCCTGTGCACTGATGCTTAAACTGGCGCACAGAGAAAGAATCACCTCCTACTTTTACGAGCGTTTCGGGATACCACCTGAGCGTTTCAATGGCTTTAGCTTCTTTGAGACAGGAAGAAGTGTATGGATGCTTTCGGATTCCCCAAACAATGAGATAGTCACAAAGGCACTTGAGATGAAAAGGATAGAATTTCCTGGGCTGAGGATACTTAGAAAGGTGGGAAGGTGGCTAAAACCCACCACCTATGGCCTTCAGCTCGTTGGTGACAGTGCATCCAGACACTTAAAGGAGTTAAGCCGCAAGGAGCTTTCGGAACTCCTAAGAAGGGGATACCTTGAGATTACCGAACATAACTGGGAAGAGGGCTACATCATAGCCCTCTATGACTCAACCGTGATTGGCTGCCTTTTGTACCGAAACGGCAGGCTTAAGCATCAGTTCCCACGAGGCAGAGTGGAGGCACTTTCAAGGTCTGGCCTGTATTAGGCTGCTACCTTTTTAGCCTGCCTCTTTTCCTCAGCCTTTCTAAAGACCTCCTGAGCATTGAAGGTGCCGTCTATTGCCTGCTTTGGACACCTTGCAGTGCAGATACCACAACCAATGCACTTTGACTGGTCAATGGTGTGGACCTTCTTAAGCTCACCATAGGCAGCATTAACGGGGCATACCTTCATGCAGGCATTACAGCCAATGCATTTGTCTTCTATAATAAATGCCTTTGGCCTTGTGGGCATGTGGTCAACGATTGCCTTTGTTGGGCACTTTCTCACGCAGAGGCCACATACACGACACTTATCGTAATCAATCCTTGATACATTGTTTTCAACCTTTGCGGCATCAAAGGGACAGACCTTCTCACAGGCACCACATGCTATGCAGCCAATCTGACAGTTCTTCCTTGTGTCAGCCCCTCTGTCACGGCTGTGACATGCAACCACCACAGCCTTACTGCCTGGAAGCACCTCTATGACCTTCTTAGGGCAGGCAGCCTCACACTTTCTGCAGCCCGTGCACTTACCCATGTCTACCACGGGCAAGTGGTTTTCGTTCATGTGTATTGCATCAAAGGGACAAACCTTTGCACAGGTTCCGTATCCAAGACAGCCATAAATACATGCCTTGTCTCCTCCGCCTGCAAGCACTGCTGCACGACAGTCCTCCACACCCTCGTACTTAAACCTCTTTACTGACTTCTGCCAGTCACCCTGGCACATAATCCTTGAAAACTTAGGCTCTGTGGCCACCGCTTCCTTGCCAGTGATAAGGGCAACCATCTTGGCAGCCCTTTCACCACCAGGGGTGCAGAGGTTTGGAGGCACATCAGGGTTTTGAACCACTGCCTCTGCGTACTGCTCACAGCCTGCATAACCACAGGCACCGCAGTGTGCACCTGCCAGATACTCCCTTACCTGGTCAATCCTCGGGTCACGCTTTACGGAGAACTTCTTTGCTGCAAAGGCAAGACCAAAACCGAAAACCGCTCCCACACCGAGTATAAAAAAGGCGGTAAACTTAAGGGTCTCTACAAGGTCAACCGACTCTCTTGGCTCAACACCTGCACCAACACCGATATGTGGAAGTGGTATATGGTTAATAAACTCGGGCAGGTTCAGGTTTCCTATAAGATTTAAGACCTCTTTAATCAAACCATGGTCTATCATCTATCCGACCTCCAATCTTTAATTAAAGGGTGATAAGCCCTGAAAAACCAGTAAAGGCAAGGGCAATAAGTGCTGTTGTAACCCATGCAATGGGCATTCCCTTAAACGGCCTTGGCACATCAGCAAGCTCAAGCTTTTCACGAATGCTGGCCATTATGGTAAGGGCAAGGGCAAAACCTATACCTGAGCCAAGACCAAAGGAAAGACTCTCAAGGAAGTTGTAATGTGACTCGGCATTTATAAGTGGCACTGCCACTATAATGCAGTTTGTGGATATTAGTGCAAGATAAACACCCAGTTTATAATAAAGTCCAGGGCTGACCTTTCGCATAATGGTATCAGCACCCTGAACAAAGGCAGCCACCACACCGATGAAGATTATTATCTTAAGGAATGTTATCTCAAGAGGAACCATTATGTATGTAAAGATAAGCCAGCTTAATGCGGCTGAAATGACCATAACTGCAGTGAAGGTAATGCTCATTCCAATGGCGGTTTCCATCTTCTTTGAAACACCAAAGAATATGCAGAGTCCAAGGAAACGGGTAAAGACAAAGTTGTTTATTACTGATGCGGCTATGAATAACTCGAACAACTTCAAAAACTCGTGACTCATAATAGCCTCCCTTTTATAAACAAATCACTTTATTAATTATTACACAAAAGGGCATATAAATTCAAACTCAGTGCCCTGCTGCACCACCAGCACCCTTACCACCGTAAAATCTGATATCAATCCAGTTGAAAAATCCCATCAAAAGCCCCACTGCAATAAAACCACCTGCTGGCATTATCATGATGAGCAGGGGTTTTGCGTGTATTATAGGAATGCCCGCAAGGGAGCCACTTCCAAAGAGCTCCCTGAAGAAACTGATCACAACCAGTGCTATCATGAAACCAAGCCCTGAGCCAAAACCATCAAAGAAGGCTGCAAGGGGTCTGTTCTTGCTTGCAAACATCTCTGCCCTCGCAAGGATGGATGCAAAGGCAACGATAATCTCCACATAAAGACCTATCTCCTTATAGGCAGCCCTTGCGTAGGCAGCCATGATCATATCGACCACACTGACCCAGCCTGAGATTATGAGCATAAAGATGGGGATACGGATGCGGGGATGAATAAACCTTCTAAGGAGGGCCACCGTTGTGTTGACCATGCTCTGAACGAAAAGAACGGCCATTCCAAGCAAAAATCCGTTTCTTACGCTGTTGGTAACCGCTATTGATGGACAGAGACTGATGACCAGTCTGAATATGGTGTTTTCCTTGAATACACCGTTTTTTATGAGTTGCAGATAGCTTATCTTTTCCTCATGATGCTCCATGTTTCACCTCTCCTTTCTTCAAGGCTTTCATAAGGAATAGAATTCCCTTCTTGACACCATCCTCGGTTACTGCCCTTGAAGAGATGGTAGCGCCAGTGATGGCCTGTATGTAGTCCTTTCTGGTTCCTGTCTTGTCAACCACAAGATGCTCTAAATCCTTACCCCTGAACTGCTTCATAAACCAGTCCTTCTGGACAGCATCACCAAGACCAGGGGTTTCATGCTGCTCAAGGATATTGAGGTTCTGGATGACGAAGTTCTTGTCAACAGAAAAGAAGATATCTATATAACTTGAGTACCCCTTTGCAAAGCTCTGCACAATGTAACCAATGGTCTCGGGATTTATACACTGCTTTATCTCTTTCATTTTGCCAGTCTTTTCATCCTTTACCTTTTTGACCTTCAGCTGACCACATTTCTGAGCCTCAAAGTACTCGGCCTCCTTTTCGTGGGGATGCCACTCGCCGAGTTTCACGATGTTCTGAGCCTCTGGCATCATCTCCCTGAGCGTCCTTGCCTTTTCTTCCTGCACCTTCTGATAAATAACAGGTGCTGTTTTTGAGTACACAGCAGCAAGCAAAAGTGCACCAGCAAGGTAAAGCACCACCAGGTTGAAGGTTATCTTCAGGATGTCCTTAAATGTCATTTAGATGCCTCCTTTCTGGCACCAAAGACCTTTGACTTGAGATTGCGATCAATTAACGGAGTAAAACAGTTCATAAGCAGTATGGCAAACATGACACCCTCAGGGTAACCTGCCTTTAGCCTGATCAGTGCCGTCAACGCACCACAGCCTATGCCGAATATTATCTGTCCCTTCTTCACCGTTGGGCATGTAACATAGTCGGTTGCCATGTAGAAGGCACCAAGCATCAAACCACCACTGAGGATGTGGACTATGGGGTCACCAGTAAAAAGACCCTGTTTGCCACCAAATGCCCATGTAAGAACTGCTACAGTGCCGATAAATGAAAGGGGTATGTGAAGTGATATGTATCTTTTGTAAAGGAGGAAGGCAGCGCCTATCAGTATCGCTATCACCGATGTCTCACCCAGTGAGCCTGCCCTGTGCCCCATGAGCAGACTCTGATAAAGGTGCATCTTGTCGCCAAAGACCTCAAGCAGCTTGTGCATCCCCTCTTCCTTCAGTATCCCAAGCGGGGTTGCCGTGGTCTTTGCATCCATTGCCACAAAGGCTGCGGTTGGGGTAAACCATGTGGTCATTGCCCTTGGCCATGTAATCAGCGCAAAGGCCCTTCCTATAAGGGCAGGGTTGAAGATATTGTAACCAAGCCCTCCGAATAGCTGTTTGGTTATTGCCACAGCCACGAAAGAACTAACCAGAGGGATGTAAAAGGGAACAGAGGATGGAAGGTTCATACCAAGAAGCACCCCTGTCAAAAAGGCGCTTCCGTCAGAAAGGGTTATCTCTTTGCCTGCCATCCGCTCTATCAGCCACTCACTGAACAATGAGCCAATCACAGTAAGTGCTGTGACATATACTGCCCTTGGGCCAAAGTAATATACAGCCATTACAAAGGCTGGCAAAAGACTGAGGGTAACAGTCCACATTATCTTTGCCGTGGACTCTTCGCTTCTTACATGGGGGCTTACTGTAACAACCAGTTCCTGTTGCCTGTTTGTAACCGCCATCCTATCACTCCTTTATCTCTTGATTAAAGACTTAGCAAGTCTTATGTGTTGGACGATGGGTCTCTTAGCAGGACAGACATAGGTGCAACTTCCACACTCAAAGCAGTCCATAATGTTGTACTCCTTTGTGTCTTCGTAAAACCCCTTTTCTGATAGCAGACTCAACATCAAAGGCATAAGCCCCATTGGACAGGCATCCACACACCTGCCACATCGTATACAGGGGCCATACTTTTCTGCCGAGACATACTCCTTCTCAGAAAGCACGAGCACCCCTGATGTCCCCTTCGTTACAGGCACATCAAGGGAAAACTGGGCAAAGCCCATCATGGGTCCACCAAGTATCACCTTCTTTGGGCTGTCAGAAAAGCCTCCACACTCCTCTATCAACTGGCCAATCGGAGTTCCAATCCTTGCAAGAAGATTACCTGGCTGTTTGACCCCTCTGCCTGTCACGGTGACTACCCTTTCAATCAGGGGCTTTCCGTAACGGCAGGCCTCAAAGATTGCCACTGCTGTACCCACATTCTGAACAACCACCCCCACATCCATGGGAAGCCCACCAGCAGGTACCTCACGGTCAACTATCGCCTTGATGAGCATCTTCTCAGCACCCTGCGGGTACTTTACCTGAAGGGCCTTGACCTCTATGTTTGGCTCCCTTGAGGCTGCCTCTGTCATCTTCTCTATGGCATCGGGTTTGTTGTTCTCTATACCAATGTATCCCCTGCTTACGCCAAGCACCTTCATGAGTATCTTAAGCCCCTCGACCACATCCTCAGGTCTTTCAACCATCAGGCGGTGGTCAGCCGTTAAATAGGGCTCACACTCGGCACCGTTTATGATCACCACATCAATGGGTTTTTCCTTTGGTGGAGAAAGCTTCACATGGGTTGGAAATGTAGCACCACCCATTCCCACGATGCCTGCATTCTTTATCTTTTCCTTGAGCTCATCAGGTGAAAGACTCATGTAATCCGGGTTGTCCTGTAGCTGTGTCCACTCCTCCTTACCGTCGTTTTCCACGACCACGGCCTGAACCATCCTGCCCATGGCATTGGGAACCTGCGTAATAGCAACCACCTTGCCAGAGACTGAGGCATGAACTGGTGCTGAAACAAAGGCCGTTGGCTCACCAATGAGTTGTCCCTTCTTTACCTCCTGTCCAACCTCAACCACACAGTTACAGGGTGCACCTATGTGCTGACTGAGGGGAATGACTGCCTGCTTTGGTGGCTGGGCCTCTTTTATAGCAGCTCCTGCTGCCAGTTCCTTGTTATCCGGAGGGTGAACACCACCTTTGAATGTAAGAAGTGCCATTTGACCTCCTCTACTAATTGGAGTAGGTAAAAAAACCTATAAGTAATAACATTACTAAATGTATTTAGTCAAGATCAGATAATTTATAATCATTATGAAAAGATTTAGATATCTTATCGTTTTGGAATCTTACTAAAGCATATTAAACAGGGTCCTGCAGGGTCTTAGCAAGTGAGAGGTCTACCAAAGTGGTGTGAGGGGTATTTTTAAAGGATGCCTATCTGAATAAGGCTGGACACTAATATGCAGGGCCACCTTCACTTATATAAAGATGGCCCTCTATTTCTATACATAGAAAAGAAATAATAATCACAATAATCCTTTATTTTACAGCAAGCCTTTCCCTTGCCCTCTTGTTTATGTACTTATAAAAGTCACAATCTATGCAGGTGCGAATCTTTTTTGCAAAGGTGCCCTGCACCTGACCACCACACATGGTTCCTGCCACTATCCAGCATACCTTGCCAGCCCTTTTAACATAGGCAGGACAGTCACCTGACTTGTCACGACCACACTTCTTGAATTCCCAGCAGTTCATCATGGCTTTTTACCTCCCTTCTTTTTTTAGCTCAAAGGGGCGCCTCGTTTACAGACACCCGGATTACCTGACAGTTTAAGTATGTATAGCAATATAAATGCCAGAATATCTCTATTAACCTAACTCCCCTAAATACAAAGCTTTTTTCGTCATTTTATAAAGCGAAAGAGGATTAATAGCTAGTAAAATTCTGTCGAGCTGTCAATTTTTTGTCTATTCTAATTTCTGAAGTTTTTCCTGGGGGACTCAGAGATGAACTATACCCAAAAAGAGACCTCTCAGGAAAATCAAGAACTGGGGTTTGGTTATTTAATCCCTGTAACAATTTTAAATTAAATAAGGTAAAAGTATCAAACGCTATCAACGCAATCAACGCGATAAACGCGATAAACGCTATTAACGCAATTAACGCAACTAACGCAATCAACGCTATAAACGCATTAAACGCAATAAGTGTATAATTAATTAAATGAAAAGAGTGGTTCTTGGAATGAGCGGTGGTGTTGACTCCTCTGTGGCTGCCTATCTGCTGAAAAAGGAGGGCTACGAGGTAATAGGGGTTAGTCTGCTTTTGTTTGAGGCAAGAGGCAGGGTAAATCCAAGGACCTGCTGTAGCCTTGAGTCTGTGAGGGCAGCAGAGGAGACCTGCTCTATGCTTGACATCCCCCACAGAATGCTCAACGCAAGAGAAGAGTTTATGGAGCTGGTGATAGACCCCTTTGTTGAGGGCTACCTTAAAGGCATAACCCCTAACCCCTGCGTTCTATGCAATAAGCACATAAAGTTTCCTTTACTCCAGAGGGTTGCTAATGAGGAAGGGGCAGAGTTTATTGCAACAGGACACTATGCAAAGGTCGTAAGGATAAACGGTGTAAGTCACCTTGCCAGGGCATCCGACCCTGCCAAAGACCAGTCCTACTTTCTTTATGTCTTAAGCACTGAGACCCTTTCCCGATGCATCTTTCCCCTTGGTTACATGCAAAAGGCAGAGGTAAGGGCACTGGCAAGAAAACTGAGGCTTCCTGCTTCAGAAAGGATAGAAAGCGTTGAGATATGCTTTATCGGAGAGACAGGCTATGCTGGCTTTATAAGGGAGATAGCACCAGAGGCTGAACGGCCAGGCCCTGTGTATGACATAAAGGGAAAACAGATAGGCACACATAGTGGTATATTTCACTTTACCATGGGACAGCGCAGAGGCATTAACATCCCTCACACAGAGCCTCTTTATGTAATCAGGATATCACCTGAGGAAAACGCCATATATGTGGGGCCAAGGGAGCTTGCCTACAGAAGAGATGTCTATGTAAAAGAGGTAAACTGGCTAACAAGCCCTGTGCAGAGGGTCACCGCAAAGGTCAGGTCAATGATGAGGGACGAGCCTGCAGAGCTTCTTGATATCCGTAAAGACAGCTGTCTTCTGAGATTTGAAAATCCCCAGTGGGCGCCAGCACCAGGGCAGTCAGCGGTTTTTTACGCCCAAGACATTGTGGTAGGTGGTGGTATAATTTCAGAGGAGGAGTATGCGCTGGAGTCTTAACAAAAAACTAATCATAATGATCCTGTCACTCAGTGCCTCTCTGCTTCTGATGATGACCCTTTTTGGTATATACTCCGAGAGGCTCCTTCTTCAGAAGCTTCAGAAAAAGACCACCGAGATTACCGAGGCAATACACCTTGCAATACAGGAGATATCAAAGACCGAGGGACAGGACATAATGGAACTGTATCGTTATCTGAAAAGACTCAAGTCCAGGGGAGTAAGTGAGATAAGCATCATAGACAGTCAGATAAAGGTAAGGGCAAGCTCAAATCCCTTAAAGGTAGGAGAGCCTGCACCTGAAAACATCACAGAGCTTGTCTTTAAGTCGGAGCTTGGAGAGTTTGTCACCAGGGAGGGCGACCTTTATCACATCGTCCTTCCAATAGTCATAAAAGGAGAGCACCAGGGATATGTACATGTCACGGTCAGTAACAGGGATACCCTTTCCTTTCTGAAAAAGAACTTCGAACTCCGCATCGTGGTTACCCTGTTAATCCTGCTCGTAGGGTTTATAATCACTGTGTGGCTTTCAAAAAGATACACCCGCCCCATAAAAGAGCTCGTCACTGCCTCAAGGAGGGTTGCCTCAGGAGACCTTGACATAGAGCTTGAGGTCACTGAAAAAGACGAGGTAGGCCAGCTTAAGGAAAGCTTCAACCAGATGATAAGGAAGCTCAGGGAGTTCAGGAGGATGGAGCAAAAGCTGAGGGAGGCCGAGCACCTATCCACCATTGGAGAGCTGTCACGCTCTGTGGCACACGAGATAAGAAACCCCCTTAATTTTATAAGCCTTAGCATTGACCACCTTAAGGGACACTGTAGTGGTGATACAGAGGAGCTCCTTAAAAACATAAAGCAGGAGATAAAAAGACTTGATAGCCTGGTTGAAAACTTCCTCCAGTACGGAAAACCCCTCAGGCTCAAGCCATCCAGGGTTGATGTGGTGGCCCTTGTGGAAGACACCCTCTCGCTTATAATGGCAAAGGCTGAAAGGGCAGGCATAAAGATTGTACGAAACTATCCAGGTGACCCGGCCCTTTTAGAGCTTGATGCAGAGCTCATAAAGACCTGTCTCTTTAACGCACTGGTAAATGCAATAGATGCCATGAAAGAAGGTGGAACACTTACGGTTGAGGTATCCAGAGACGATGCCAGAAAGAGCGTTTCCATATCCATCACAGACACAGGAGAAGGGATAGAAGAGACACTGCTTCCAAAGGTATTCGAACCCTTTTTTACCACCAAACAGCAGGGTCTTGGCCTTGGTCTTGCCATGACCAGAAAGGTGATAGACGAACACGGTGGACAGGTAAGCATAGAAAGCAAAAAGGGAAAGGGAACAAAGGTAACATTTGTCCTGCCAATAAGGTTATAATAATAAAACTCATTAAGCTTCATCTTAAAGAATTATCAACCTATGGAAAAGCGTGGCATTATAAAGATCACCTCAAGCAAAGACCGTCAGTTTAATACAAAACTCTCTCACCAGGGAAGCGAATACTTTATTATTACAGACAAGTATGAAAAGGAAAACATCCTCATAAAGACCTCGGTTTACAAAAGCGGAAAACATGTAAAGACCATCACCCAGAAGGTGCTTGAAAGGGATGCAGACCTCAATGACCTGATGAACAAACAGCACCAGAGCGTGGTTGAAAAGATAAAGAAAAACAACTTCTTCTTAGAGGCAAGGGAGACCATCTTCAGAGAAATAAACCGCCTTATCTCAAAGGGTCAGTTAGAGGATGCCACAGAGATAGCACGGAATGCCCTGAAGGAACTACCTGATGACCCAATGTTAAACTCCTATTACGGATACCTGATTGCCGAAAAGGGGCTGATTGATGAGGCCCTGAGGCACTGTAAAAAGGCCATAAAAAAGGCCTCAAGAACCGTTGGCTCAGAGGTTATCCTCTCTACCCTGTACCTTCACCTTGGCAAGGTTCAGCTACTTAAAGGTGACAAAAGGGCTGCTATTAAGTCCTTCAGGGTAGGGCTTGGATACGATCCGTCAGACAAGGCAATTATAGAGCAGTTAAACCTCCTGGGTGTAAGAAGTGCTCCGGTTATACCCTTTTTATCGAGAGACCACTTTCTTAACAAATACCTTGGTATCCTGAGGGCAAGGTTAAAAAAATAAGTTCAAACGGCTCGAACGGTTCAAACGGTTCAAACTGTTCAAACAGCTCAAACGGTATTAACTATGCTTACCCTTGCAATTGAGACATCTTCTGAGGTCGGTGGGGTCTGTCTCTTTGACAGCCACAGGGGCCTGCTTGCAGAGGCACGGTTTGGTAGCCAGAGGAGGCACTCTGCCTCTATTGTGCCTTCCATCCAGCATATGCTCAGGCTTACATCACTTAACATAAGGGATGTAGATTTCTTCAGCATCTCCATAGGGCCTGGCTCTTTTACAGGGCTCAGGGTTGGCCTGAGCACTGTAAAGGGACTTTGTTTTTCCACAGGAAAACCAGTGGTGGCCCTGTCCTCTCTTGAGGCCTTTGCCCATCAGTTTATTCATTCAAGCTACACAATTTGTCCTTTGTTTGACGCAAGAAAGAAGGAGGTCTATGGTGCCCTTTTCAGGGCTCAGGGTGGTGAGATAGAAAGGCTTACAGAGGACAGCGTTAGTCCAGTTGAGAGGATTATCTCCATGATTAAAGACAAAACCCTCTTTGCAGGCACTGGCACAGAGCGATACAGAGATGTTATAAAAAGGGAGCTTTCCGATATGGCAGTGTTTGCAGAGGGAGCCCTTATGCACCCTCTGCCCTCAGCACTTGCCTGGGCTTCAATGAAAAAGGCACAGAGGGGTGAATTTTCAGACCCAGCAACCCTTACACCCCTTTACATAAGGCCATCAGAAGCCGAATTAAAAAGACAGGGCTGAGGGAGTAGGGAGTAGGGGGTAGTTGAGTGTTGAGTTTTGAGTGTTGAGTGTTGAATTTTGAGTTGCTGTGTTTTTTTACTAAGCACTAAAAACTATGCACTCAAAACTAATAACTACTCCCTACACGCTACACCCTACACCCTTAATAATTAATGAAGGGAGCTTAATCTATGAAGATCGGTATCATTGGAGCAGCAAATGTTGGTAAGACCACCATATTCAATGCCCTTACGGGTATGGACATTCCAACCACCATCTACACAACCACCGAGGCAGAGCCTCACATAGCAGTGGTAAAGGTGCCTGATGAGCGGCTTGACAGGCTAAGTGAAATCTACAGGCCTCGAAAGACAACCCATGCTACGGTTGAGTATGTTGACTATCTTGGCATCACAAAGGGAGACCTTGCCCAGAACCGAAAGGTCCTTGACCTGATAAAGGATGTGGATGCCATTGTCCATGTCATAAGGGGGTTCAGTGACGACTCAGTAATCCATCCCCTTGGAGATGTAAATCCATTAAGGGATGCCGAGACCATAAGACTTGAGCTTATATTTTCAGACCTTGAGCTGGTTGAAAAGAGGCTTGAGCGTATTTCGGAGGCAAAAAAGAAGGGCAAAAAAACAGACCCTCAGGAGGAAGAGGTGCTTAAAAAGTGCAAGGCCTCCCTTGAGTCCGAAAGACCCCTCAGGGATGTAGAGTTTTCTGAAGAGGAACTCCTTGCCCTGAGGCATCTACAGTTTATTACGCTTAAGCCAGAGGTAATGGTGATTAACCTTGATGAGGCATCCCTTAACACACCAAAGGAAAAGGAGCTTTTAGAAGAGTTTAACAAAAGATTCAACGACCCCACTGTTACGCTCTCAGGAAAGATAGAGATGGAGATAGCCCAGCTTTCACCTGAGGAGCAGGAGGCATTTCTTGAAGACCTTGGCATAAAGGAGCCTGCCATGAACAGACTCATCAGGGTCTGTTACGAACACCTTGGGCTTATATCCTTTTTCACTGTCGGTGAAGACGAATGCAGGGCATGGACGATTAAGAAGGGAACCCCTGCGCAGAAGGCTGCTGGAAAGATCCACTCTGACATTGAGCGGGGTTTTATCAGGGCTGAGGTAATAAGCTATGACGACTTCATTGCCTCAGGTTCAATGGCAGAGGCAAGGCAGAGGGGACTTTTGAGGCTTGAGGGTAAAACATACGAGGTAAAGGATGGAGATATAATAAACTTTAGATTTAATGTCTGAAGTTCTCATAAAGCTCCTTTAAGACCCTATCCTCAGAGCCCTTGTACTTTGGAGATACATGAAGTGGAAATACCTCTTTAACAGATGCCTCCCTTGCAAGTTTGCCTGCAAGTGCTGCAGTAAGGTGTCTCCTTTGAATGGCCCTTTCTCTGTCCTCTTCAAGGAAGTAGGCCTCAATAAGAAGTGCATCCGAGCCTCTTACGAAATCTATTGCCCTCTGGATGTTTTCATCAGTAGGGGCAATGTCCATAATATAGGAAAACCTCTGTCCCCTGCTTCGTCTTACAACGCCCTCTGAAAGCATCTCCCCAACCAACACCTGCCTGTCTGTTCCAGTCACAGAAACCCTGTCATCAAGCCTTCCCTTTCGGATAAGCTCCTTAAGTCTTCCAAGCCAGGGCCCCACGGTAAGCCCCAGTCTCTCAAGCCTGACCGTGTCGACATTTAGATGTTCCTTTTCCTGAACCCTGTAGCCAAGCACAGGGATGCCGTGGTCAAACTCCATTGTGCTTACCTCAAAGAGCTCGTTCTCAAAGATTAACGGTGGGGTGCTGTCAGGCTCTTTCGGGGCAGGTCTGAAGCCCTCTTTTGCTGAAAACCGCATACACCTCATGGTGCCCGCTGAAAACTCCTTTACCTCAATACACAGGGGATACTGCACTATCAGGTTCCATGTGTAGCCTGAAAGTTTACCCTTTACTGCATCAATTATACCCTTTGGGCCGCAAACATGAAGGGTCTTTTCACTACTTAAAAGCACCCTTATAAGCCTGTCAAAACCAATAAAGTGGTCTATGTGCATGTGGGTTACAAAGAGATGCTTAATCTTGTGAATCTCTCTTGAATTGAGGCTGTGTAGCTCTCCTGCATCAAAAAGCAGGGCATAGCCCTCTCTGATAACCCTTACATAAACCACAGGGTCATCTAACAGGTGGTTTACCTGTTTAAAGTGGAAGGTGGGTTTCATATTAACAGGAAAGGCCCTGAGACCTTATCATCTGGAGGTCATCTGCTGCGTTTCTTCCCTTTTGCGTGAGATAGTTACCCGTAAGAAGGCCATCAGCACCTGCAAGAAAGACCATTGAGTTAAACTCACCAAGCACCTGAAGCCTGCCACCACAGACCCTTATCTCTTTATCAGGAAGAACAATCCTTAACAAGCTGATTATCCTTAACGCCTCTACAGGGTCAAGCCTGGGGCGTTCACCAAGGGGAGTGCCCTTTATGGGTATCAAAAAATTTACGGGAACTGAATCAGGAGAGATCCTCTTTAGTTCAAGAGCCATCTCAAGTCGCTGGCTCCAGCTTTCACCAAGGCCAAATATGCCACCTGAGCAAAGAGAAAGCCCCACATCCTTAACGGACTGAATGGTTCTGAGTTTGTCTTCATAACTGTGGGTTGAACAGACCTCACTGAAGAAGCTCCTTGCTGTCTCAAGGTTATGATGATACCTGTAAAGCCCTGCCTCCTTAAGAAGGGCCAGTTCATCTCTTTCAAGAAGACCAAGGGTAGAGCAGGGTAAAAGCCCCAGGTCTCTTACTCCCTCAATGGCAAGGGCAATACGCCTGAGCTCCTTTTCTGAGGGCTTTTTACCACTTGTAACTATGCAGAATCTCCTTGCCCCCTGTGCCTTTGCCTCACTAGCACGTTCAAGAATCCTCTCCACATCCAGAAGCCCATAACTTTCTACCCCGGTCTTGTAATGTGCAGACTGGGCACAGTACTTACAGTCTTCGGCACACCTGCCTGACTTTGCATTTACTATTGAGCAGAGGTCAATATAACTCCCTCTGTAACGGGCTCTGAGCTCAGAGGCAACGAAAAAAAGCCTGTGTAATGGAGCCGTCTTTACAAACTCTATTAATTCCTCTTCAGGAATCGAGACACCTGAAAGTATATTTTCTATTATGTCCATAAATAAAAAATCCTAATTTCTAAATCCTAAATTCTAAACATTCCAGGGTGTAGGGTGTAGCGTGTAGGGTGTAGTTATTAGTTTTGAGTGCATAGTTTTTAGTGTTTAGTAAAGAGACTAACTCATCACTCAAAATTCAACACTCAACACTAACTAAACCCCCCAATCCCACCCAACGCAATTAACACTATTAACCCGATAAACGCAAAGAACACAAGTAACGCAATGAACGCTATTAACTCGATGAACGCAATTAACGCGATCAACGCATTCAATATCTAATCTCAAACCCGCTGAATTCACCACTGTAGGGCTGGCGGTCAATGTCTATCTTTGTCACACGGGCAGCAGGCGGCCCCTTGTAACACTCAGCCACTGCCTTTTCTATATCAGCCTCCTCACCTTCAAAAACAGCCTCAACTCTTCCGTCAGGGAGATTTCTCACCCAGCCCCTTATGTTGTGTTTCATTGCCACATCACGGGTAAAGGCCCTGTACCATACTCCCTGAACCCTTCCCTCAATAAACAGGTGCACCCTTGTCTTACCCATATAATCCCCCTATACAGCTAAAAATTCTAAATTCTAATATCTAAATTCTAAATATTACAGGGTGTAGCGTATAGGGTGTAGTTTTAGTTTTGAGTGCATAGTTTTCAGTGTTTAATAAAAAACCTTAACTCAACGCTCAACACTCAAAACTCAACACTAACTACACACCCCAATTCCACCCAACGCAAGTAACGCAATAAACGCGATTAACCCTATAACCATTACACCTCATTTCTTTCCCTTGACACCAGTATCTTAAAAATTATAATGTTAATTCCCCGAAAAGCACAAATCCCTGAAAGGGTATCTTCATTTTATAGAATAATGATAAAATAATAGAACCTCTCCGTGACAAAGGGAAAGGTAGCAAATCAATCACAGGGAACCATGCTTTTAGAGGAAAAAATGAAGATCACGGTATCAGAAATCGAAGATGAAGGGCTCAGGGTCTCCTTCAACGAGCCCATTGAGGGTAACTCCCTTGCAAGGCCCATGGGAGATGTAAAGGCAGAGTTTTTCCTGACCAGGAAGGCCTCTGAGCTAAACATAAGTGGTAGCATCTCTGGCAGGGTCTGTCTTCAGTGCAGCCGCTGTCTTATAGAGTTTCAGCGAGACCTGGAGCTGAGTGTTGACCTGACATACCTACCCATCGAGGAGATGAGCACCGAAGAGATTCACGAAATAGGAAGAGACGAATCAGAGATTGGTTATTATAAGGACGACGAAATCGACATCACCGATGTGGTGAAGGAGCAGTTGCTTCTTAATCTTCCAATGAAGCCCCTCTGCTCTGATGAGTGTAAGGGGCTATGCCCTGTCTGTGGCACAGACCTTAATCTTCAGAGCTGTAACTGTAAAAAAGACGAGATAGACCCTCGTCTTTCGATACTAAAAAAACTCTTATCCAGCAGAAAGGAGAACTGAAATGGCAAATCCACATTCCAGACATTCCCGTTGTCGCAGAGACAAAAGAAGGGCTAACTGGAAGGGTAGCATCCCCTCAATGGTAAAGTGCCCTGAATGCGGTGAGTTCAAACTTCCACACAGGGTATGTCTCAGCTGTGGAACCTACAAAGAAAGAAAGGTTCTTGAGATAGTAGAAAAAGAAGAGCTATGAGGATCTCTCTGGATGCTATGGGGGGAGACCATGCCCCCCGCACTACTGTTGAAGGTGCAGTTGAGACTGTATTGGAAACTCAGGATATAGAGGTCGTTCTCGTTGGTGACACCGACCGCATCAGGGCAGAACTAAAGGGCAAACGCTACCCAGAGGAGAGGCTTTCCATCCTTCATGCCTCTGAGCAGGTAGAGATGGAAGACGACATCTCTACTGCAATTAGGAGGAAAAGGGACTCCTCTATCAGAAGGGGCATAGAGTTAGTTAAAAACGGCGAGGCAGACGCCTTTGTAAGTGCCGGTCACTCTGGTGTGGTCATGGCTCTTTCGCTTCTGATGCTTGGAAAGTCTGAGGGTGTTCATCGTCCTGCAATCGCCACCACCATGCCCACACTTACCACCCCCTTTGTCCTCTTAGATGCAGGGGCAAATGTGGATTCAGACCCTGAAAATCTCCTTCAGTTTGCCCTCATGGGAAGGGCCTTTTCAAAGAGGATTCTCGGAATTGAAGAGCCAAGGGTCGCCCTACTGAGCATAGGTGAGGAAGACACCAAGGGAAACGAGCTTACAAAGGAGGCCTTCAAGTTAATAAAAAACACAGGAATTAACTTTATAGGAAACATAGAGGGTAAAGACATCTTTACCGGTCAGGCAGATGTGATTGTATGTGATGGTTTTGTGGGGAATATCGTCCTTAAGGTAAGCGAGGGTCTTGCTGATACCATTATAAAGATGCTTAAAAGGGAGATTGCAAATATTGCTACCGGGAAACTTGCCTATATGCTTATGAAGCCTGCACTCAGGAACTTCAAACGCAAAACCGATTACTCAGAATACGGTGGAGCACCACTTCTTGGCATAAACGGCACCTGTCTGATAAGCCATGGCCGTTCAAGCTCAAAGGCCATCAGAAATGCCCTGAAACTGGCTAACAAATTTGCAAAACAGAGGTTCTATCAGGAGATAGTGGCTGAGCTCGCCCGTTACAGGGATGTGCTGAGTCAGCCCTCTGAGCAGCCAGAACCAGTATAAGGAGGTCAAAAGGGATAATTGGTACGCTCAAGGATTATCGGAACAGGCTCTTATCTGCCCAAAAGGGTCCTTACCAATTTTGACCTTGAAAGGATGGTTGAGACATCGGATGAGTGGATAAGGGAAAGAACCGGCATCAGGGAAAGAAGGATTGCAGCAGAGGAGGAGGCCACATCAGACCTTGCCCTCATGGCATCACGGGAGGCCCTAAGGGCAGCAGGGCTTAAGCCAAAGGACATTGACCTCATACTGGTTGCCACGGTTACCTCTGATATGCTTCTTCCCTCAACGGCCTGCATACTTCAGCACAAATTAGGAGCAAAGGACACCCCTGCCTTTGACTTAAACGCTGCCTGCTCAGGCTTTATCTACGGCCTTTCTGTGGCAGATGCATTTATACGCTCAGGTACCTACGAAAGGATACTACTTGTTGGTGCAGAAACGCTCTCCCGCGCAACTGACTGGCAGGACCGCACCACCTGTGTGCTCCTTGGCGATGGTGCTGGTGCAGTGGTGCTTGAAAAAACAAAGGCTAAAAGGGGGGTGCTCTCGGTTGACATCTATGCAGACGGCTCCATGTGGGACCTGCTTCATATCCCTGCAGGAGGCTCAAGGATGCCTGCAACAAAGGAGACCGTGAAAAACCGTCTTCACTTTATAAAGATGCGTGGAAACGAAACCTTCAGGGTTGCAGTAAGGACCCTTGAGAAGCTGGTTGTAGATACACTTAAGAAAAACAGGGTAAAGCCAGAGGAACTCTCCCTGCTGATACCACATCAGGCTAATCACCGTATAATAGCAGCCACTGCAAAGAGGCTTGGTCTGGGTCTTGACAGGGTGATGCTCACGCTTGACCGACACGGTAACACCTCTGCAGCATCAATCCCCATTGCACTTGACGAAGCAGTCAGGACAGGCAGGATAAAAAAGGACGACTACATACTGCTTGAGGCGTTTGGAGGAGGCCTGACCTGGGGCTCAGCACTTATCAGATGGTAAATTGCGTTAGTTGCGTTGATAGCGTTTATCGAGTTAATAGCGTTTTTTGCGTTAATTGCGTTAATAGCGTTTATCGGGTTAATAGTGTTAATTGCGTTGGGTGGGATTGGGGGGTTTAGTTAGTGTTGAGTGTTGAATTTTGAGTGATGAGTTAGTCTCTTTACTAAACACTAAAAACTATGCACTCAACACTAAAAACTACCCCCTACACCCTGTAATGTTTAGGATTTAGGATTTTTTGTTTTACTATATACTCTGTGTGCTCTGTGTGCTCTGTGTTCTCTGTGGTTAAGATATCGAAATAGTTCGGAAATATGAATATTGAAGAAATAAAAAGCCTGCTTGAAGGGGTTGCAAAGGGCAGTATCTCCAAGAAAGAGGCCCTTGAAAGGCTGAAAGACCTGCCCTTTGAAAGGCTTACCAACTCACATGTTGACCATCACCGCCACCTACGACAGGGAATTCCTGAGGTGGTTTTTGCCGAGGGAAAATCCACTGAGGATGTGGTAAGTATTGCAAGGAGTATTTACAGGAAGTCTAAAAGACTCCTTATCACCCGAGCCTCAGAGGAGATAAAAAGGGCATTACGCATCAGGGCTGCAAGGTTTTATCCTGCCTCCCGCATAATCATGGCAGGTGAGGAAAAGAAAAAGACAGGCTCGGTGCTCGTGCTTTCTGCAGGCACCTCTGACCTGCCAGTGGCTGAGGAGGCAGCACTTACTGCATCCTTTCTTGGAAGCAGCGTTAAGACCATACTGGATGTGGGAGTGGCAGGGATACACAGGCTTTTTAACTACAAAGAGGATATACAAAAGGCCAGGGTGCTGGTTGTGGTTGCCGGTATGGAGGGGGCTTTGCCCTCTGTGGTGGGTGGACTTACAGATAAGGTAATCGTAGCAGTGCCAACATCCACAGGTTACGGCACATCCTTTGGCGGTCTTACAGCACTTTTTTCCATGCTTAACTCCTGCGTGCCTGGCATTGCAGTGGTAAACATAGACAACGGCTTTGGCGCAGGTTGCCTTGCCCACAGGATAAACACCCTATGTACTGAAGACTAATACCTTCCGTACCTGTAATAGGCTGAACAGCTTCCCTCTGTGCTTACCATACAGGCTCCCACTGGTCTTTCAGGGGTACAGGCCTTGCCAAAGAGCGGGCAGTCCGTTGGCTTTTTAACCCCCCTTAGCACCTCACCACAGGAGCATGCCTTTGGCTCGGGTTTTGATTGCACAGATATGTCAAACACCCTTTTTGCATCCACGAAGCTGTATCTTTCTGATGGTTCAAGCCCACTTAAGGGGATGTTTCCGATGCCCCGCCAGTAGGAGTCTGCCTCGGAAAAGACCTCGTAAAGGATTTTTAAGGCCTGCGGGTTTCCTTCAGGTCTTACCACCTTTTTGTACTGAATCTCTATCTCTGCCCTGCCTGAGGCAATCTGCCTTAGTAACATACCCACTCCCTCGATGATCTCATCAGGTGAAAACCCGGTTATCACACCTGGACGGTTAAACTCTGATGCCAAAAACTCATAGGGCCTTATGCCGATTATGGTGCTTACATGCCCTGGCAGTATAAACCCATCCACCCTGACCTCTTTATCCTGCAAAAGTGCCCTCAGTGCTGGTGGCACAAGCTTGTGAACCGAATAGACATAGAAGTTTTTAATCCCCTCTTCCAGGGCCACCTTAATCACCGAGGCAACAAGGGGAGAGGTGGTCTCAAAGCCTGCTCCAAAAAAGACCACCTTCCGCTCAGGGGTCTTTTTTGCAAGACGCAGGGCATCTGAGGGTGAATAGACAAACCTTATGTCAGCCCCCTCTGCCCGTGCCTCATAAAAGCTCCTGTATGAGCCAGGGACTCTCATCATGTCGCCAAAGGTGGTAAGGATTGCTCCGCTTTGTTCCGAAATCTTAATCGCCCTGTCGATGTCTTCAATGGATGTAACACAAACAGGGCAGCCAGGGCCGCTTAAAAGCTCAAGCCCCTCTGGCAGCAGAGACCTTATCCCGTGACGAAAGATGCTGACCGTGTGAGTGCCACAGACCTCCATCAGGCGAACAGGCCGCCCGATCTTCTGCATAATCCTCTCAAGATATCCTCTTATTGCATCGGCTTTTTTCATAAACCATTAAGCCTTTCTCTTAAAATATAGGCCTGCCCAAGGGATATACAGGCATCGTTTGGTGGAAGCCTCTTATGAAAATAGACCTGAAATCCCCTGCTCTTAAGCCCCTTTTTGATCCTCCTTAAAAGATAAACATTCTGAAAAACACCACCTGAAAGCACCACCTTGGCCAGGCCACCTTCCCTATCTCTCAGTCTCTCCATAACCTCACAGACAGCCTCAGCCACTGTATTATGAAACCTTGTGGAGATAATTTCAACCGCCTCACCCCTAAGAACCCCATCAATCATCTGATTAAGAGCCTTTTTGAAGCTCACCCTCCAGGGTATTGAGTCGGTCAGGATGCTAAACCCGTACCCCTCATCCACCGCATCACATACCATGGACTCAAGGGCTATCGGGGCCTCTGCCTCATAGGTGTTAAGGTCAACGAGCCCAGTGATTGATGCAACCAGATCAAAAAGCCGTCCAGCGCCTGAACTTTTGGGACTGAAATGGGTTAGCCTTGATATCTTTCTTATGCTTTCTATCTGCGCAGGCGGGAATCTATCGTAATATCCAAGGGCACTTAGGTATCTTTGAGATTGCCCTCCATAAAGGTCATTAATAACCGATACGGCTATTCTCCAGGGCTCCTTTATTGCCATCTCACCACCTGGAAGGCGCAGGTATTCAAAGTGGGCAAGCCTCTTAAAACCATCAATACCTGCCATAAGAAACTCTCCACCCCAGACTGTCCCGTCGGTTCCATACCCTGTGCCGTCAAGAACCACTGCAAAGACCTGCTCTTTAATTCCATGCTCTGCCATAACAGCGGCTGCATGTGCATGGTGGTGCTGGATGTAAGTAACAGGAATACCCTGCCTTTCTGCCCACTGACGGCTCATGTAGGAAGGATGAAGGTCTGCTGCTATGTGCATCGGGTTTATCCTGTATAGAGACTTCAGGTTTTCAAGCACCTCCTCAAAAAAACAGAGGGTCTCAAAGTTTTCCATGTCCCCGATGTGCTGACTGACCACTGCATAGTGTTCCCTGGTAAGGGTAAAGGTGTTTTTAAGGTCAGCCCCAACGGCAAGCACCTCAGGCCCCTCATCATCAAGCATTACAGGCTCTGGCACATATCCCCTTGCCCGCCTTATAAATACCCCCTCCTTTATCACCGAGTCGTCAACCCTCATAAAAATCTCCCTGTCGTGAAACAAAAAGGCATCAACCAGAGGAGAAAGCCTCTCCAGGGCATCCTGGTTTCTGTGAATTATGGGCTCCTCCCTAAGATTGCCACTTGTCATTATCAGACACTGAAAGTTCGGCTGAGCAACTCCACTGACAGGGTAGTAAAAAAGCAGATAGTGCAGGGGTGTGTAGGGAAGCATAAAACCAAGGTAGCTGTTTTTTGGAGCCACTGCCTCAGGAATCGGGCATCTCTCTTTTTTTCTTAAAAGAACTATTGGTCTTTTATTTGAAGAAAGTAGACGCTCATCCTCAGACTCTAAATGAACAAACCTTTTTACAGCATCAATCTCAGGTGCCATCAGGGCAAAGGGCTTGTTGCTTTTCCGCTTTCTCACCCTCAGTCTTTCCACAGCCCTGGTATTAAGGGCATCACAGGCAATGTGAAACCCACCAAGCCCCTTTATCGCAACCACACCTCCAGTCTGAATGAGCCTTATGGTGCTTTCAAGCGGGTCTTCAGTCAAAAGGTGTTCAAGCTCTCTGTTTGTAAGCCTGAATGTCAGAGAAGGACCGCATGAAGGACAGGCATTTGGCTGAGCGTGAAATCTTCGGTCCCTGGGGTCCTGATACTCCCTGAGGCAATCACTGCACATCTGAAAGACCTTCATCGTGGTGTTTGGCCTGTCGTAGGGAAGTTTAAGGGTTATGGAATAGCGGGGACCACAGTTTGTGCAGTTTATAAAGGGATAAAGATACCGTCTGTCTGAAGGCTCAAGCATCTCTTTAAGGCAGTCATCACAAATTGAGACATCAGGTGAGACATGGGTAAAACTGCCTTCTTCCTCGCTGTGAAGTATGCTGAAGTCGCTGTAATTGACAGGTGGAAGTTCCTCGGTATGGATCTCCTCTATCTCGGCAAGTGGTGGAGGCGATGTTCTAAGCCGTTTAATAAACTCATCAACCCTTTCTCCCTCAATGTCTATGGTAACGCCCTTTGAGGAGTTTTTCACGGTGCCCTTAAGGGAAAGTGCTGTTGCGAGGTTAAAGACATGAGGTCTGAAACCAACGCCCTGTACCCGTCCCCTTATCCTTATCAGTACCCTCTTCATTACCAGTCTTATTTTATCACGACTTTGAACATAGCATAAAACCCAACCACAGAGGACACAGAGCATATAGTAAACAAAAAATCCTAAATCCTAATCTCTAAATCCTAAACAAATACTAAATTCTAATTTTTCAATTCCCCAAACCTTCTGCACTTCCGCACTTCTGCGCTTCTGCTCTGAAAGACAGGGTGTAGCGTGTAGGGAGTAGTTCTTAGTTTTGAGTGCATAGCTTTGAGTGTTTAGTAAAAAAACCATAAACTCAACACTCAACACTCATAACTCTTGATTCAACCCTCACCTATTGCATTTCAGGACAAAAAGGCGTATAATGGATGAAATGGAAGTTAGAAGGATTTCATTTATTGAGGCACGCTCTCCTGGAGCACATGTTTACAGCAAATTTCCCATCCCACGGCTTGGTGCAGTGCTCCTTTCCACGATACTCCGTGACATGGGCTTTGAGGTAAAGGCCTTTATCGAAGATACAGCAGAGCCAGACTGGTCATATATAGAAAACTCTGATCTCGTCTGCATCTCCACCATCACACCCACTGCAGTAAGGGCCTACATTATCGCTGATCGTTTGAGAGAAAAGGGTATCCCTGTAATAATCGGGGGTGCGCACCCCTCTTTCATGACCGATGAGGCCCTTGAGCATGCTGACTTCGTGGTAAGAGGTGAGGGTGACTACTCGCTTCCAGCACTGGTAAGACACCTAAGCACTGGAAAGCCTCCGCTTAAGGACATAAAGGGCATCTCTTACAAAGACAGAGACGGAAAAGTGATAAACAACCCTCCCTATCCTTTAATAACCGACCTTGACAGTCTGCCCGAGCCAGACTTCAGCCTCGTGCACAAATGGAACCCTTCAAACATCTATCCTGTATCCACATCCCGTGGCTGCCCCTTTAACTGTAAGTTCTGCTCGGTCATCCAGATGTTTGGAAGAAAGTATCGTTTTAAGTCGGTTGAAAAGACCGTTGAAGAGTTCCGCTATGTCTCAAGTATCTCAAAGGCAACCAAGTTTATCGTTGACGACAACTTCACGGCTAACAAGAAAAGGACAAAGGAGATACTCCGGGCTGTGCTATCAGAGCGCATAAAGTTTAAGTGGTCTGCACAGGTCCGCACTGATGTGGCAAGAGATGAGGAACTCCTGAAACTCATGGCTGACTCTGGCTGTGACACCACATACATCGGGTTTGAGTCCATAAACCCACGCACCCTTAAGGCATACAACAAAAGTCAGGACTTAGATGACATTGTGCGATGCATAAAAGCAGTAAAGGATCACGGCATCTACATACACGGCATGTTCGTGCTCGGTGCAGACACAGACGATGTTGACACAATAAGAAAGACTGCAGACTTCGCGATAAAGTTAGGCATTGACACGGTTCAGTTCGTGATACTTACCCCACTTCCAGGCACGCCCTTCTTTTACGAAATGCGCGATGAGGGAAGGCTTCTTCATACAGACTGGAGTAAATACGATGCCCATCACATAGTGTTCAGGCCAAAGGAACTTGACCCTGTCACACTTCAGATAGAGACCCTCAAGGCAATGGCAAGGTTTTATTCATGGAAGTATATACTTAAGAACCTTGCCAGGTTTGAGTGGTTTTACGCAGGCATTGGACTTTACGGAAAAAGGGCAATCAAAAAGGGGCTGAAAGAGATATACAGCTATCTCGATTCCATTGGCCTTGGAAGCCCGGCCGACATGGCAATGCACCACTGATGGCGTTAACTACCACCTTCCAGGGCTACGGAATCAAAGCATCTAAGATCTATATTGTTACACTAAAGACTTCTGTATTGTTACACTAAAGACTTCTGTGCACCCCCTCTGGCCGCCAGGCAGGGGATATCACCCCTGGCTGCCTTTTTGGCTCAAGGGTTGCTGCCCATACGATACTTCTCAGGCCGTGGCGAAGGTTTATCCTGTCCATGGTCTCAAGAAGCCTTCTTCTGCGGTCCTGCTCAGGGAACAGGGCAAGCTGTCCTGACTGCCTTTGCAGAGAGCCCATTGAGACCCCAAGAAGCCTCACCGGCTCCCTCAGTCGCAAACCATCCAGGAGCTCGCAGACCGCCCTGAACAGCCTGTGGCTGTCGTCAGTGGGCGTGTCGAGTTTTTTTCTTACCGAGAAGGTCTCAAAACTCCTGTACCGTATAATCAGCGTGACTGTTCTGCCCTTGTATCCGTACTGCCTTGCCCTGAATGAGACCCTGTCGCAAAGTAAAAGCAAATAGGCCCTGATCTCGGGCATCCTGTGGACATCCTCTGGCAGGGTCATGCTGTGGCCTATGGACTTTACATCCTCTGTTTCTTCACCATCTGCCACCACAGGCGAGTCATCAAGCCCCTGTGCCATGCGTTTAAGGTGCTCGCCCACAATGCCGAATCGGCTCCTTAGCACCCCAACCGGTGTGCGGGCAAGCTCTCCACAGGTCCTTATGCCAAGCCTCCCAAGGTGCTCTGCCATACGCTTTCCCACTCCCCAGAGCTCCTCCACTGGCAGATTCTCAAGCACATGGGGCACATCCTGTTTTTTTATCCACCTAAGGCCATCAGGCTTTGAAAGGTCGGCTGCAAGTTTGGCAATCAGTTTGTTTGGGCCAATACCAACGGTGGCATTTATTCCAAAACGCCTCTTTATCTCCCTTTTTATCATCTTTCCTATCTGAAGGGGCCCTCCAAAGAGGTGCTCTGTGGTGGTAACATCAAGAAATGCCTCATCCACCGAGTATATCTCCACATCGGGTGTGTATTGGAGATAAAGCTCCCTGAGCTTTGTGCATGTATAGGTGTACTTGTGGTTGTTGCCCACCACCACTGTAAGCTCAGGGCAGACCTGCTTTGCCTCGTAGAGGTTCATGCCGGTCTTTACCCCCCGTGCCCTTGCCTCGTATGATGAAGTGGTAACCACGGTTCTTTTTCCAGCACCAACTACGGCAATGGGCTTACCCCTCAGGGACGGATTAGACTGCTGCTCCACCGAGGCAAAGAAGGCATCCATGTCTATTAAAAGTATCACCCTTTCCATAGCCAGCATTCTCTTTCAGAGGAAGTCATCTTCCTTTGACATAGAGCAATATTATGTGATATATATAGATATATGAAAACAACCGTAGATATTGCTGATGGTCTTTTTGAAGAGGCCAGGAAGATTGCCAGACGAGACAACACCACCTTGAAGGCACTCATTGAGGAAGGTCTCAGGCGGGTGGTGGAAGAGAAAAAACGACAGAGGACATTCCGCCTTAAAAAGGCTACCTTCAAGGGCAGGGGGCTTTCTCCTGAGTTCAGAGATGCCTCCTGGGAGGAGATAAGAAGACAGATATACCAGGGCAGGGGTGGATGATTGCAGTTGATACAAACATTCTTGTCTATGCCCACAGAGAGGACACACCCTGGCATAAAGAGGCCTTCAGGTGTATAAAGACCCTGGCCGAAGGACACAAATCCTGGGCAATCCCCTGGCCCTGCATTCATGAGTTTCTGGCAATCGTTACCCATCCAGGAATCTTTAATCCACCAAGTCCTCGGGATATAGCTATCAAACAGGTAGAGGCATGGCTGGAGTCCCCTTCTCTGGTGCTCCTTTCTGAGACAGAGATGCACTGGTCTGTACTCAGGGATTCTATAAAGAAGGGAAAGATAAAGGGTCCAATGGTGCACGATGCAAGAGTTGCCGCAATATGCACTGAACATGGCGTGAAGGAACTCTGGAGCGCCGATCGTGACTTCAGCCGCTTTAAAGGCATTACTGTAAAGAATCCTCTTGTTGGTTAGCTTTTTCATCTGCCAAACCACCGCCTCCATAACACCTCTGCCTCTCCGTCACAAACAGCTCTTACCTCTGCATACCTGAGACCAAAAAGTGTATATGCACCTGTCCATACAGTGCTTCCGTACTTTCTCTCCACCACGGTCTTCACTATAATCATCCGCTCAATGGGATTATGGAGCAATTGATGGGTCTGTATCATAATGCATAAGCGTTCTTCCTCTTCAATTGCAATCCTGTCTCTTACCCCGAAGATGGTAACGAGCAATCCTGCCAGGCAAAAGACAAAGACAGTAAGGGGAATATAGATGCAGGTCTTAACGCAGTACCTTTTGTGCTTCACTTTAACTGTCTTCAGGCTGCTGCCTGAAATAGGGAAGCAGGAGCCCCGCTTCTGTCCAGCAGGGTGGGTACCATGCCCTATTATACCATCAAAGGCAATATCCCAAATCCCAAACCCCAAATCTAAGATCTAAAATCTTAAATCTTAAATCATAAATTATCCCCTTCCGTTTCCACGGCCTGAAGCCTCCACGAAAGGGTGTCGGTCTCGTAGGAGAGGTTGTATAGGGTCTTACCGTCTGTCACAGAAAAGGAATGCACCTCTCTCAGGCCATCCCTCTCAATCCAGTGGTAGGTGACCTTTTTAACCTGGATAAGCCTTCCATTCCACCTGAATCTCTCTGGTCTTATTCTTCCCTGATAAAAGGTTGCCACCACTGCCACAGGCTCATCTATCTCAACCATCTCAGAACCTCCTTATAAGCCCAACTACTTTTCCAAGAATCTTGACATCTGCTGCTTTAAACCTCATGGGCCTCATATCAGGATGCTCTGGCTTTAATATCACCGTCCCATCCTCTATAAACAGTCTCTTTACAGTGGCTTCATCTTCCACGAGGGCAACCACAATGTCACCCTGTGTGGGTTCAACTCCCGGGCGCACTATTACAATGTCTCCCTCAAGGATGCCAGCGTCCTTCATGCTGTCTCCAACCACCCTGAGGCCAAACCCCTCCTCAAGGGGAAAGAGCTCTCTGCTTACGGTTATGTACTCCTCTATGTTTTCCGTAGCAAGTATTGGAGAGCCAGCCCTGATCGTGCCTACCACAGGAAGGCTAAGGCTTGATGCATTAGAAAGTGGCATCGCCAGCGACAGCCCTCTTGATACACCTGAGGCACGCCTGAGGTAACCCTTTCGCACAAGCGCATCTATGTGCTGTTTTGCCGAAAGGGGACTTCGGTAGCCAAAGGCCCTGGCCACCTCCCTTACAGTGGGAGGATATCCCCTTTCTCTGATATGCTGGAGTATAAAATCCAGGACCCTCTTTTGTGCCTTCGTAAGCTTCATAAAACACCCCTTTTTATATATACTATACAAATGTATAGTATTTGTCAAGAAAAACATCCCTGCGGCTGAGGGTTGTTTCAGGGAGGCTTTAAAACGACAGCTTTTTATTTTTCAGTGGTGCGAGAGGCGGGAGTCGAACCCGCACGGCCGAAGCCACTGGATCCTAAGTCCAGCGCGTCTGCCAATTCCGCCACTCTCGCTTGGTTGATTAACATGCCTCTTTCACAGCATGCGAATGTAAGGAAATGCCCTATTGATCTGATTCGCTTTGCAAATGCTACACTATGCATTTTAAAGGATTTTCGGAGGTCGGGTCAATCATTAAGGCCGGTCTGAATGCGAGATACCCAAAGAGCAGATATGTGCGCTCGCTGTGCATATTAAGAAATATACCTATCTTTGTGCAAGACTTATAAGGGTTTAGATATTGTATAATTAATCCTGTTTGGTTTTAATTACAAATATGCACAGGAGGAGAGAGTCATGGTGCTTGAGGATGTCCTGAAAAGTATTAAACCAGTGGATAGTTCCCTTTATGAGATTGCTCAAAAGAGGCTTGATAATCTTACAAAACCTCCTGGAAGCCTTGGGAGGCTTGAGGAGTTTGCCCGAAGGCTCGTGGCCATCTACAAAGACACAATGCCCGACATCCCCCGCAAGGTGGTCTTTACCTTTGCAGGTGACCACGGTGTTGCTGAGGAGGGTGTCTCAGCCTATCCCTCAGAGGTAACCCGTCAGATGGTCTTTAACTTCATAAATGGTGGTGCTGGAATAAATGTGCTTGCCCGTCATGCAGGTGCAGAGGTGGTGGTAGTAGACATCGGAGTAAACCACGACTTTGAGGACATCCAGGGGCTTGAAAAGAGAAAGGTCCTCTATGGAACGAAAAACATGGCAAAGGGGCCTGCTATGAGCCGTGAAGAGGCACTTGGATGTATTGAGGTGGGAGTGGAGCTTGCCAGACAGTACGCTGAAAGGGGATACAGGATGTTTGCAACAGGAGAGATGGGCATTGCAAACACCACACCCTCTTCTGCAATTGCAGCCGTTATTACAGGCAGGGATGTCTCTGAGGTAACAGGAAGGGGGACGGGTATAGGGGATGAGGCACTTAAGAGAAAGGTTGATGTGATAAAAAGGGCAATAGAGATAAACAGTCCAGACCCTTCAGACCCTGTTGATGTGCTCTCAAAGGTAGGTGGAGCTGAAATAGGTGGCATTGCAGGGCTCTGCCTCGGTGCTGCCTCCCTTGGACTGCCAGTTGTGGTGGATGGCTTCATCTCAACTGCTGGGGCATTGATAGCCTATGCACTGAATCCCTCTGTCAGGGATTACATGTTTGCAGCCCATAACTCTCAGGAGGTTGGACACAGGGTTATGCTTGAGCACATGGGCCTAAGGCCAATACTTGACCTTGACCTCAGACTCGGCGAGGGCACTGGTGCAGCCCTGGCAATGACAATTATAGACGCAGGGCTTAAGATATACCGCGAGATGGCAACCTTTGACGAGGCAGGAGTCACGGGAGAAAAACAATGCTAAAAAGCCTTATGTATGCCCTTTCCTTTCTTACCATACTGCCCCTGCCCTATCCTGAGCCCCTTAAATGCAGTGAAGAGGAGATAGGGGGCTCGACCTCGTCATTTCCCATAGTGGGACTGATTAGAGGTGTGATACTTTACTGGATTTATCTTCTGCTACACAACCTCTTTTCTGTAGAGATAACGGCTGCACTGATACTTATTGCCCATGTGCTTATAAACGGTGCCTTTCACCTTGACGGACTTTCCGACACCTTCGATGCCATTGCATCACGGAAGGAGACTGATGACTGCCTTCGTATCATGAAAGAAAGCACCTCAGGACCTGCCGGGGTTACTGCATTGATACTTGTGTTGATTCTTAAGTTTGCACTGTTTTCACTGGCAATAGAGTCAGGGCGTCCTGATTCACTGGTGGTATTCCCGATGGCAGGTGCCTGGGCAATGGTGGTTGCCATGTTTTACGGAAAGGCAGCTAAGACCGAGGGGCTTGGGTACATCTTTGTAAAACACACAGGAAGAGGTCAGTTTCTGAAAGCCACCCTGAGCACCGTGCTGGCGGTGCTTCTGTTTGCCTCGGTATTCAGGGGATGGGCATCCTTGCTTTTTTGTCTTCTGGTAACCCTTGGGATGGTTTCTTATTTTTCAAGGCGATTTGGTGGACTTACAGGTGATACCCTCGGCACAGTGGCAGAGATAAACGAGATTATCTTTTTGCTCTTTTATTTGTTATAATTATCCGTTATGAAGATAACCATTGACGAAGATAAATGCATTGGCTGTGGTAATTGTGCAGAGATATGCCCTGCGGTTTTCATGCTGGATGAAGAGATAGGTAAATCAAGGGTGATAGACCCCGATGCCTGCGATTATGTGGGATGCTGTGAGGCTGCAGAGGAGAACTGTCCTGTTGAGGCAATTACCATTACTGAATAGGGGTCGGCTTTTCTTTGAGCAACCATAAACCGCAGATAGGAATCTTTGGTGGCACCTTTAATCCCATCCACTTTGGTCATCTTAGGCTTGCTGAGGAGGTTAGACAGAGACTTTCCTTAAAAAAGATTCTTTTTATCCCCTCCTCCATTCCTCCCCTGAAGAAGGAGGATGTGGCTGGTGCCGATGACAGACTCCAGATGGTAAAGATGGCCATCAAGGGAAATCCCTGCTTCGAGCTTTCCGAGATCGAGTTAAGGAGAAAGGGGCCTTCTTATACGGTTTATACCCTGAGGGAGATAGAGGAGACCCCTGGTTTGGGTAAGGGGTCTGTCTTCATAATGGGAATTGATTCGTTTCTTGAGCTTACGCTCTGGTACAGACCTGAGGAAGTTATCAGACTTACGGATATAGCAGTTGTCAACAGACCCACCCACGACATCTCGGAGATTTACAGCTCACCATACATCGTAAAGGGCTCTGAAAAGACAGAAAAGGGGATAAAGAGGTTTGAGCTTACCAGTGGACGGACCCTCTATGTGCTTCCCGTTATGGGGCTAAACATATCAGCTTCCGAGATAAGAAATCTTATAAAAAAGGGGGGAAGTATAAAATACCTGTTGCCTGAATCAGTAGAATCATATATAATTTCTAAAGGATTGTACAGAGACTGAAAGCAGGGGGTAAGAGAAAGATAGAAAGTATCAGGAAGGCAGAGTTTATAGTAAAATTAGCTAAAGAGAAAAAAGCAAAGGACATAGAGGTCCTTGAGCTCAAGCATCTCTCTATAATCACCGATTACTTTGTAGTGTGTTCAGGTGAAAGCACCACACAGGTAAGAGCCATAGTCGATTACATAGAAGAAGAGATGAAAAAAAAGGGTATCAGACCCTCCTCAGTTGAAGGATACAACTTCAGCAAGTGGGTTTTGTTGGATTTTGCAGATGTGATCGTGCATGTTTTTGAGGAGGAGACAAGAGATTATTACCAGATCGAAAAGCTCTGGATAGACGCCCCGAGGATAGATTTTGAGAAAGATTAGCATCCTCTGGGTTGGCAGGACAAAGGAACCCTTTGTAAGGGAAGGTATTAAGAAGTACACAGGGCTCATAAAGAGATTCCTGAGCTTAGAGGTGATAGAGTTAAAGGAGGAAAAGGGTAAGGACTCAGAAAGGGCAAGGCTCAGAGAGGCTGAAAGGATCTTAAGGAAAGCCCCTGAGTACATTTTGCTTTCCGAAAAGGGAAGGCTTATGAACTCTCTGGAGTTTTCCGAGTATCTCTTTTCAGTGGATAGAGCAGTAATGGTTATAGGCGGTCCCTTTGGGGTATCAAAGGAGGTTGAGCAAAGGGCAATGGACATAATCTCTCTTTCACCCATGACCATGACCCATGAGCTTGCCCGTCTCGTGCTCTTGGAGCAGATTTACAGGGCAATAACAATAAAGAAAGGAATGAGGTATCATCACTGATGAGTAAGTTTACGGCCTTTTTACTGTTTCTTTTCGTTGTGGCAGCAGGTTACCTTGCCATCTACAATCGTGAGGTGGTTGATGTCTATCTCTCTGAAAACACCTTCTACCAGGTTTCAAAGATACTGCTGATGCTTATATCCTTTGGCCTCGGGGCTGTCTTTGTTTTTGCCATATACGCAGTAAGGGATACAAAGAGGTTCTTTAACTCCCTTCAGACAAAAAGACGCCAGAAGAAACACAGAAAGCTTCAGAGACTCTTTTCAGAGGCGAGTTCCGCGCTGAATGCAGGAAAGACAGAGCAGGCGATCTCCCTGCTAAAGGAGATAACAGCTGAGGATGAAAACAATCGGGAGGCCCTTATAAGGTTAGGAGAGCTATACCTTGAGAGGGGAGAGCTTCCTAAGGCAGAAAACTATTTCAGGAAGGCCCTTGGTATGGAAGGTGAGACCGCCTATCTGCTTTTTCAGTTAGCAGAGATAAAGACAAGGCAGGGTAATACCGAGGAGGCACTCAATCTGATAAACGATGTGCTTAAGGAGGACCCCGACAACCTTAGAGCCCTTTACAAAAAGTGTGAAATCCTTGACAGCCTTAACAGATGGGAAGAGCTTGTGGAGCTACACAGGGCACTGCTTAAGAAGGTTAATGATGAGGGACAGAAAAGGGCCATTGAAGAGCGTCTTAGGGGATACAGTTTTGAACTGTATAGAGAGATAGCAGATAAAGCCCAGTTTGACAGGGCCTCAAAGGGGCTCAGGTCGTTACTCAAACAGGACGACTCCTTTGTGCCTGCTCATCTTGCCATAGCTAAGATAATGCTCAGGGAAAACCGTCAGGATGAGGCAATTAACTACCTTGAAGATGTCTTTAAACGACAGGGCTCTCTGGTGCTTGCTGCAAGGCTTGAGGAGTTACTGCTTAAGAGGGGAGACCCCTCAAGGATTATAAACATCTATCAGGATGCAATAGCCTCAGGTGCTGACAGCACCATGAAGTTCCTTCTTGCCAAGCTTTACTACAGGTTAGAGATGCTTGATGATGCACTTGAAACCCTGGAAAGCATTGATGACCCCAATCTGTCGTCTGAGATTTCAATGATGAAAGGTATGATTTTCCACAAGCGTGGCCAGTACGACAGGGCTTCACAGGAGTTTATAGATACCCTTAACATTGGCTCTATCCTGAAGATACCCTATTGCTGTAACAGTTGTGGATACATTGGAGATAAATACTCAGCAAGGTGTCCATCCTGCAAAGAGTGGAACACCTTTACATTCAATCTTTACGGAACCTGTAAAGTTGATAAAAAAGAGTAATCTGTATGACAGTCAGCTAAAACCACCAAGGATTGGCAGGGTTGTTCTTGATACCAGTCTGTTTGTAAATCCTGATGTAAGAAAGTACTTTGGTGACAACCCCACCGAGGCACTGGAGGGTTTTCTTTTTCTTGCAGCCCAGATACCCATACTTGAGTTTTACATGCCTCCCTCTATATTCAAGGAACTTCTGAACTTTATAGACAGAGAAAGGATACCTGGAGACCTCCTGATAATCCTTCATCAAAAACCCCCAAGCAGATATGAGTTAATGTTTCCTGCCTTTCTGCTTTACGAGCTGATTGAGGACATCCGAAACAGGATAAACAAGGGCCTCAGGGTTGCTGAAACAGCGGTAAGAGACAGCGGCAAAAAGGACACCTCTCAGGTGATAAAGGATTTAAGAAAGAAGTATCGTGAGGCACTGAGGGAGGGAATTATTGACTCCAAAGAGGATGTTGACCTGATACTTCTTGCCAGAGAGCTTGACGCATTGCTTGTAACGGCAGACCAGGGCGTCATAAAGTGGGCTGAGAAACTGGGAATCAAGTGGCTTTTCCCTGAGAAGTTCAGAGATTATCTCCTCAGTGCAATCAAAAAGGCAAAGGCAGGGGTTTAGTCATAAAAACCATAGCCCCTCAGTGCGCGCCTCAAGAGTTTTGTGCCCTTTGGAAAGGTCCTTGTGAAGGTTACCCTGTATTTGTCCTTTTCTTTTTCAACCGATATGAGCTTTGCACTTATTCCTGTCTTCTTTAAATGATGAAAGAGCCTGTCTATGGTCTCCTTTCTGTTTACCCTGATACGGAATACCTCTTTTATCCTTTCGGCATTCTCCACTGCCTCAAGGCTTTCGTTAAAGGGCTCTAAAAGTGCCCTGCCAGTTTCGACAAAGAGGCTTTCACTTAAGGGGATTCCAAACTCCCTTAATGTCATGGCAAGCCTGATAAGCCTCTGGATGTAGAATCCACCTGGTATCTCTGGTATCAGATGTGCAGTGGCCCTTATGTCGCGAATGCAAGAGCCAGGGGTAACATATTTTAACTCTTCCCTTGCATGGATATCCTTTATGACTATGCCCTCTCTTTGAAGGCTGTCGAGCTCTCTGATGATGTCCTTTATTTTTTCTGTGTCCTTAAGGGTAAAGGGCCCCCACCTTTTCACAGAATTGAGGGACTGGTCTTCGTAGATACTGTATCTCTCAGGAAGCGGAAGGCTCCTTCCAGCTGGGTCTTTTACATCGAATACGAAAAAGGCTATGTCTTCTTTAATGTAAGGTGCAGGCTCAGAGTTGTAGGGGTTTTCAGGGCCCACCACCTCTGCACAGAGGGTAAGGTCAGGGTATCTCTCAAAGAAACTCAGACTGATAAAATCCTCAAGCCTGTCCATTGTGAAGGGACAGATAAAACCTCCTCTCGTGAAGGTGTAAACCCTGTCTTTTATCCTTTTAATCCTCACATTGTAGCCATCCATCTTTTCTTCAACATAGAACTCACCTTTTATGTACCGTCTTATCCCTTCCTTAAGTGCAAGTATCCTCTTTATTCGTTGGTATCCCTGCACTAAGGCACCCTCGGTAAAGACCGTTCCTCTTGGATAACCCGAGATGTCCTTTTTAAGGCGAAAATACTGTAGCCCCTCATACTGAAGTGACTGAAGGTTGTCACTGTTTATTCTGTTTTCAGGAAGATATCTTTTCAGATAATCCGGAAAGCTCTTTTCCATGACTGTTTACATAACGTTTTACAAACTCTAACTCCTCTTCTCTGGTCTTTAGATTTCCCCTGAGCCTTTCATCTAAAAGGGCATTGAGAATCTCAGAGTAAACAGGGCCTGGTTTAATTCCAAGCCTTTTCAGGTCTTCTCCTCCTGTCAGGGGTTTTACATACCGTAGTTTCAGGAGATAATCTGAGATGGCCTTCTGTATAAGCCTCTTACCTGATACAGCCATGAGAAAAAGGAGGGTCTCTGTAGCAAGTCCTGAAAGCGTCCGATAAACACTCACAGGGTCGTCGGGCCTGATGGTCCTGATTGCCCTGAGGGTTTCGTCCATTGCCTTAAGTATCCTTTCTGCCTCTTTGTCAGGGGTGCTCAATCTTTTTAAAGCCTGAGCCCTCTGTTCTCTGTCAAGCACAGAAAGAAGCCCCATAATAAAGACCTTTGCCCTGTCAACCCTGTCCTCTAAAAACAGAAGGTCAAACCATATAAGTGCCTCGTGGATTGCGTTGAGTCTGTCCCTGAGTTCATCGGTAAACCTAAGCTCGGGATGTATAACAGAAAGCAGCCCGTACTCTGACATCCTTTTTATTGCTGCCACAGGGTCAGTCTCCTTAAAGGTGAGGGTGAGTTCGTCAAATATCCTTGTTCCTGAAAGCCTTTCAAAGAGCCTGAGTCGAAGGGCAGACTTTATCAGTTTTTCGGTGTGCTTACTTATCCTGAAGCCAAACCGTTCGGCAAACCTTACAGCCCTGAATGCCCTTGTGGGGTCCTCAACGAAGCTCAGGTTGTGAAGCACCCGAATGGTCCGCTCCTTAAGGTCCCTTTGACCGCCAAAGTAATCCAGAAGCTGTCCAAACCTCCCCGGGTTCAGGGCTACCGCAAGGGTATTGATCGTGAAGTCTCTGCGATAGAGGTCCTTCTTTATGGAAGACACCTCCACCTTTGGCAGGGAGGCAGGTTTTTCGTAGTACTCGGTGCGTGCAGTTGCAATGTCAATGGTCAGGCTGTTAACCCTTAGCTTTGCAGTGTTAAACCTCCGATGGGTAAGGAGCTTTGCGTCAGAGAACTCCTCAGAGAGTGCCCTGGCAAACTCAATGCCATCTCCCTCCACCACTATGTCGATATCAAGATTCCTTTCACCTCTGAGCAGGTCCCTTACCGAGCCACCCACCAGATAGGCCCTGAAGGAAAGCCTTTCAGCCACCTCACCTGCCTTCTTAAGTATCTCAACCACCTCCCCTGGGAACCGCTCCTCGATTAATCGCCTTATGTTCCTTCCCATGGAGGGCTTTTCCTGCCGATGCTCCTCTGAAATCCGCCTTCTTCTCAGGGTCTCCTCGTATATGTTTCTTAAAAGGTCTGTTCTCGTGATAGCACCGACTACCTCCTGGTCTTTCAGCACAGGCATGAAACGCTGATTTTTTTCTATCATTATCTGCTCTACCTCCTCAACCGGCCTCTCTGGCGTGGTTGTTTCAGCATCGGTGGTTGCAAACTCCTCAACCCTGCTTTTTCCAAAGCCATGAAGCAGGGCCTTCTCAACCACCTCACGAGAAAGCAGACCAAAGTACTTTCCATTCCTAAGCACAGGAAGCACATTGACTCCATAGCGGGTCATAATCAGTTCAGCTTCCTTTATGGTGGTGTTGTGTGAAATGGTTATAACCGGTGAGGTCATTATGTCCTTTGCCTGTCTTTCAGGCCTTACGGTCTGGTTTATTATCCTGGTGAGCTCTTCTTCCACTAACTCAAGGCTTCCTTCCTTAACGCTTGCTGAGGCTGCCACTGGATGCCCTCCACCGCCAAACCTTTCAAGCACCGAAGCAACATCCACCTCTGGAACCCTGCTCCTGCCAACGATAAGGATTTTCCCTTCCATCAGTAAAAGCATAAATAGTGCGTCAATGTCTTCCATCTCCATTATCCTGTGAGCTATGTAAGCAGCATCACCAAGATACTCGTCGTGGGTGGCCTTAACGATTCGGATTCTCAGTCCATAAAGGTCAATGTCTCTTGAGGATCTGATCAGTTCGTTTAGAAGCTCAAGTTCCTCTCTGCTCATCTCAAGCCTGATGAATCTGGATACCACCCTGAGGTCTGCCCCCTTCTTAAGCAGATAGGCCACTGCCATCAGGTCTCTTTCGGTGGTGGAGGGGAAACGGAGAGAGCCTGTCTCCTCGTAAATACCAAGACACATCACTGTTGCCTCTTCAGGGCTAAGGGGTATCCTCTTTTCCCTGATTAACTCAACAAAGATGGTAGTCGTGGCACCTACCTCTTCAACCACCTCCAGTTCACCCCTCAGGTCGTCTGCTGTGAAGGGATGATGGTCGTAGATGTGTATTTTTATCTCCCTTGACCTTGCCAGTTCAGCCATTGGGCCAAGTCTGTCAGCCTGTTTCGTGTCAACCAGTATGAGACGACGGATAGTTTTTTGGTCTATCTCTCT
>WFMM01000052.1 GCA_015484595.1 Nitrospirota bacterium | reverse complement strand
TAACCGTGCTTTCCTATAATCTCTTCGGTGAGGGCCTAAGAGATGCCCTTGACCCGAGACTCTGGGAGAGGAGGTAGCAGGGATGTTACTGCTTTTTGACATAGACGGAACCCTGCTTGAATCAGGGGAGGCAGGCACAAGGGCCTTAAACAGGGCCTTTGAGGAGGTCTTTTCCATTACAGATGCCTTCAAAGGGATTAAGATGGCAGGGAAGACCGACCTGCAGATAGTAAAGGAGGCGTTGAGGCGTCACGGAATAGACAGCTCAGATGGTGCACTTACAGCCCTGCTTGAGCGATATGTGGATATCCTTAAGAGAGAGATTAACAACCCAAGAAAGAGACTCAAACCAGGAGTGAGGGAATTTCTTGAACTTTTAAGCCAGAGGGGGCTTGTAGCAGGACTTCTTACAGGCAATCTCAGGGCAGGTGCAGAGATAAAACTCGGTGCCTTTCAACTAAACAGATACTTCATAGATGGTGCCTTTGGAAGTGACCATGAGGACCGAAATCGGCTTTTGCCAATAGCAATTGAGCGTTTCAGAAAAAGGGGATACTCCTTTTCTCCAGAGCAATGCATCGTTATAGGTGATACGCCACGGGATGTGGAGTGTGCAAAGATTCACGGTGCCCGATGTGTAGCTGTCTGCACAGGACCGTACAGCTATGGGGAACTCCTCCAGACCGAGGCTGACATGGTTGTGGAGACACTAAAGGAGGCAGAAAGGGTCATGAGTTTTATAGAAGGAAGTCTGTCCGGGAGCCTGTGAAATTTGACAAAAGAAGAAACAATATTTTATAAAAAATAAATCGTGGGCGGATAGCTCAGTTGGGAGAGCGCAGCCCTTACAAGGCTGAGGTCAGCGGTTCGATCCCGCTTCCGCCTACCATCAAATCTAACATTTAAATCCTAAATCTTAAATCCAAAATCCAAAATCCTAAATAATTAAAGCAAACCCTTATAGTTCCACCTACGAGGTGGAACTGAGGGCGGGCTCTTTCAAGCAAAAACCCCTGCCAATAGGTTATAATAATTGACATTCTTTTCCTCTATTTCACCCCTGGAGGTAAAAAAGATATGGCTCGTCTGCCTGTAAGCATTGAAGAAGAGATGAAGGTAAGCTACCTTGATTACGCAATGAGCGTAATCATAGGAAGGGCTCTGCCTGATGTAAGAGACGGACTGAAACCTGTTCAGCGAAGGATTCTCTATGCCATGTTCCGCGAGGGGCTCACGCCTGGCAAAAAGTACTCAAAGTGTGCAGGTGTGGTTGGAGAGGTGCTGAAAAAGTATCATCCCCACGGTGACTCAGCAGTTTACGATGCACTGGTTCGTCTTGCACAGGACTTTAACATGCGTTACCCCCTCATTGATGGTCAGGGTAACTTCGGCTCCCTTGATGGTGACCCTCCGGCAGCGTACCGTTATACTGAGGCAAGGCTTGCACCACTGGCAGAGGAACTCCTCAGAGACATTGACAAGGATACGGTTGACTTTGTCCCCAACTTTGATGAAACCACTACAGAGCCCACGGTGCTTCCCACACGGGTTCCAAATCTACTTATAAATGGCTCTGCAGGGATTGCCGTTGGTATGGCCACTAACATCCCACCCCATAACCTTTCCGAGGTGATAGATGCATTGATTATGCTGGTTGACAACCCCAATGCCTCGGTTAAGGAACTCATGCATCATATTAAGGGGCCTGACTTTCCCACAGGCGGGATAATATACGGTGTGGATGGAATACTGAGTGCCTATACTCATGGAAGGGGCATAATAAAGATAAGGGCCCATGCACGGATTGAGACCCCGCAGAAGGGACCAACCCAGATTATCGTCACGGACCTGCCCTTTCAGGTGAACAAGGCAAGGCTCATCGAGAAGATCGCAGAACTTGTGAGGAATAAAAAGATAGAGGGTATCTCTGAGATCAGGGATGAGTCTGACCGTGACGGCATAAGGGTGGTAATAGAGCTTAAGCGTGGCGAGATGCCTCAGGTGGTTCTTAACAATCTCTACAAACACACCCAGATGGAGACCTCCTTTGGAATCATAATGATTGCCCTTGTCGGGGGACAGCCAAGGGTTCTCAGTCTGCGGAGACTGCTTAACCACTTTATACAGCACCGAAGAGAGATAATCCTTAGAAGAACCAGGTTTGAGCTGAAAAAGGCAGAGGAAAAGGCACACATTCTTGAGGGTCTTAAGATTGCCCTTGATTACCTTGATGAGATTATAAACCTCATAAGGGCATCCCGTAGCCCTGATGATGCAAAGAGGTCACTCACAGAGCGATATCCCCTTTCTGAAAGACAGGCACAGGCAATACTGGATATGAAGCTACAGAGACTGACAGGGCTTGAAAGGGAAAAGATCATAAAGGACTACGAGGATACCATTAAGGAGATAGCAAGGCTTAAATCAATTCTGGAAAGCGAGGCACTGGTTAATCAGATCATAAAGGATGAACTCAGAGAGATTAAAGAGCGTTACGGTGATGAAAGGAGAACCGAGATAGTAGCCCAGATGGAGGAACTCACCATCGAAGACCTGATTACAGAAGAGGATATGGTGATAACCATTTCTCACCGTGGATACATAAAGCGGAATGCCCTTAGCCAGTTCAGGAGTCAGCGGCGGGGTGGAAAGGGTCTTACCGGGATGGAGACCAGAGAGGATGATTATGTGGAGCAGCTCTTCATAGGCTCCACACACGACTACATACTGTTTTTTACCAACAGGGGAAAGCTTTACTGGCTTAAGATATACCAGATCCCAGAGGCAGGAAGGGCATCAAGGGGGAAGGCCATTGTTAATCTGCTACAGCTTTCAGAGGGTGAGCGTGTAACAACGGCGATAACCGTCAGGGACTTTACAGACGGGTATTTAGTCATGTTTACCAAAAAGGGCACTGTTAAAAAGACTGCCCTCAGTGAGTTCAGTAATCCAAGGGGCAGGGGGATAATAGCCATCAGCCTTTCTGAGGGTGATGAGCTTATAGCAGTGAGGAGAACCACAGGGACAAATGACCTGCTTATAGGTACAAGGGGTGGGCTTGTAATAAGGTTCAGAGAAGAGGATGTCCGCCCAATGGGAAGAACCGCCATGGGAGTGCGTGGGATAAGGCTTAACGGTGATGATGAGGTGGTGGCAGCAGAGGTTGTGGAAGAAAAGACAACGCTTCTTACAGTAACGGAGAAGGGTTACGGGAAACGGACACGCATCGAGGAATACCCAGTGCACCACCGTGGTGGCAAGGGAGTGATAAGCATAAAGGTGAACGAAAAGATAGGCAGGGCTGTCGGGATACTTCAGGTTAGAGAGGACAACGAGATAATCATGATAACAAATGGTGGAAAGCTTATCAGGACAACCGCTGAAAGCATCTCTGTGCTTGGCAGGAACACCCAGGGCGTTAAGCTGATGGATGTATCAGATGGGGATTATGTGGTAAGCGTGGGAAAGGTGGCAAATCACAGGGTCTGAGATGTCTGTTTTAAGGGATGTCATAGGGCATGAAAAACAAAAGAGGATTCTGCTTTCAGGCCTTTTCAGAGGCAGGGAGGCAACCAGTTATCTGTTTTCAGGTGAGTCAGGTATCGGGAAGGCAACCTTTGCCCTCCAGTACGCAAAGGCAGTAAACTGCCTTAACCCTGTTGACACCGATGGCCTTAGAGATAGCTGCGACAGATGTGACTCCTGCAGAAAGATGACATCACAAAATCATCCTGACCTGAAGGTGGTGAAACCCGAGGGTGATGTAATAAAGATAGACCAGATAAGGGAGGTATCAGAGTTTCTGAGTTTTACCCCCTTTGAGGGAAGAAAGAAGGTGGTGGTGATAGAGGAAGCAGAGCGGATGAATCAACCTGCTCAGAACGCCTTTTTAAAGACCCTTGAAGAGCCACCTGAGGACAGTCTGATAATCCTCGTTACTTCTTCAGAGGAGACACTTCTTGAGACCATAAGGTCCCGATGCTTCAGGATAAGGTTTTCACCCCTCGGTCTTAAAGAGACCGAGGAGGTTCTTAAAAGACAGGGTGTGAAGGACTCAGCATTAAAGGGGCTCTTTTCAGGCAGACCAGGTCTTCTTGTAATGGAAGAGGGGCTGACGGCTCAGGGTCTGCTTGAATCCCTTTTACAGGATATCAAAAAGGGAGGCCTGAGAAAGAAGCTTTCTGAGCGAGCTGAGGCAGAGCTATGGCTTGACCTCATGCTTGCGGTTCTTAGAGACTTTCTGGTCTGGACAGAGTTTAAACAAAGGGAGAGGCTTCTGCTTTCAGAGAGGAGGCTTTTACACATAAAAGGCGAAAAACAGCCTTCACCAAGTTTTATAATAGATATGTACAACAGGGTAAATCAGTTAAGGCAGGCAGTTAAGCAGAACATAAACCTGTCTCTGCTTACAAACTACATGAGTCTTTGTTTAGAGGAGCTATATGGAAGAAACTAAGGTAATAGAGGAACAGAAAAGGCAAGAGATAAAAAGGCCCGTAGGGGTAAGATTTAAAACCTGCGGAAGGATGTATGTCTTTGATGCCTGCGACCTTGAGGTTCAGCCTGGTGATGCTGTTGTGGTGGAGTCCATGTTTGGTCTTACCATAGGAAGGGTGGTAAAGATGCTTGAACCAGAGGAGGTCTCGCCTGAACTCCGAGAGGTTAAAAGGGTTATCAGGATAGCAACCGAGGATGATTTTAAAAAGGCTGAAGATAATAAAGCCCTGGAGGAAGAGGCCTTTAAGTTCTGTCTTGAAAGGATTGAGGCCCGTGGCCTTCCGATGAAACTGGTTTCCACAGAGGCCACCCTTGACAGACGAAGGATTATCTTTTATTTTACCGCTGACGGAAGGATAGACTTCAGGGAGCTGGTAAAGGACCTTGCTGCAAGGTTCAAGACCCGCATAGAGATGAGACAGATAGGCGTAAGAGATGAGGCTAAACTGCTTGGAGGCATAGGCATATGCGGAAGGGTGCTTTGCTGTAACTCCTTTCTCTCTGAGTTTGTCCCGATTTCCATAAAGATGGCCAAGGACCAGGAACTGGTGCTTAATACATCCAAGCTTACAGGGCTTTGTGGCAGACTTATGTGCTGTCTAAGTTACGAGTACGAAGGCAGGATTGAGGGTGAAGATGAGGTTATCCCTGAAGACCTTGAAGGGTGTCTATGCAAGGAATGTCCATCGACAGATGTAACCATGATAAAGACCGTTGAGCCCGAGGAAAAGGAAAGGGAGACCAGGGAGTATCCTTCTCAGGAGACCCTGCCTGAAGGTGTTACCAAAGAAGAGCCAAAGGAGGAGAGGGCTGAAGAAAAAGAGGTAACTAAAGAGCAAGAAGAGACCGCCCGTAAAGAGCAGCCAAGAGACAGGCCATCACAGAGACCCTATCAAAAAAGGGAGCCTAAAAAGTCCTCAAGAGATGCTGATAGAAAGAGACACAAGAAGAAGAGGAGACATGGAAGAC
>WFMM01000051.1 GCA_015484595.1 Nitrospirota bacterium | reverse complement strand
TCCACTCTGTGCAGCCATGTGTGCCACAAAGGCACTGCTTGCAGGCGATGCTGATGTGGTCTCAAAGATATACCAGGAGAGGGTCTTTCAGCGTGGCTCTGGTGGAAGTAGCTGGGGAAGCAAGATATCCACAAGGGCCTATGGGAGATAGTTGTTTCTAAATTCTAAGCACTAATATCTAAATTCTAAACAACGACAAAGTGCTTAAAAGTAAGAGTGCGACGATATAAAGATGAGCAGGTAAAGATGCAGAAAACTGTATAAACCAATTAGTGGTTTAAGTGCTTATAAGGCACAGCATCTCTTGGATTGTTTGGAATTTGGAAAATTAGGATTTGTTTAGAATTTCGGATTTAGAGATTGGGATTTTTCATTGTTGTGTGGAAGGGGGTGAGTTAAGATGAAGAAACCAATTCTAACAGCCCTGATATTGCTGCTTGTTATCGTGGGGACAGTTGTGCTTGTGAATGCATCGGGAGTGCTTCTTAGCCCTCATCAGGGTAATTATTACGAAAACTATAAGGGATTCTCCGAGATGATAGTTGGAGACTGGTCTTCAAGGGGAAAGCAGTTTACCACATGGCAAAACCGTTATGTGCGAAAGGTAACCGGTCTGGCCGTGGTGGGCATACTTGTGCTTTTTGCACTTCACATGGTGGCTGTGGGAAGAAAGAAACTCCCTGAAGGCGGAGCAGAGATACCCTGGTACAGCCTCTTTAACAGGTTCATCCACTGGCTATCTGCCCTGTCAGTAAGCCTTCTTGCACTTACTGGCCTGGTGATGACCTTTGGAAAGTACCTTGGTGGTGGTGTCTTTGTGAGGACATTGAGATACATCCACGGTGTGGTGGGAATATTTACTGTAGTGCCTGTTGGTATTATGCTTATTATGTGGGCAAAGGACTCGATATTCAGGGGGTACGATATTGTCTGGCTTTCAAAATTCGGGGGATATCTGAGCAAAAGCCACGAGCCTCTGCCAGCAGGTAAATTTAACGCAGGCCAGAAGATATGGTTCTGGCTTTCAACGATTGTCAGTCTTGTGATGTTTTATACGGGGTATCTGATGTTTTACTTTTCTGCTTCAGTCAATGGATTAAGAACTGCAGCCCTGGTTCACAACATACTTGCCGTATTATTGCTTGTGGCTTTACTTGGCCATCTATACATGGTGTTATACATCTACTCGGGTTCTTTAAGGAGTATGCTCAGGGGGACAAAGACAGAAAAGACGGTTCAGTTTCTCTACAGTGAGTTTTACAAAAAGATAGGCAGTTAAAGAAGCAATTACACAGAAAGGGCTTTCTCGGGCAGGGTAAGAGAGCCCTTTCTGTTATGAAATAAAGAAAGTTCTTAACATCTCTTGAGAGTACTTATTTGGTCACTCCGGCTCACCCTTGAAAAAATACCACTAAATCAGTATCTTATTAACTATTATGAAAAACATTGTGCTTGTGGGGTTTATGGGGACAGGGAAGACCACTGTTGGCAGGGCACTGGCAGAGCGGCTTGGTATGGAGTTTGTTGAGCTTGATGCGGAGGTGGAGGAAAGGGAAGGAATGAGTATTAAAGAGATATTTGAGCGTTATGGTGAGCCCTATTTCAGGGACCTTGAGACAGAGGCTGTAAAGATGTTTTCCGAAAAGGAGGGTCTTGTTATTTCCACTGGAGGTGGTGTTGTTTTAAGGAAGGAAAATATGGATGCCCTGAGAAAAAAGGGAATTATAATATGCCTGTGGGCTGATCCTGAAACCATACTTAAGCGCACTTCAAAAAACTCTGATCGGCCCTTACTTAATGTGCCTGATCCGCTTTCCAGAATCAAAGAGCTTCTTTCATACAGAAGGCCCTTTTATGAACAGGCCGACATTATGATAACCAATGATTCAAAGGATATAGATGAGGTTGTTAAAGAAATCATGGATAAACTAAAGGAGAAAGGCCTATGAAAAGAGAACAATGGAAGAGTCAGCTTGGTTTTTTACTGGCTGCAGTGGGTTCAGCCATAGGGCTTGGTAACATCTGGCGCTTCAGCTACATGGCTTACAGCTACGGGGGAGGTGCCTTCCTTATTCCTTATCTAACGGCTCTTTTCACAGCAGGCATTCCGCTTATGATACTTGAGTTTGCCATTGGACACGAGCGAATCGGTTCAGCCCCTCTTGCATACAAGAAGATACACCGAAGCTGGGAATGGCTTGGCTGGTGGGCAGTGATTTTCGTGATGTTCGGTATCGTGCTTTACTACACAGTGATAATTGCATGGTGTCTTAATTACTTCCTTCTTTCCTTTAACCTTGGCTGGGGTTCAGACCCAAATAATTTCTTTTTCCAGAAGTTCCTTGCCATGTCGAAGTCGCCGTCTCAGCTTGGTGCTATACGCACTCCTATCCTTTTTAGCCTGATTGTAATCTGGTTTATAAACTGGGCTATTGAGTTTCGAGGGGTTCAGAAGGGGCTTGAACTTGCAAACAAGATATTCATGCCGCTACTTTTTGTGCTTACCGCTGTGCTTGTATTCTGGTCGTTAAGCCTTGATGGTGCTTCTTTAGGCATAAAGGCATATCTGAGACCTGACTTTAGCAAACTTTCAAACCCAAAGGTCTGGATAGATGCCTACAGCCAGATTTTCTTCACTCTGAGCCTTGGATTTGGCATTATGATTGCCTATGCAAGCTATCTGCCTGAGAAGTCAAACATCACCAGGAACGCCTATCTCACGGCATTTATAAACTGTGGATATTCTCTGTTTGCTGGCTTTGCCGTGTTTTCAGTCCTCGGATTCATGGCACAGGCCGAGGGTAAGGCAATATCAGAGGTGGTTACACAGAGCATAGGGCTTGCCTTTGTTGCCTATCCAAAGGCACTGAGCATGATGCCTGGTGGAAACCTCTTTGGAGCCATATTCTTCTTCTGTCTTGTGGTGGCTGGTATATCATCATCGGTCTCAATCGTAGAGGCCTTTGTATCTGCACTGATTGACAAGTTTGGCCTGAATCGAAAAGTGCTGGTAAGCCTGCTATCAGTGCTTGGCTTTATTGGCTCTATTGTTTTTACCACACAGGCAGGGCTGCTGTGGCTTGATATAGTTGACCACTTTATAACAAATTATGGCCTTGTGGTGGTGGGCATTGCCGAATGTGTGCTTGCTGGATGGCTTTTTGATGTAACCATTCTTCAAAGACATGTAAACAAGGTTTCCTCAATTAAAATTGGAAAAGGCTGGATAACATTGATAAGGTTTTTTGTGCCACTTGTGCTTGGTATAATGCTTGTGGGAGCACTTTACAATGAGGTTCAGAAGCCCTATGGCGGATACGGCTGGGCTGCAATAGCATTGATCGGTGTAAACTGGATAGTGCTTACCATACTGGCTGCAGTGGTGGTGGCAACAAGGCCCTGGAAGACAGAGCTTCATAAAAAAGGCGGAAGAGGATAAGGGTTCAGGGTATTTACCTCAGTCCAAAAATCTTAAGTAATAGACCGGTGTACTTGTTAAGCGGATTTGACCTTTTGAGAAACTTAAAGGGTGGTTGCTTTCTCGTCCCAAGCGCCTCTAATTCAGCTATTATGTCAGGGTCTTTTCCGTGTTTGAGTCCTTCTCTGAAGACCTCTATTGCCTCACGGCGGTTTTTCTCAAGAAGGTGTATCCTGCCAAGACAGTAATAATGGGTGGTCTCCTCGGGGTCATGCTCAATGGCACGATGGCAGAGTTCAATGGCCTTTCGGATCTGCCCCCTCTGTCTTGCAATGCAGTAGGCATAAAGGCTGGTCAGGGCTGAAAGGGACTGCTCAGGCTCTGCCTTTTCAAGCATTGATAGTGCCTTCAGGGATTCGCCATTTCTAATAAGGGATTTTGCCTTATTAATCATTTCAAAGCGTTCACTTTGTCATTTGTATTTCTGACTTTTGTTTTATTATATTACTAAAATGTATGAGATTTTTGAAAAGATAATTCACGGACTCCTTGAAAGCAGAAACGGAAGAAACATCCTTAAATTAGATATCACCTCTCAGCTTGAGGCAGAAGGTAAACCCACTCTCAAGACATTAAATGCAGCATTTCTTGTTCTGCTTTCTGGTAAAAACTCAGGGCATTACCGGCGAGCAAGGGGTATCTTTGAGGATGCCCGTAAAAGTGCTGAACTTAAAGATGCCCTTGGTTTCTATGAGCTTTCCCTTGACATTATAAAGGCTGAGATAGAAAGACACCCTGACCCGGAAAGACTGAGAAGGCTTGCAGAATACCTTTTAAAGGATTCAGCAGAGCCCACCATGTTTAGCATTGAGCGAATAAGGGAGTGCTTTTTCCCCGAAGGGGTCGGGATATGTCAGAGAAAGGATGAATTAAGAGAAAGCCTGAGAAAAAGGCGAATTGTAAAGCTTAAAAAGCTTAACACTGAACCTATAAAAAATCCTGCCACTGAGATGCTCTTTACATCTAATGTGCTTTTAACCCTTCCCTCAAAAAACAAAAACCTCGGTGAGCTGGACATCTCTGATGATTTAAAAAGACAACTTGAACCAGTTATGGATGAGGAGCAGATTTACTGGTACGACCACCCCATACAGATTGGAGTTGAGCCCGGGAAAAACGAGGCTGTTTATGGTCTCAGAGGGTTAAGTGATGCACTTAGATTTGAAAAAGGCCGTGGGGTGGCAGGCAGAAAAGACAGGCTTAAATGCCTCCTGTCAGTATCGGTAACGCACCGTGGACTTCATTCAATTGCAAGAAGCTACATTGAGAATGAATTAAAAAAGGCAAAGGCCACAGAGGACATGGATGTCTATATCTTCACAGAGGAGAATACTGAAAAAATAACAGAGCAGGTTCTTTCTGAAGCAGCTAATAGGCTTAAGGGCATTAAAGATGCAGAGCTTCTTTATCAGGTCTTTGGGGTTGACGGTGAATACGGGAGGCATTACAGCTTTTTAAAGGCTGTGGTGCCCCTGTGGTCTGTGCTGATTGACCCCCGGGTCAGGGCTACCTTTAAGATTGACTTGGATCAGGTCTTTCCAGAGGAGCATCTGGTTCAGGAGACAGGAAAGAGTGCCTTTGAGCACCTTATGACACCCCTGTGGGGAGCTAAAGGTGAGGACTGGAGAGGAAGAAGGGTATTCCTTGGCCTGCTTGCAGGTGCGCTGGTTAATGAGCGAGACATTGGAAAGTCTCTTTTTACCCCTGATGTATGCTATCCGCCAGAGGATATCACAGGTGATGAGGTTCTGTTTTTCAGTCAGCTACCCCAGGCACTTTCAACTGAGGCAGAGATGATGACTCAATATAATACAGAAGAACTGGATGGGAAAAGCGCCTGCATTCAGCGATACCATGTAACAGGTGGAACCACAGGTGCACTTGTTGATGCACTCAGGAGATGGCGTCCCTTTACCCCTGGGTTTGTTGGAAGGGCAGAGGATCAGGCTTACATAATGAGCGTGCTTTTTAAAGAGCAGGATGGTGAGTTGCTTCGTTATCTGCACTCAGCAGGTCTTATCATGCGGCACGACAAGGAGGCCTTTGCCTCGGAGGCAATCCAGGCTGCCTGGGCAGGAAAGACCGTTGGAGACTATGTAAGGATTATCATCTTTTCCCTGTATGCAAGGGCACTTGGCTGGCAGTTAAAGGATATAAAGGCAGAGCTTGACCCCTTTACGGGCTCTTTTATCTCGGATATGCCCGTTACGCTTTCGGTATTAAGGCTTTCTCTTAAGGCTGCCAAACTTTTTAACACTTCTCAGTCTGAAAAGGCTGAGGAGTTGTTGGAGGTTGGTTTCAGAAGGCTTGGCAGATTGCTTGATGGGTTAAAAGGGGAACCTGATTTTATAAAAAAGAGCTTTAAGCAGGAAAAGACGGGCTGGGATATCTACTACGACATTATTGATGCCCTTGAAGATGCCCTCAGAAGGGATGACCCCTTTGCTTTAAGGATTCAGGAAAGAATGTCCAATATTGTTTCATCCTGCAGGCTGAACATCTAAGAGAAATGTTTATAAAACCGGTTTTGATAGCACTAAGCACAGACCTCCTGATTGGTGACCCCCGCTGGTTGCCCCATCCGGTAAGATGGATTGGCCGTTTGATCGAGTTAATAGAGCTCTGGATACGAAAGTATACCTACGACAGCCTTACCGAGAAACTGGCCGGAGCAGTTACAGTTACGCTTGTTGTGGGAATTACAGGAGTGCTTGCCTTTACGGTAGAGGTTTTATTAAGAGGTATTGCAGGTGAAACAAGGCTTTCGGTGCTACCCCTTTCTGATATACTTGTAGGTGTTGTGGGTTCCTTTGCCATTGCATTAAGGGGGCTTTCTGATGAGGCATCAGCAGTGATTCGTGCACTTAAAGAGGGAAACATTGAGCTTTCAAGAAAGAGGCTTTCCATGATTGTTGGTAGAGACACTGCCGAGCTTGACAGCCCCTCCATTGTCAGGGCAACCGTTGAGACAGTGGCAGAGAATGCCTCAGATGGTGTGATTGCACCTGTTTTTTACCTTTTTCTGTTTGGTCTGCCCGGGGCATTTATTTACAAGGCGATTAATACACTTGATTCCATGATTGGTTATAAGAACGAAAGGTATATAAACTTTGGATATTTTGCTGCAAAGTGTGATGATGTTGCCAACTACATACCTGCCCGTCTGACAGGAATTTTTATAACACTTTCTGCAGGTATTTTAAGGTTGGTTTATCAGGGGCTTAGCTTCAGGGAATCCATTAAAACCCTCGTTTCCGATGGCTCTAAACACTCAAGCCCGAATGCAGGCTATCCAGAGGCTGCCATGGCAGGTGCACTTGGCATAAGACTCGGTGGGCCAAACTACTATGGAGGAAGACTTGTAGAAAAGCCCTACATTGGACAGGAAAGGAAAGAGCCTGAAGCTGAAGATGCCCTCGTTTCCATATCAGTGGTAGGGGTTGCGGTGTTTCTGTTTGTTATATTTCTGCTCGGGATTTCCTGGATTATTAGCTGGTAGCAAAGGGGGTGGATTATGCTTTATGGAGGTATCTGCTTTATAACCGACAGAAAGGTAAGAGACATTCCGGTTGAGGATATGGTCAAGGCAGTGCTTGACGGAGGGGTAAGGTGGATACAGCTAAGAGAGAAAGAGCTACCAAGAAGGGAGATATTTTATATGGCAGAAAGGCTCCGGCTGCTTACAAGACAGTACTCGGCTGTATTTGTTGTTAATGACCATCCTGACATAGCCCTTGCGGTTGAGGCAGACGGTGTGCACCTTGGACAGGATGATTTCCCGCCTGAGGCTGCAAGGCGACTCATGAAGGATGCCATAATAGGGCATTCGACCCACAGCCTGAAGCAGGCAGTAGAGGCTGAAAAAAAGGGAGTTGATTACATTGGTTTTGGTCCCATATACAGGACCACAACCAAGGCCGACGCAGAGGAGCCAAAGGGGCTTTCCATGCTTAAAGAGGTTACAGGCAAAGTGTCAATTCCAATGGTGGCAATTGGCGGAATAAGGCTTGAAAGCCTTGAAGAAATTTTTGCTGCAGGTGCAGAGGCAGTAGCAGTGGCATCGGATATACTTAAAAGTAACAATATCAGTAAGAGGGCAGGGGAATTTGTTAAAATAATAGAGAAGATTAAAGAGACCGGAGGTTAAAAATGGGAGCTCAGGAATTTGATGTGATAGAGAAATTGGACAAAAAGGATAAGGAGAAGGTTGCTTATTTTATCAGTTTGTTATTGGAAAAGAAGAAATACAGTAACTTATTAAAGGAGATTAAAAAAAGAAAGGCAGAGATTAAAAAGGGTCAGGTATTTTCTCATTCAGAGATATGGAACAGGCTGGATGTTTAAGATAATTTACGCAAAAAGTGTCTTAAAGGATCTAAAAAGGATTGCACAATATAACCTGCCTATGATTAAAGAAGGAATAGAAGAACTGGCTAACTTCCCGAATATAACTAATATAAGACATCTCAAAAATCATCCTATAGCTGATTATAGATTACGCATAGGTAATTACAGGGTTTTATTTGATGTGGATTGGGAGAAAAAAGAAATACATATCCTAAAGATCGGACACCGAAAAGAGGTTTATTAACAATGCGTAGATACAGGGCCTTTGGGCAATATCTGAAAGAGCTTTACGGTGAAAGGGTTTACAAGGTAAATGTAGATGCAGGCTTTACATGCCCAAACCGTGATGGCACAGTTGGCATGGGTGGGTGCATTTACTGTAACAACGATAGCTTCCGTCCACAATCATGCCGTGCTGTTACGCCCCTTGGTGAACAGATAGAAAATGGGATTAAATACCTGAGGAAGCGGTACAGGGCAAATAAATTCATTGTGTATTTTCAGCCCTACACAAACACCTATGCACCTGTTGATAAGCTTGAGGAACTCTATTACGAGGCACTGAAAGAGCCCTCTGTCGTGGGGCTTGCCATTGGCACAAGGCCAGATTGCGTGGATGAAGAAAAACTCAGGCTATTACAGAAGATCGCCCGAGACTACTTTGTGCTTGTCGAGTACGGTCTTCAGTCTATCTACGATAAGACCCTCCAGTATATAAACCGTGGACATGACTTTCAGTGTTTCCTTGATGCGGTTTATGCCACCGAGGGTAGAGGCATCCATATCGGTGCCCACATTATTGTTGGTTTTCCCACTGAAACCATTGATGAGATGATGGAGATGGCAAAGGTGGTCTCAGAATTACCGATTGGCTTTCTGAAGATTCATCAGTTACAGGTTGTTAAAGACACCGTTATGGAGCAATACTACAGAGAAGAGCCCTTTTATACATTCCAGTATGAGGAGTATTTAGACTTTTTAGTCAGATTTATTGAAAGGCTCTCTCCTGATATAGTGCTTCAGAGACTCTTTGCAACAGCACCTGATGAAATACTCATTGCACCCAGGTGGGACAAAAACAGACATCAGATTACCAGGGATATTGACCTCAAATTTGAAAGCCTCAACACATACCAGGGCAGATTATACAGCGGAGAGGGCTCTGAGTTTTTAAAGCAGTATCTCAGGGCTAAAGAGTTGAGCAAATTAGCCTGATACCCGAATAGTAGCAGCAACACTCATTGTCAAGGTCGTTGATAAAAGACCTCTCCTCACCATCCTCGAATCTTATCTTTACCAGACAGAAACCACCCTCAAGGCTTGAGTGCTTTTCTTCCACAACCACACCCTCACCCCAGTAGTGGTATCTGAGATGCACAACTCTGTCGCCAACCCTTAGATAAAGCCTTCTGCGCATTTCTATTATTATACCAGATAACAGGTTTGTTCGAAGCCAATCCCTTACAGTTCCACCTACGAGGTGGAACTAAGGCTGGCTTTCAGTTTGCGGGTCAGTCTGTCAGCAAGCCGGATGGGTTCAGGAATTCTGTACCTTGAACACTTAAGCACGATTTCTATAGCCTCTTTAAGTGTTATAAGGTGTCCGGGAGAGACAAAGACAGGCTTTACCCCTGTGCGTGTTCTTAAAACAGCACCCACTGTTTTCCCCTCAAAAATAAGGGGACTCCAGGAGCCTCTATTTTCGTCAGGCATTTCGTAACTACCCACAAGCCTTGACTTTGCACAGCCTATAGAGGGTATGCCAAGCAGAACACCAAGATGTGTGGCAATGCCAAGCCCCTTGGGATGGGCAATTCCCTGACCATCAAACAGGATAACATCTGGTGGGTGTTTTAGTTTTCTTATTGCACTTACCAGAGTGGGCCCCTCTCTGAATGATAGATAACCAGGAACATAGGGAAAGACGGTCTTTGCCATGTGGTGTGCCTCTTCCACGACCTGCATGGAGGGGTATCGCAGGACTACCACTACAGATATGGTATGGTTTTTTGTAAAAATCGAGTCAGCACCTGCGATGATTTTTGGTTTAAAGGGGAGCCTTTTGATCTTCAGGGATGCCCTAAGCCTGCGTTGAATCTCTCTTGCTTCACTGATACTTTCTGGCCACTTAAAGTACATACAGCGGTATTATACATCTCTTTTTGCAAATCCTGAAAGGTAATCACTCCCTTCTGAGCTGTAATTTGTCTCCCAGGAAAACTCTGGTACATCTTTGACAATCCTCTTTATGTACATTGTTACCTCTTTGTCCATTTTGTGTATCCTTTTTAGAGAAAAATAGATGGCTACTGCCAGTCCCGTAAAGCCTGTAAAGACCTCTAACCCAAGGGCATGCAGTTTTTGACCAAGAAGGTATCCTGCCAGGGTAGAAACTACAAGAATTATCAGGGGAAATATAAACACTATAAAGTAACCCTTTGAATGGGTTTTTTTGTCTATTCCAATCATCACTGTTTCGCCCACCTTTGCACCAAGTGGATTTTTAACAGTAAGCCTCATGCCTGCCCCACCAGGTCTGCACATTCCAAGCTTTCCCATGGCGCAGCCCTTACAGGACTTGCCCTGGTTTATCTGGACAAGGGCAAGCTCCCCGTTTGTCTCAAGCACAACACCTGTTTCTACTATATTGGTCTTCATTTTTCATCTTCTTCTATTGTAATGGCACCCACAGGGCATATAACCCTTGCCTGCTCGCAAAGTGTGATGTCATCTGAATACTTAAGCCAGGCCTTGTTTTCGATCATCTCAAAGATGTCAGGGCATACCTCTGCACAGGCACCACAGCCAACGCAGAGATGATATGCAATTACAATATGACCCATAAAAACCCTTCTTAATTTAGATTAACATTTATTTGATAGATGGGTTATGATTTAAGTCATACTGTTTTGAGTTATCCCTTGCGCTGCTGATATAATTAGTAAGATTAACATCATGGATAGGGAGGAAGATATGAAGGCCTTTAAAGCATTGAAAACGATGGTTATTGGTTTAATTCTTTTGTTTACAGCATCAGTCTGTCTTGCAAAATCCCTGAATTACACCGACCTTTACGACTATCTGATAGAGCTTAAAGGCTGGGATGCAACCAGGCCCACGGGCAGTAAAATTGAGTCTCCAGGAATGGAGATCATATCTGTTGAAAGGACCTACAGAAAGGGAAAGATGGAGATGCATGTAGAGGTGGTAATGGGTAGTGCAGCAATGGGAATGTGGGCCCCCTTTGCAGCAGGTTTTTCCATGGAAAATCCTGAGGAGCTTTTTAAGACTACAAAGATAAAGGGGTTGCCAGCAGGTGTGAATCACAGAAAGAAAAGCAGAGATGGTGCGGTAATTGTGCTTCTTTCCGATGGAAAGACAAATGGTAAGGGCAGTGTTTTTATGATTAATTATCTTAACATGGACTACAGGGATGTAATTTCGCTTACCGAGAAATTCCCTCTTGAAAAACTTAAGAACCTGATGAATGAGTGATATTTCAAAAAGAGACATCAGGGTGCTGCTTCAGAGAGTTTTTGACCTTCTTTATAACCACTTCGGTCCTCAGCACTGGTGGCCTGGGGATGGCCCCTTTGAGGTGATGGTTGGTGCAATCCTTACGCAAAACACCAACTGGTCTAATGTTGAAAGGGCAATCTCAAACCTCAAGTCAAGGGGATTGCTTGATGCAGAAAGCATTGACCGTTGTTCAGAGACTGCTCTTTCAGAGCTTATAAGACCTGCAGGTTATTACAATGTCAAGGCAGAGAGACTGAAGGCGTTTGTAAGATATTTTGTGGATAGATACGATGGGGATGTGAAAAGGATGAAAAACAATCCCACAGAGAAGTTAAGAAAAGAGCTTTTAGAGATAAAGGGGGTAGGGCCTGAGACAGCTGATTCCATACTGCTTTATGCCCTTGAAAAACCAGTGTTTGTGGTTGATGCCTACACAAAGAGGGTGCTACATCGTCATGGATTTATTGAAACTGAGAGGATTGATTATCACCATGTGCAGAGACTCTTTCATAAAGCAGTTAAAAGGGATGTTCAGCTCTATAACGAGTTTCACGCCCTTTTTGTCAGGGTTGGGAAGGAGTTTTGCAGACCAAGACCCCTGTGCAGGGGCTGTCCACTTTCAGCCCTGTTTCAGTAGCCATTCAATGATTGTATAGCCACCGCAGGGAGGAGTTCCCTCTCCGTCCCGAAAACCACAGCCATCTTCAAGGAAGTCACAGATGGAGCATACCCTTTTCATTATCTCATCATCCATGCTGAAGTCAGGCTCATAATCTGAAGGAATGGTTCCTGCCCTCAGGTCAGGATAGTGCTCGGTAATGAACTTATAACTTCCGCAATAAAGTTCATCCTTGCCTTCTTTGTAAAAAAGACAAAAGCCCTTACAGATCGCCTCTTTATAGTGTTTTTCCTTCTTCATGATTTTATTTTAGCAGCTTCTGTTTTTGTTAACAAAGCCTTTTTTCGATAAACTAATAACCACCCCTTTTATGTTATAATTCTTAACCATGGTAAAGGCCGTTCAGTGGAAAGAGGACTGCGTAAGAATACTTGACCAGAGCAGGCTCCCTCACGAGGTAACCTACATTGACTGCACCGATTACCTGATGGTTGCCGAAACCATCAAGACATTAAAGATAAGAGGTGCTCCTGCTATTGGAATTGCAGCAGCCATGGGGCTTGCAAGGACAGCACAGGACATAGAGGCATCCAGCTACGAGGATTTTGTCAAAGCCCTTAAACCCGTAATGGATACACTACTTCAGACCAGACCAACGGCGGTCAACATAAAGTGGGCTATGCAGAGGATGACCCGACTGTTACAGAAAAACCGTGATGAGACCGTTGAGAGACTGAAGGAATTGCTCATTGAAGAGGCAAAGGCAATACTCGAGGAGGACATAGAGGTAAACAGGGCAATAGGGGTATGGGGTGCTCAGTTCATAAGAGATGGCGACACTGTGCTTACCCACTGCAATGCTGGAGCCCTTGCCACAGGTGGTTACGGAACAGCCACAGCACCGATACTGGTTGCTCTGGAGCAGGGTAAGAAGGTCAGGGTAATAGCAGACGAGACAAGACCTGTATTGCAGGGTGCAAGGCTTACAGCCTGGGAGCTTATGCAGGCAGGTGTGGATGTAACGGTGATAACCGATAACTCTGCAGGTGCACTGATGAGAAGGGGAGAGATAGACCTCTGCATAGTGGGCACAGACAGGACCGTTCGTAACGGTGATGTGGCAAACAAGATAGGCACCTACATGGTGGCTGTGCTGGCAAAGGAAAACGGACTGCCCTTTTATGTGGCTGCACCACTTAGCAGTATTGACTTCAGTATTCCATCAGGAGAGATGATACCCATTGAGGAGCGCTCTGAAGAAGAGGTCACCCATATAAGTGGAAAACAGATAACACCCGATGGTGTCAAGGTCATTAACCTTGCCTTTGATGTTACACCTGCAAGATATGTTACGGCGATAATCACTGAAAAGGGTGCCTTCAGACCAAAGGATATAAAAAAGCTCGCCTCTGAGGGTATAAATTTAGAGGAGCTGAGGATTAAGGCTTGACAGATAGAAGAATATTAATGATAATTTTAGGTAGACGATGCAAAGACTAACCTGCGACATCGACGATGTTTTTACCACCTATGCCGAGGAGTTAAAAAAGGTTGAAAAGGAGCTTTTGGGGCTCTTTAAAAGCGATGCCTTTCTGATTCCTGCCATTGGCAATCACATAGTTAAAAGTGGTGGTAAGAGACTGAGACCTCTTTTTTTAATACTCTCTTCAGAGCTTTGTGGTTACAGAGAGCATCCAAGGATTGTGCTTGCATCCATTATAGAGGCAATTCACACAGCCTCGTTGCTTCATGATGATGTGGTTGATGGGGCTGACCTGAGAAGGGGAAAGCCAACGGCACACTCAATCTGGGGAAATCAGGTTGTGGTGCTTGTTGGTGACTACCTCTATTCCAATGCCTTAAAAATCGCGGTCTCCCATAAGAGTCAGGCAGTAATGGAGGCACTGTCAGCAGCAACCACCCGGATGACTGAAGGTGAGCTTTTACAGTTAAGCAAGATAGGAGACCCAGAAGTAAAGGAACAGGAGTACCTCACGATAATATCTGCAAAGACAGGTGCCCTTATCTCGGCTGCCTGTCAGATTGGTGCCATCCTGGCTTCAGAACCACAGGAAAGGGTAGATGCTCTTAAGGACTACGGGATGAAGACAGGCATTGCCTTTCAGATGGTTGATGATATACTGGATTTTATGGCTGACGAGGACGGGCTTGGTAAAAAGCTTGGAAAAGACCTTGACGAGGGAAAGATAACCATGCCGTTGATTCTGCTTCTGAGGCAGTGTAACGACAGAGAGCGGGAAAGGGTAAAGGAGATTATTAATAACAGCGAAGCCATACCAAGGGAATCACTAAAGGACATATTGGAGCTTTTTAAAAAATACAGCATTATTGAGGCATCAATGAGGAGGGCTCAGGAGTTTATTGATGATGCCAAGAGGGCACTTGAGGTGTTTCCTCCCTCCCGTCACAGAGATGATCTATTCTGCCTTGCAGATTATGCCCTTTTAAGGAGAAGGTAATGCATCCAGTGGTGATGCTTGCAAAGAGGGCTATTGAAGAATATGTGAAATACGGCAGGGTGATAGAGCCACCTGATGAGCTGACACCTGAGATGAAACAAAGGGCTGGTGTGTTTGTTTCCCTTAAGAAACAGGGGCAGTTGAGGGGATGTATTGGCACCTTTTTACCAACCACAGATAATGTGGCAAGGGAGATTATAAAAAATGCCATAGCAGCAGCCACTCAGGACCCCCGATTTCCGCCTGTTAGTGAGGATGAGCTTGATGAGATTCAGTACTCCGTTGATATACTATCTGAGCCAGAAAAGGTCAAGGACCTCTCAGAGCTTGACCCAAAGAGGTACGGTGTTATTGTATCAAAGGGCTTCAGAAAGGGGCTTTTGCTTCCAGACCTTGAGGGAGTTGATACGGTTCAGAAACAGCTTGAGATAGCCATGTATAAGGCAGGCATAATGCCTGATGAGCCAGATGTAGAAATTTACAGATTTACGGTAACGAGATACCATTGAGTGACCTTACAAGATTAGAGAGGGAACTACAGGAGATTCAGCAAAAAAAGAGGAATTACCGGTGGATACTGCTTTTTTTGCTGATTCTTTTGCTTTTAGCAGGAGGGTACATCGTTAAACTTCAGAAAGACCTTTTGAGCCTTCAGACCAGTGTAAAGACCCTTCAGCTAAAGATTGATACCATGAACTTAAGGCTTGAGACAGAAGAGCTCCGTGCAAAGCAGTGTGAAAGTGCACTTGAGAAGCTAAGGATAAACAGGGAACAGGGAGATGAAAAGGAAGGGAACCCTTAGTGAGATAAGCCTGCCAAAACTCATTGTTGCCATAAATCGGGATGCCCTTACGGGCACTCTCAGGATTAGCACAGAGCAGTTTACCAAAAAGCTCTACTTTATCTCAGGGAATCTGATATTTGCCTCATCAACCTATGAGGACGACAGGCTTGGGGAGTTTTTGTTAAAGATCGGCAAGATAAACTTACAGCAGTATGAAAAGTCCGTTGAACTATTAAAGAAGACAGGAAAGAGACAGGGTGCCATTCTTGTGGAGCTTGGATATCTTACCCCAAAGGAGCTATTCTGGAGCGTGAAGGAGCAGGTTCAGGAGATAGTTTACAGCCTTTTTTTGCTTGAGGATGGAGAGTTTGAATTCATTGATAACGAGATACCCCCGGATGAGGTAATCACGCTCAAGATAGGGCTTGGTGAGCTGATTTACCAGGGTGTAAAGAGGATAGACAACTGGACACGGATACAGAAGGAGATGCCGGAGCTTGACACCGTGCTTAAAATAAGCCAGAACAGGGCAGGCATATTTCAGGAAATCAACCTTGGTGCTGAAGACAGAGAGGTGCTTTCCCTAATTGATGGAAAACGAAGTATAAGAGAGATTTTGAGCCTTTCTAAACAGGGCTCCTTTCCTGCACTTAAGACCCTCTATGTGCTTTACTCGATAGGGATACTGGAGCCTGCTTCCCTGAAAGATGCCCCTGAGGTTGAAGCCACAATGACTGAAAAGACCGAGACCCAGGAGGTTCCGCCTGAGCTGATGGGTTTTCTGGAGGAAATAAGAGCACTTCATAAGAGATTAAATGAGATGTCAGCCACCGAGCTTCTTGGCGTTACTGAAAACTGCACCCCTCAGGAGGCAAAAAAACAGTACTACAGCCTTGTAAAAAAATACCATCCTGACAGATACATAAACTACAACCTGCCAGAGCTAAAGGAAAAACTCACTGACATCTTTGATGCCATGACAAAGGCCTACGATGCCATAAAGGACGGAAAGCCCTACGAAAGGAAGGAAGAGCCTGTCAGGGAGGAGGAAAAACCCGAAGAGGTGCCACCAGAGGTTCAGGCACTAAGACAGTACAAGAGGGCACTAAAGGAGCTTAAAAAGGGCGACTTCTGGGTTGCTGCTGAGGCCCTGAGGTGGGCTACGAGGCTTGACCCTGGTGAGCCAAAATACTGGTTTTACCTGTCCAAGGCACTCTCGAACCTGCCAAGGAGATTAAAGCACGCAGAGGAGGCACTCCTTGAGGCGATAAAATTAGATCGATTCAATTCAGAATACTACTCAGAGCTCGGGCATATTTACCTGAAGGCAGGCCTTAAAAAGAGGGCTAAAAGACAGTTTGAAAAGGCCCTTGAGCTTGACAGAAAAAATACCGATGCCCTTGAGGGGCTAAGGGCTGTTCAGGATTAAAGCGCTAAAAATCTGGAAAGACCTTTATCTCCAGAGGAGAGCCATCCTTTAGTTTGCATGTTGCAGAGAGGATCCCGCCTTCGATGTACTCAAGATGAAAAACACCGTATCCCTCGGCTACCAGTCTTTTGGCATCAGCAGGACAGCCCTCTTCACATCCAAAAACCCCTTTAATCATTCGTGGTAAAAGCCCCTCGATGTCAAGCGTTGCCAGCTCGTCAGCCCTGTCTTTAAACCGATCTTTTAGTTCCTCTGAGACCTTCTGTGGGTCAAGAGAAAAGGGGTTTTCCACTGAAAGTGTGTAATCCTTCCCGTCTAACTTTACCTCAAGCTCCATGGTTTAAACCTCTTTACAGGGTGTAGGGGGTAGCGTATAGGGGGTAGTAAACATCCCTACTTTCTTGAACCCTCAACCCCTTATTTTAAAATCCTAAATTCTAAATCCTAAATTCTAAACAAATTCCAAACTCTAAATCCCAAATTCCAAACTCGCTAACGCTATCAACGCAATTAACGCAATTAACGCTATCAACGCGATGAACGCAACGAACGCAACGAACGCGATGAACGCAATCAACGCTATTATGATATTATAATCAGGGCATCTTTTAGAATTTTTAATAAAGATTTATAAAAATTTTTAATAAATGGTGCATAGCTACTGGAAGGTGACAATAGAGTGTTCGGTTCAGGCTGAAGATGCATTGTCTGCCTTTTTGTTTGAGCATAACTGTCAGGGCTTTTACCGTGAAAGCGGAAGGATTATTGCCTGCTTCAGCTCTTACGATGATGCCCTTTCCTTTTGTAATGAGATGGAGGAAAAAGGAGCCCTCCTTATTTCCCTTGGGCTGACCGATGAGCTCTCTTTTAAGATAGAAACTGCTCCTATTGTGCAGTGGGATGATGCCTGGAAGAAGACACTAAGGCCGGTTAAGACAGGTAAAAGGCTTATAGTTCTTGCCCCCTGGCATGAGTACGAAGGAAGCAGGATAAAGATAGTCATTGAGCCTGGAATGGCCTTTGGAACAGGCCATCATGCAACCACTGCACTTTGCC